>NZ_CM001165.1:4810277-5123610 GCF_000213055.1 Streptomyces sp. Tu6071 | reverse complement strand
CGAGACCCCGCCGAGTTCGTCGGGGTCGGTGAGGAGACGGCGGAAGAGCGCCGATTCGCGCTCCAGCTCCTCGTACGTGCCGACCGCCGCTATCCGCCCGCCGTCCAGGACCGCGATGCGGTCGGCGAGGGCGAGGGTGGAGCGGCGGTGGGCGATGAGGAGGGTCGTACGGCCCGCCATGACGCCGCGCAGGGCCTCGAAGATCTCGTGCTCGACGCGCACGTCGATCGCCGAGGTGGCGTCGTCGAGGACGAGGAGGCGGGGGTCGGCGAGGATCGCGCGGGCGAGCGCGACGCGCTGCCGCTGTCCACCCGAGAGAGTGAGCCCCTGTTCACCGACGACGGTCTCGTAGCCGTCCGGGAGGTCCGTGATGAAGCCGTGCGCCCGCGCGGCGCGCGCGGCGGTCTCGATCTGCTCGCGGCTCGCGTCGGGGTGCCCGTAGGCGATGTTCGCGGCGATCGAGTCGGAGAAGAGGAAGGAGTCCTCGGGGACGAGCCCGATCGCGGCCCGCAGCGAGGACATGCGCAGTTCGCGCACGTCGTGACCGCCGACGAGGACGGCGCCGTGGCTCACGTCGTAGAAGCGCGGGAGGAGGAGCGAGACCGTGGACTTGCCGGAGCCGGAGGAGCCGACGAGGGCGACGGTCTCGCCGGGCGCGACGGTGAGCGAGAAGCCGTCGAGGACGGGCCGCTCGTCGTCGTACCCGAAGCGCACGTCGTCGAACTCGACGGTCGCGGGGGCGTCCGCCGCCAGCTCGCGGCTGCCGTCCTGGAGCGTCGGCTCGGTGTCGATGAGCTGGAGGACGCGCTCGACGCCCGCGCGGGCCTGCTGGCCGACGGTCAGGACGACGGCGAGCATGCGGACGGGCCCGACGAGCTGGGCGAGGTAGGAGGAGAAGGCGACGAACGTGCCGAGCGTGATGTGGCCGCGCACGGCGAGCCAGCCGCCGAGCGCGAGCATCGCGACCTGCCCGAGCGCGGGCACCGCCTGGAGCGCGGGCGTGTACTTCGCGTTGAGGCGGATCGTGCGCAGGCGCCCGGCGAAGAGGCGGCGGCCGACCTCGCGCAGCTTGCCGGTCTCCTGCTCCTCCTGCCCGAAGCCCTTGACGACGCGGACCCCGGAGACGGCCCCGTCCACGACGCCCGCGACGGCGGCGGCCTGCGCCTGCGCGTACCAGGTCGCGGGGTGGAGACGGCTGCGGGAGCGGCGGGCGATGAGGTAGAGCGCGGGGGCGACGGCGAGGGCGACGAGGGTGAGGGGGATGGAGAGCGTCGCCATGATGATCAGCGACATGACGAAGAGCAGGACGTTGCCGATCGTCATGGGCAGCATGAAGAGCAGGCCCTGGATCAGCTGGAGGTCGCTCGTGGCGCGCCCGACGACCTGACCTGTGGACAGCTCGTCCTGACGGCGCCCGTCGAGCCGGGTCAGCGTGCGGTACATGTCGCGGCGCAGGTCGAACTGCACGTCGAGCGCGAGCCGGCCGCCGTAGTAGCGGCGCAGGTACGCGGTGACGTAGACGGCCACGGCGGCGCCGAGCAGCAGCCCGCCCCACGTGGCCATCGAGCGGGAGCCGCCGATCACGTCGTCGATGATGATCTTGGTGAGCAGCGGGATGAGCGCCATGACGGCCATCCCGGCGAGCGAGGCGCCCAGGGAGAGGATCACGTCCCTGCGGTAGCGCCAGGCGTAACGGGCCAGGCGTCCCGCCCAGCCGGGGGCCCCGGCGGCGGGTTCGGGGATACGGGTCTCCGCGCCCTCCCCGGTACGGGCGTCCCGCTCGTGGTCCCGCTCCCTGTCCGGTTCCCGCTTTCTGTCCGGTTCCCGCTCGGGGTTCCGGGCCTGTGCTCCTGCCGCCACGCATGCCTCCTGGTGATCCGTCTCGCCGCTGGCGCCAACACCCGGAGCTGCGGATTTCATCCCGCTGTTACGTGACGCAATGAAGCAGGGGCGTGCGGCGGGGGCGTACGGGGCTCACTCGGGCGTGGCGAGCGCGGGAACGAGCTTGCCCGCGTCCACCGTCCCGAGGCCGCTCGCGAGGTCGTAGCCGCGCCCCGCCCGGTAGCCGCTCGTGCCCTCCGTGGCGTTGTCGCCCGTCGTGATGTCGCGCACGCCGCCGTCGCGGCCCAGCCGGTAGAGGGCGGGGTTGACCGCGCCGAGGCCGTGGCCCGCGCGCTGCGCGGCGAGCGCGACGATGCCGCCGAAGAGGGGCGCGGCGAGGCTCGTGCCGAGCATGGGCACCCAGGCGCCGCGCCCGGCGTGCGTGAACCAGACCATGGTGGACCCGGCGGCGGAGGCGCTGAGCGAGATGTCGGGGACGCCGCGCTTGGCGCCGGTCACCTCCCGTACCCCGTCCTGGTAGCGCGGCCTGCGCATGAGCACCGAGGTGCCGCCCCCGGGCGCGCCGCCCTTGTCGTTCCACACGGTGTCGGCGCAGCGGCGGTGCCCCGCCTCGTCGAGCGTGACGCGGGTGCCGCCCACGGCGGTCACGGAGGGGTCGGAGGCGGGCCAGGCGACACCGCGCACGGGCTTCGCGCCGAGCTGCGCGGCCTGGGCGGAGCCGGGCGAGGCGCCGTCGTCGCCGCTCGCGGCGACGACAGTGGTCCCGGCGCGCGCGGCCTCGGCGAGCACGGGGCGCAGGCCGCGCGCGAGGGCGGCGACCTGGTCGGCGCTGTCGCCGCGCTCGGACATGACGAAGCTGAGCGAGAGCACGTCGGGGCGCTGCTCGGTGAGCACGGTGCGCATCGCGGCGGCGAGCGCTTCGGCGGCGCGCGCGTCGAGGACGCCGTCCGCGTCGACGCCCGGCAGGTCCACCTGGTGGTAGACGAGGGCGGCGCGCGGGGCCATGGCGTGCAGGGCCTCCATGTCGAGGGTCGCCTCGCGCGCGGTAGCGAGCATCCCGGCGTTGTCCTCGTCGAACGGGGCGGCCTTCGCGCCGTGCGGGGGCTGATGCCGTACGACCTCGAGGCGGGGCGCGGGGAGCCCGAGCGCGTGACTGAAGTGCCGCAGGTCGGCGGCGAGATGCGGGGACCCGACGACGCCGAGCGCGGCGACGGTCGTCCCGGCCCCGTCGTTGCCGCCGTCGTTGAGCGTCTTCGTCCCGTACAGCCCCCGTAGCTGCGTGAACGTGTAGCAGCCGGTGCCCGTCGCGCGCACGCACGCCCTGCGGGCCTCGGCGGTGGCGGTCGCCCCTGGTTCGGGCGTGGTGGCCATCGCGGCGCGGGCCCGCTTCGCGGCCTCGCTCCCGGCGACGGTCTGGCAGCCGGTGAGCGCGAGAACAGACGCGAGGAGGGCGGCGGCGAGACGGAGGGGGGTGCGGGCGCGTCCCGGCTCGCCGTCACGCGTACGGGTGGTGGCGCTGCGAGTCGTACGGGGCACGGGGCGGTCCTCCCTGGCGTACGGCAACCGGCGTCCCCCGTCACGGGGGCGCGCCCGGCCCCGCACCGCCCCCCGGGGGGACGGCACCGAGCGTGAGCGGGGCGCGGAATCACCGTCCCCCGGGCGGGGGCGTTGCGCCACCCGGGGGACTCCGGCGGAGTGACGGCCGCGTCCCGCGCGGTCGTGGCGCGGCGGGTCCGGGGCGAAGTCTTACGAGGTGCTGACGTCCCCGCCGGGGCCGCCCCCGCGCGGGGGCGCGCCGCCTAGCGTGGGCGCATGCGCGTACTGGTCACCGGCGGTGCCGGGTTCATCGGGTCCCACGTCGTCGAAGCGCTCGCCGCGCGCGGGCACGAACCCGTCGTGTTCGACACGCGCGCCGACCCGGCGCACGACGTGCGCGACGCGGACGCCGTCGCCAGGGCGCTCGCCGGGATCGACGCCGTGTGCCACCAGGCGGCCATGGTGGGGCTCGGCGACGGGGTGCGGGACGCGGCCGAGTACGTCGGGCGCAACGACCTCGGCACCGCCGTGCTCGTGGCCGCGATGGCCGGGCGCGGCATCCGCGAGCTCGTGCTCGCCGGGTCGATGGTCGTCTACGGCGAGGGAAGCTACGCGTGCCCGCGCCACGGAACCGTACGACCGGGGCCGCGCACGGTCGCCGCGCTCGACGCGGGCCGGTTCGAGCCGCTGTGCCCCGCGTGCGGCGCCCCGCTGGAGCCGGGGCTCGTCGCCGAGGACGCCCCCGCGGACCCGCGCAACGTCTACGCGGCGACGAAGCTCGCCCAGGAGCACCTCGCGGCGGCCTGGGCCCGCGCCACGGGCGGCACGGCGGTCTCGCTGCGCTACCACAACGTGTACGGCCCCCGGATGCCCCGCGACACCCCGTACGCGGGCGTCGCCTCCTTCTTCCGCTCGGCCCTCGCGGCGGGCCGGGCCCCGCGCGTCTTCGAGGACGGGCGCCAGCGGCGCGACTTCGTGCACGTACGGGACGTGGCGGCGGCCAACGTGGCGGCGCTGGAGGCCGGTACGGAGCCGGGGGCGCTCACCGCGTACAACACGGGCAGCGGGACGCCGCACACGGTGGGCGAGCTGGCGCACGCCCTCGCCGGGGCGTGCGGGGGCCCGGAGCCGGTCGTCACGGGCGAGTACCGCCTCGGGGACGTCCGCCACATCACCGCCGACTCCTCGCGGCTGCGCGCCGACCTCGGCTGGAAGGCGGAGACCGGCTTCGAGGAGGGGATGCGGGAGTTCGCGGAGGACGGCGCCGCGCGCTCGGCGCGGTGACGGGTGGGCAGGTCTCACGGGGCGGGCGGGAGCCGCGTGGCGGGGCTGGGGGCGGGCAGGGCGCGCGCTACAGGCTCGGCAAAGTTACGGGCGCGGCAGAGCTAAGGGCGCGGCAGAGCTACGGGCACGGGCGGCGGGACGGGCGGCGGGAGCCGGGGAGCGGGGTCGGGGGCTGCGGGGCGGGCGGCGGGCGTCACGGCGCCCGCGGCAACGTCACCTCGAAGCGGCAGCCGCCCGGGATGTTGCGCACGGAGGCCCGTCCCTGGTGCGCCTCCACGATCCCGCGCACGATGGCGAGGCCGAGTCCCGCCCCGCCGGGCGGTGTCCGCGCGTGCTCACCGCGCCAGCCGGTGTCGAAGACCCGCCCGATGTCCTGGGCGGGGATGCCCCCGCAGCCGTCCGAGACGGAGAGCACCACACCGTCCTCGTGCCGCGCCGTGGCGACGGCGACCGTGCCGTCGGGCGGCGTGCGGCGGATGGCGTTGACGAGGAGGTTGGCGAGCACCCGGCTCATCTCCTTGCCGTCCACCACCACCGGCACCGCCTCGACCCCTTCGCCGACCAGCCGCACTCCGTGCTCGCGGGCGAGCGGGTCGACGCCCGCGAGGGCGTCGCCGACGAGGTCGTACAGGGACATGCGCGCGGGGTGCAGGGGCAGCGAACCGGCGTGGATGCGGGAGAGTTCGAAGAGGTCCCCGACCATGCCGTCGAGCCGTTCGACCTCCGTCCTGATCCGGGTCAGGTAGCGGGCGGGGTCCGTGGCCACCCCGTCCTCCAGCGCCTCCGCCATGGCGCGCAGTCCCGCGAGCGGGGTGCGCAGGTCGTGCGAGATCCAGGCGACCAGTTCGCGCCGTGACGCCTCCAGGCCGCGTTCCCGCGCGGCCGAGGCGGCGAGCTTCTCGCCGGTGACGGCCAGTTCCCTGCTCAGGGCCTCCAGCTCGGCGGTGGCGGGCGCGTCGGGCGCGCGGAAGCCGTCCCCGTCGCCGAAGGAGCGCGTGGCGCGGGCGAGCGCGTGGCTGCCCGCGACGACCCAGCGGCCGAGGAGCAGCGCGGTGGCGAGCGAGACGACGGCCGCCATCGCCACCACGGTCGTCACGACGCTCAGGTCGTGCGGCGACAGGAACATCGCCCAGGCCACGGTGAGGGTCCCCGCGAGCATCGCGACGACGCTCACACCGGAGACCACGGCGAGCGAGGTGACCAGGGAGCGGCGGCGCAGCAGCCGCAGCACGCACGCGCCCAGGAGTCCCGCCCCGGCGGCGCCCATGAGGGCGTAGAGCGCGATGAGCAGCGTGTCACGCATGGCGGTCCGCACCCCCGTCGCCCTCGCCCGGTCCCGTAGCGCCCGGTCCCGTCACGCCCGCCTCGCCCGGTGCGCTCCCGCCCGTCCCGTCCACCTCGCCCGTCTCCTCCGCCTCGAAGCGGTACCCGACTCCCCACACCGTCCGGATCGCGCGCGGGGCCGCCGGGTCGTCCTCGATCTTGGCGCGCAGGCGGCGGATGTGCACGGTCACGGTGGACAGGTCGCCGAACTCCCAGCCCCACACCTCGCGCATCAGCTCCTCGCGGCTGTACGCGCGTCCCGGGTGGCGCAGGAAGAAGGCGAGGAGGTCGAACTCGCGCAGGGTCAGCGACAGCGGGGTGCCGTCGCGGGTCGCGAGCCGCGCGGTCGGGTCGAGGGCGAGCCGGCCGAGGCGTACGGGGTCCGGCGCCGGGTCCGGGCGGGTGCGGCGCAGCACCGACTCCACGCGCAGGACCAGCTCGCGGGGGCTGAACGGCTTGGTCACGTAGTCGTCGGCGCCGCGCTCCAGGCCGAGGATGCGGTCGTCCTCGTCGCCGCGCGCGGTGAGCATGATGACCGGCACCGGGTGCCGCTCGCGCATCCGGCGGCACACCTCCAGGCCGTCCATGCCGGGCAGCATGAGGTCCAGGACGACGAGATCGGGCCGGTGCGTGTGCGCGCGGGCGAGCGCGCTCGGCCCGTCGCCCGCGCGGTCCACGGTGCACCCGGCGCGGAGCAGGTATCCGGCCACCACCTCGGCCACCGTGGGATCGTCGTCGACGACCAGGACATGGGGCGGTCCGCCCGCGTCGGCCGCTCCGGTGCTCTCGTACGACTGCTGCATGGCCTCAGCGTGTCACCGCGCCGCCCGCGAGGGCCCGTGCCCTCGCCCGCCCGGGGCCGGACGTCCGCGTTTCGTAAGATGAAGCGCCGGTTATGCCCGGTTTACGTTCGTAGGCTGGGGACGTGACCACTGCCACAACAGTTGATGTCGTCCTGCCCTGCCTCGACGAGGCCGAGGCGCTGCCCTGGGTGCTCGGGCGCATCCCGCCCGGCTGGCGCGCGATCGTCGTCGACAACGGCTCGCGCGACGGCTCCGCGCGGATCGCGGAGGACCTGGGGGCGCTCGTGGTGCGGGAGCCGGTCCGCGGCTTCGGTGCCGCGTGCCACGCGGGCCTGCGGGCGGCGAGCGCCGACATCGTGTGCTTCTGCGACTGCGACGCCTCGCTCGATCCCGGGCTCCTCGTCCCCTTCGTCCGCGAAGTCGTCGCCGGGGAGGCCGATCTCGTGCTCGGCCGGCGGCGGCCCACCGCGCGCGGCGCCTGGCCGGCCCACGCGCGCGCGGGGAACGTGGCGCTGTCCCGGCTGCTGCGCCGCAGGACCGGGCTGCGCCTGCACGACCTCGGCCCGCTGCGCGCCGCCCGGCGCGAGGCGCTGCTCGCGCTCGCCCTCACCGACCGGCGCAGCGGCTACCCCTTGCAGATGGTGGTCCGGGCCTCCGACGCGGGGTGGCGGGTGCGCGAGCACGACGTGCCCTACCTGCCGCGCGCGGGGGCGTCGAAGGTGACCGGTACGTGGCGCGGTACGTGGCACGCGGTCCAGGACATGCGCCGCGTCCTCGCCGAGGGCGCGGCGGTGGAAGGGGCCGTACGGTGACGACGCTCCTCGTGATCGCCAAGGAACCGCGCGCGGGCCGGGTCAAGACGCGGCTGACGCCGCCGTTCACGCCCGGGCAGGCCGCCGCGCTCGCCGAGGCGTCCCTCACCGACACGCTGCGCACGGTCGCCGCGACCCCCGCGACCCGGCGGGTCCTCGTGCTCGACGGGACGCCGGGACCCTGGCTGCCGCCCGGCTTCGACGTCGTCCCGCAGTGCGCGGGCGGCCTGGACGAGCGGCTCGCCGCCG
Organism: Streptomyces sp. Tu6071; assembly: GCF_000213055.1. Lineage (NCBI taxonomy): Bacteria > Bacillati > Actinomycetota > Actinomycetes > Kitasatosporales > Streptomycetaceae > Streptomyces > Streptomyces sp. Tu6071. The sequence goes on along the minus strand of NZ_CM001165.1, from coordinate 5,115,761 downwards.
CGTTCGCGGGCTGCGCGGGACCGGCGCTCCTGATCGGCATGGACACCCCGCAGGTGACGCCCGCGCTCCTCGACGTGCGGCTCGCGGAGGGCGAGGCCGTCTTCGGGCCCGCCCTCGACGGCGGGTTCTGGGCGCTCGGCCTGGCCTCCCCCGCCCCGGAGCTGCTGCGCGGGGTGCCCATGTCCACGGCGACGACGGGCGCCGTGCTGCGCGCTCGCCTCGTCGCCGCCGGGCTGCGGGTACGGGACCTGCCGCCGTTGCGCGACGTCGACACCGCGGCCGACGCGCACGCCGTCGCCGGGGAGGCGCACGGCAGCCGCTTCGCGGCCCGGCTCGCCTCGTACGCCCCGGCGGTCCCCGCGTGAGCGCCCCGGCCGCGGGCGGCACCGGCGTGAGCGCCCCGGCCGCGCCCGCCGCCTGGGCCTCCTCGGACCCGTACGCCGCCGCACTGCGCGCCGGGCGCGGCCCGCTGTTCCTGCGCCGGGCGGACGGGTGGCTCCTGCCACTGGAGGTGGAGCGCTGGTGCGCGGCGGCCGACCGGGCCGACCGCGCGGCGCTCGACCGCTGCGAGGGGCGGGTGCTCGACGTGGGCTGCGGGCCGGGCCGTCTCGTCGCCGAACTGGCCGGGCGGGGGCGGACGGCGCTCGGCGTGGACGTCAGCGAGGCCGCCGTCGCGCACACCGGGCGGCTCGGCGGCCGGGCGGTGCGCCGCTCCGTCTTCGAGCCGCTGCCGGGCGAGGGCCGGTGGGGCACGGTCCTGCTGATGGACGGCAACATCGGCATCGGGGGGCGGCCGTGCGCGCTCCTGGAGCGGGTGGCCCAGTTGCTCGCCCCGGGCGGCCTGCTCATCGCCGAGACCGCGCCGGGGGACGTGGACGAGCGCGCCGAGGTGCAGGTGGTGGACACCGGGGGCGCCCTGAGCGGCACGCCGGGGCACCCCTTCGCGTGGGCGCGGGTCGGCACCCCCGCGCTCCTGCGGTACGCGGCGCGCGCGGGACTGCGCCCGGACGCTCAGTGGTCGGCGGACGGGCGCCGCTTCGCCGCCCTGCGCACCCGCACCACGAACACCACCGCGGAGACGGCGAACAGGGCGGCCGTGATCAGCAGCCAGTGGCCGAGGTAGGGGTCGGTCGAGCGGCCCGTGAGGGACCGGAACTGCCCGTCCACGCGCCCGCTGATGAGCGGGAACCACACGAGGAGCAGGAGCAGGGAGAGCGCGGCGGGCACGCGTACGTGCCCCGCCCACCTCCGGTGCCCCGTCGCGGCGAAGGGGCGGACGAGGAGCCGGTCGGCGGTGGTGTAGAGCGGGACGAGGACGAGGTCGTGGAGGAGGGCGGCGCCCACGATCCACAGCGCGACGCCGAGCCAGTCCCCGGAGAGGAGCCGCACGGCGGCGTACGCGCTCACCGCGAGCGAGCAGAGGGTCAGCAGGAGGGGCAGCGGACCGCCGAGGGGCGGGAGCGTGAACCGGCGCATCGTCAGGGCCTTCCGAAGGTCATGCGGGTGACCCACTTCGTGTTGAGCACCCCGGGCGCGGCGGGCACGATGACCCGCGCCGGGTAGCCGTGGTCGGGAGTCAGGTCCGCGCCGTTGACCTCCAGGGCCAGCAGGGAGCGCGGGTCGGCGACCTGGTTGGCGCGCAGCCAGGCGTGCCGGAAGGTGCCGTGGGTCTGGAGCGATTCCACGTACACGTCCACCGCCTCCCGCTCCCCCGCGAGCGCGGCGAGGTCGCGCAGCCGTACCCCGCGCCAGTGCTGGTCCGACGTGGACCAGCCCTCGACGCAGGCGATGGGCAGGGCGGCCCCGTACTGCGGCAGCGCGCGCACCTGCGCGCGGCTGAGGCGGACCGTGCGGGTGGGGCCCCTGAGTTCGAGGCGCCAGGTGTCCTCGCGGGTGCCGGCGGTGGTGATCCCGGCGTAGGCGGCGGTCTTGTTGACCTGGAAGGCCCCGGGGCCGCTGCCGGGGTCCTCGCCGCCGTGCGGCGCGAGGAGGGCAGTGCGGCGCCAGGAGCCGCCGATGCTCTGCCCGGCCGTCGTGACCAGCAGGAGGAGCGAGCCGCCCGCGACGGACCACAGCGCCCCGCGCCGCGAGACGGTCGGCGCGTCCGGGTGGGTGGCGACGAGCGCGTCCGCCTCCCGGGCGACGGGCTCCCCCGCCTGCTCCCGGGTCGCGCCCGCCGTCGGCCTGTCCGCCGGTGCGTCCGCCGGTCTGTCCGCCGGTTCGTCCGCCGGTGCGAGCAGGTTGCCCTGGGCGCGGGCCCGGCGGACGGTGCGGACGGCGAGGGGGACCCGCAGCGCGGCGTGCAGGAGGAACGCGGCGAAGAAGAGCCATGCCCCGTAGAAGTGCAGGGGGTAGAAGGAGCCGGGGAAGAGGTAGTCGAGCTGCACGTTCAGGACACCGGTCGTGAACTCGAACAGGCCGCCGCCGACGAGCAGCAGGATCGTGATCCGTTCGAGGGCGTGCGCGAGGGAGCGGACCGGCGGCAGCGCGAAGAGCTTCGGCACGACGGACCACAGCTTGGCGAGCAGCACCGGGATCAGGGTCACGCCGAGCGTGACGTGGACCCCCTGCGTGAGCCGGTAGAGCCAGGAGGGGTCGGTGGGCCAGTCGAAGAGGTAGAAGCCGAGCAGTCCCTTGTCCGGTGTCCTGTCGTTGACGCCGCCGAGCCCCGGGTTGTACGCCGCGTACGACAGCAGGCCCGTCACGAACAGGACGGTGACGCCGACGAGCAGGACGAGGCCCAGGACCGAGGTGAACCGCGGCCCGCGCAGGGGGCTGCGCCAGAAGCCGGGCGAGGAGGGCAGCAGCCGGGAGGGAACGCGCATGGCAGGACCGTAGGCCGCCGGGACCCCGCCACCGGGGCTACGACCCATGACGAAACGCTGACATTCGCCGCGAGGAGCGAGGGGAGAACGTGCAGGCGGCCTAGCGTCGGGACGTGCACCGCAGCCGACATGATCTCCACGCCGTCCTGGGCGCCGCTCTCCTCGTGGTGGCGGCAGCCCTGATCGGGCGCCACCTGAGGGCGCGCCACGACAACCTCTTCGTGGACTGGCCCCCGCTGTACGCGCGGTGGGAGCCCCACGTGGGGCCCGGCACCCCGGCCGCGATCCTCGTGGCCGCGGCCGTGGTCCTCCACGGTCCGCCGCTCGTCGCCCGGCTGCCGTGGCGGGCGCTGCTCCTCGCGGTGTGGGCCGCCGCGACCGCGTGGACCTTCTCGCTCGCCTGGATCGACGGCTGGTACCGGGGCATCGCCGAGCGGCTGACCTCGCGTTACGAGTACCTGCGGGTCATCGACCGCTTCCAGGACATCCCCGCGACGCTCAGGGACTTCACGCACCACATCCTTCTGGACTCCCCGCACCACTGGCCCCCGCACACCGCCGGGCACCCCCCGGCGGCGACGGTGACGTTCGTCCTGCTCGACCGCGTGGGGCTCGGGGGCGGCGGCTGGGCGGGCATGTGGTGCATCGTCGTCGGGGCCTCGGCGGGGGTCGCCGCGCTGATCGCGGTACGGGCGCTCGCGGGCGAGGACCTGGCGCGGCGCGCGGCCCTCTTCCTGGTCCTCGCGCCCGCCGCGGTGTGGGTGGGGGTCTCGGCGGACGGCTACTTCGCCGCCGTCGCCGCCTGGGCCGTCGCCCTTCTCGCCCTCGCCGTGACGGGCCGCTCCCCCGCCTGGGCGGCGGGTTCGGGGCTGCTGTTCGGCCTCGCGCTCTACCTCTCGTACGGGCTGACGCTGTTCGCCGTCATCGGCTGCGCGGTGCTCCTGCTCGGCCGCCACGGGGTCCGCCGGAAACCCGTGCTCCTCCTGTACCTGCTCGCCGGACTCGTGGTCGTGCCCGCCGTGTTCACGGCGCTCGGCTTCAACTGGTGGGAGGCGTACCACATCCTGGTCGAGCGGTACTACCAGGGCGCGGGCGGCAAACGCCCGTACGGCTACTTCGTGTGGGCCAACCTGGCCGGCACCGTCCTCGTCGTGGGCCTCGCCACGGTCGCGGGCCTGCGCCGCTCCGTCGCGGAGCTGATCCGCGGCGCGGGGGAGGCCCTGCGCGCCCGGCGGCGGGGGCCGGAGCCCGGGACGGGTACGGGGCTGCCGGGCGGCTCCGGGGCGGGGACGGTGCCCCCGGCGGGCCCCGGGGCGGAGACGCTGTCCCCGGCGGGCACGGCGGTGGAGACGGTGCCACGGGCCGGGACCGGGGTGGAGACGGTGCCACGGGCCGGGACCGGAGTGGAGACGGTGCCACGGCCGGGTACGGGGGTGGAGGCCGCCCCGCAGGCGCGGCTCGCGTTCCTCGTCTGCGCCGCCCTCGTGGCGCTCCTCGCGGCCGACCTGTCCGGCATGAGCAAGGCCGAGACGGAACGGATCTGGCTGCCCTTCACCGTCTGGCTCCTCCCGGCCGCCGCCCTCCTGCCGAGACCCCGGCTGTGGCTCGCGGCGCAGGCGGTCCTCGCGTTGCTCCTCAACCACCTGCTGCTGACGTCGTGGTGAGCGGGGCGGCGGTGACCGCGTGCGCGCGGCTCACTCCGCCCCGGCCCCGGGGACGAGCAGGCAGAACTCGTTGCCCTCGATGTCGGCCATCGGTCGGCAGGACGCCTCGCCCCGGCCCCCGTCCACCGTGCGGGCGCCGAGGCGTTCGAGGCGGGCGATCTCGGCCTTCAGGTCGTGGGCCGGGAGCGGGAGGGCGTCGAGGTGGAGGCGGTGGCGCAGGGGCGTCGTGCCGGGCGCCCGGCGGAAGAACTCCAGGTACGGGCCCACGTTCCCGGGGCCGCGCAGCCGCACGAGGTCCCCGCGGGTCTCCCGGACCTCCCAGCCCGCCGCCCCGCCCCAGAAGGCCGCGAGCGCGTGCGGGTCCGCGCAGTCCACGACGACGGCGGCGACCGGCCCCGTGTCCCGGTACGTCTCGCGGGGCTCCAGCACGCAGAAGACGTTGCCCTCGGGGTCCGCCATCACCGTCCACGGCACCTCGCCCTGCCCGATGTCCACCCGCTCCGCACCGAGCGCGGTCAGCCGCGCGACCAACTCCTCCTGGTGCTCGGGCGAGTCGCTGGCGAGGTCGAGGTGGGCCCGGTACGCGACGGCCTCCGGTTCCGGTACGCGCACGAGATCGACGCCGAGGGCCGCCGTACCGGCCCGGTCCAAGCCCTGGGGCGCGAGACGGGTGACCCCGGCCCCCTCACCGCCCGCCCGCCACCCGAGCGCCCCCGCCCAGAACCGCCCGAGCGCCACATCGTCGCGCGCCTTCAGACCCACCTTCACCAGTCGCAACGCCATGCGGCGCAGCATAGGGGGCCGCCCCGGCCCTTCGCGCTCCGCGCCCCCGCGCCTCAGCTCTCCTCGAACATCCGCAGCCGCTCCCGCAGCACCACCACCCTCGGCTCCCCGCTCTCCAGCGCCTCCGCCAGGTCCTTGCCCAGGTCCGTCGCCGTCGTGGTCAGGGCGGGGACGCCGAAGGACTCGGCCAGGGCGACGAAGTCCGGGCGGGACAGTTCGGTGCCGACCGCCTCGCCGTACGCGCCCGTCAGGTACTCGCGCAGGATGCCGTAGCCGCCGTCGTCGACCACGAGCCAGGTGACGGGGAGGCCGTGCTGGCGGGCCGTCGCCAGTTCGGCCAGGGAGTACATCGCGCCGCCGTCGCCCGTGACCGCGAGGACCGGGCGGGTCGGGTCGGCGACCGCCGCGCCCAGGGCCGCCGGGAAGGCGAGGCCGAGGCCGCCCGCGCCCTGGGCCGTGTGCATCGTGCCGGGGCCGCGGGGGTCGAAGCCCGCCCAGGCCCAGTAGCCGAGGATCGTCATGTCCCAGAAGCTCGGGGAGTCGTCGGGGAGCGCGGCGCGGATCGTCGTCAGGAGTTCGCGTTCCCGGCTCAGGTCCTGTGCGTCCAGGCGCGCCCGGACCTTCCGCAGCAGCTCCGCCACGCGTGCGGGCGCTTCCGGGTCCTCGCGCGGCGGGGCCGTCTCCAGGAGGGCCTGGAGAGCCAGCCGGGCGTCCGCGTGGATGCCGAGGGCGCGGTGGTTGGCCTCCAGCTTCCCGAGGTCGGCCTCGATCTGGATGATCCGGCCGCCCGGCGCCAGGGAGTGGTAGTGCGAGGAGAGTTCGCCGAGGCCCGAGCCGACGACGAGGAGGACGTCCGCGTCGGCGAGGAAGTCCGTCGTGTGCCGGTCCTCCATCCAGGACTGGCCGGAGAGGGGGTGCTCCCACGGGAAGGCGCCCTTGCCGCCGTACGTCGTCACGACCGGCAGGTTCATGTGCTCGGCGAGCGCGCGCAGTTTGCCCGCCGCGTCGGCCCGTACGACCCCGCCGCCCGCGAGGACCACGGGCCGCTCGGCGTGCGCGAGCCAGTCGGCGGCGAGCGCGGTCAGCTCGGGGCGCGGGACGAGCGGCTCGGGCAGCGCGTCGGGGGCGTTGACCTCGGGGAGGAGGGTCTCGGCGGCGAGGACGTCCTGCGGGATCTCGACCCATACAGGGCCGTGCGGGGCGCTCAGCGCGGACTCCCACGCGGCGGCGATCGCCGAGGGGATCTGCGAGGCGGCGCGCACGACGTGCACGGACTTCACGATGTCCCGTACCGAGCCCTGCTGGTCGCGCAGTTCGTGCAGGTAGCCGTGGCGCCCGCCGCCCAGGCCCGCGGCCGGGACCTGCGAGCAGATCGCAAGGACCGGGGAGCTGGAGGCGGCTGCCTCCTGGAGGGCGGAGAGCGAGGTGAGCGCGCCGGGGCCGGTCGAGAGGAGGAGCGGGGCCGCCTCGCCCGTGACCCGCCCGTAGCCGTCGGCGGCGAAGGCCGCGTTGTTCTCGACGCGCAGCCCGACGTACGCGAGCGAGGAGCGGCGCACCGCGTCGAAGAGCGCGAGCGCGTGCTGCCCGGGGAGCCCGAAGACGGTCGTCGCGCCGAGCCCGTGCAGGGTCTCCACGACGAGGTCCCCGCCCGTCCGCCCGGCGGGCGGGTCGAGCGCCGCGCGCGTCTGGGCCTCGGTGGGGCGCAGTTCGATGTCGTGGTCGTGGCTCAACGCGGGTCCTTCCGGTGGGGGTGCGGTACGGGGGCGGGGGCGGCGGTACGGGTCCCGGGCGGGCCCGTACCGTCGTCGCCGCTCAGCCCGCGTCTCGTTCGGCGGCGATGCGGCGGGTCATGAGGGTGGTGAGTTCGTAGGCGGTGTGGGAGGCGGCGACGGCGGTGATCTCGGCGTGGTCGTAGGCGGGGGCGACCTCGACGAGGTCGGCGGAGACGAGGTGGCAGTCGGCGAGGCCCCGCAGGATTTCGAGGAGTTCGCGGGAGGTGAGGCCACCGGCCTCGGGGGTGCCGGTGCCGGGGGCGTGGGCGGGGTCGAGGACGTCGATGTCGACGGAGACGTAGAGGGGGCGGTCGCCGATGCGCTGGCGGAGCTGGTCGGTGATCTCGTCGGTGCCGCGGCGCATGACGTCGGCGGCGGTGACGATGCCGAAGCCCATCTTGGCGTCGTCGGTGAGGTCCTGCTTGCCGTAGAGGGGGCCGCGGGTGCCGACGTGCGAGAGGGCGGAGGTGTCGAGGATGCCTTCCTCGACGGCGCGGCGGAAGGGGGTGCCGTGGGTGTAGGCGGCGCCGAAGTAGGTGTCCCAGGTGTCGAGGTGGGCGTCGAAGTGAAGGAGGGCGACGGGCCCGTGGCGCTCGGCGACGGCGCGCAGCAGGGGCAGCGCGATCGTGTGGTCGCCGCCGAGGGTCATGAGGCGGGCGCCGGAGTCCAGGAGGCGCCCGGCCTCGTGCTGGACGGTCTCGACGGCCTCGTCGATGTCGAACGGGTTGACCGCTATGTCACCGGCGTCGGCGACCTGCGCGAGGGCGAAGGGCGAGGCGTCCTGGGCGGGGTTGTAGGGCCGCAGGAGGCGGGACGCCTCGCGGATCGCGTTGCCCCCGAAGCGGGCGCCGGGGCGGTAGGAGACACCGGTGTCGAAGGGAACGCCCACGACCGCGACCTCGGTACGGGCGACCTCGTCCACGCGCGGCAGCCGCGCGAACGTCGCGGGACCCGCGTACCGCGGGACGCGGGAGGAGTCGACAGGGCCGCGCGGAGCCTCGGCGGGCGGCGTGATGCGGTCGTTCATGGGTGCCTCTTCGCTGGTCAGATGACCGCCCCGCGTCATCGGGGGGCGTGCCATCGACTGTAACGGGGCGTCTCGGCGACACCCCGTTCCCCTCCCTCACCCACCCGATCCTTTGTGTGACTATCTGACGTTATGTCCCCCTTGAGGCCCTTCCGCCCCATCCCGCGCGGCGCCCCCGCGCGCCGCGCCGCCCCGCTGCGGACCGCCGCCCTCCTCGCCGCCCTCCCCGGCCTCCTCCTCGGCGGCGCGGGCCCGCACGCGGTCGCCACGCCGCCCGCCGTCGCGAAGCCCGCGCCCCGTACCGTTCCCTCGCCCTCCGCCACGACCTCCGTCGTCACCGTCACGACCGGCGGCGACCGCAACGGCGACCAGACCGTGGCCCCGCTCGCCGGGACGCGGCTCGGGCTCTGGACGGCGGCGAGCGGCGGCACCCTGCTCGGGGAGTGCGTCTCGGACGGCGACGGCGACTGCTCCTTCGTCGTGCCGGACACGGACCCCGGCGGGGCCAACGCGGGCGCGCGCTTCTGGGTGCGGCAGATCGCGGCCCCGGCCGGCTGGTACCCGAACCCCCAGCTGCGCACCGGGGGCAGCAACACGACCCCGTACCGCTTCCAGACCCCGGTGCTGCACGCGAACACCACCTACAGCTCCACCGACAACGGCGTCAACGGCTTCATGGTGAGCAGCGGCGCCACCAACCAGTCGGCCTCCGGCGGCACCTGGCAGCAGTCCAGGAACAACCCGCCGCTGCCCGGCAGGTGCGGCCTCAAGGTCGCCCTCGTCATGGACCTGTCGGGCTCGGTGCAGGGCAGCGTGACCGCACTGAAGACGGCGGCGAACACCTTCGTGGACGCCCTCCAGGGCACCCCGTCGAGCATGGCCCGCTTCACCTTCTCCAGCTTCTCGCCCGCCGAGCGCGGCGGGGCCAACGCCCCGCAGCTCGCCTCCGTCTCGACGCGGGCGGACGCCACCGCCTTCAAGAACACCTACGCGAACTGGAACGAGAGCACCGCCCAGGGCTCCACCAACTGGGACCGCGCGCTGTACGTGCCCGCGCTCGCCGCCGAGCGGTACGACCTCGCCGTCGTCATCACGGACGGCATGCCGACCCGGTACGGGACGCCGAGCGGCCCCGGCGGCAACGGCTCGCTCACGCGATTCCGCGAACTGGAGAACGGGATCTTCTCCGCGAACGCCCTCAAGGCCGAGAACACGCGCGTCCTCGCCGTCGGCGTCGGCGCGGGCGTCCAGGGCAACGCGAACCTCAACCTCGCCGCGCTCTCCGGGCAGACCAGGTACAACGGCACGAACATCGAGACCGCCGACTACTTCCAGGAGCAGAACTTCGCGCAGGTGGGCGCGGCACTGCGCAGCCTCGCCCTGGCGAACTGCACCCCCTCGCTCTCCGTCGTCAAGCAGATCCGCCTCCCCGACGGCTCCACCGCCAACGCTCCCGAGGGCTGGACCTTCGGCGCCACGACGACGACCCCCGGCGCCTCGGCCGCCTCGCCGCGGACGACGACCGGTGACGGCACGGGCGCGGTGAACTTCCCGCTCACGTACGCGGACGGCACCGCGAGCGCCGGCTTCGACGTCACCGAGGAACAGCAGCCCGGCTACACCCTCGTCCAGCAGGGCGGGGACAACGCCTCCTGCTACGACAAGGTCGCCGAAAGACCCGTGCCGGTGACCAACGCCTCCGGCGGGCCGGGGTTCCGGGTCACCATCCCCCAGGACTCGTCCGTGAGCTGCGTGATCATCAACAAGGCACCCGAGGCGAGTGTCCCCGCGACGCTCCAGGTGGACAAGGAGTGGTCGGTCGCGTCGACCGGGACCCGGCCCGTGGTCTACCAGGAGGGCGAGCAGCCCTCCGACCTCCAGGCCGCGCTCCGGCTCGGCGACCCCACCGGCTCCGGCACCTCGCCGTGGTCGTGGTCCCAGCCCCGCACCGGGTACGAGCGGGGGCAGCGGGTCGCGATCGGCGAGAAGGTGACCTTCGGCGACGAGATCGACTGCGCCCTGACGGGCGTCGACCTCGACGGCACCCCGCTCCGCGACCCGGCCGACCCCACGGCCTCCGTGACCCTCGACGAGGGCGCCAACCGGCACCGGATCACCAACCGCGTCACGTGCGACACGACCCTCACGCTCGCCAAGGACGTCGTCCCGCCGCCCGGCCCCGCCACCGGCAACTGGGACCTGCTCTCGTACGCGAGGGACGGTGCCCTCCCGGGGCCGCACGGCGTCAGCGGGTCGGCGACCGCGACCCGCGTCCCCGTCACCCCGGGCGCCCGCTACCAGCTCGCCGAGCGGCTCACGTCGGACGACCCCGGGCTGCTCGCGTACAAGCAGGTCGACGACCGCACGGACTACCAGTCCAACCCGCGCTCCACCGGCTCGATGAACTGCGTGGCGACCGGGAGGAGCGGCACCCCCTACCTCGGCTTCAACGACGGCATCAACGGTGGGGTCAACGTCTCGCTCGGCCTGCACGCGACGTGCACGGCGACGAACGAGGCGGTGCCGCTCCACCTCGTCAAGAAGGTCGAGGGCGGTACGGCGCGGCCCGCCGACTGGGACCTGGTCGCGCGGCCCGTGGACGGGCCCGGGGGCCTGCCCGCGCGCACGGTGCCCGGTGACGACGCGGGCACGACCGTCCTCGTCCGGCCCGGCACGGAGTACCGCCTGACCGAGTCCGAGGGCCCGGCGGGGTACGTGCTGAGCGACCTCACGTGCCTCGTCGACGGCGTGAGCGGGCCGCTGGACCCGGCCGCCTTCGCGGTCCCCTCCGGTCACCGGGGCACCTGCACGTACACCAACACCCACCGCCCGGCCACGCTCACGCTGGTCAAGAAGGTCGTCAACGCGCACGGCGGCGTCGCCGGCCCGCGCGACTGGCTGCTGAGCGCCACGGGGCCGACCGCCGGACTCAGCGGGCGCGACGGGGACCCGGAGATCACCGGGGCCGAGGCCGCCCCCGGCACGTACCGGCTGCGCGAGAGCGGGGGCCCGGAGGGCTACCGGGCCTCCGCCTGGGACTGCCGGGACGGGGCGGGCGGCGCGGTGCCGGTGCGCGAGGGCTCGGTACGGCTCGCGCGCGGCGCCGAGGTGCGCTGCGCGCTCACCAACCACGACCTGCCCCCGCGGCCGACCCCCACCCCGGAGCCGACCCCGGAGCCGAGCAGCCACAGCCCGGCCCCCGGTCCGCACCACGGCGGCAGCCTCCCCCGCACCGGCAACCCGGTCCTGTGGGCCGCGGCGGCCGGCACGGTGGCCCTCCTCCTCGGCACGTACGCCGCCCTGCGGGCCCGCTTGAGGCGCCGCAACGGCTGACACCGACGCGCACGGCACGCGAGGGGCCCCGCACCGAGGTGGTGCGGGGCCCCTCGGGGTGCGGGGCGGACTCCCCGGTGCGGGCCGTGCCCGTGCGGGAGATTGCTCAGCGCCAGGTGTGCTTCGGCGCGAAGCCCAGGACGTCCCGCATCCGCCCTGTGGCGAAGAAGGAGTCGTGGCCGCCGAACTCCCCGCGGACCTCCGTGCCGGGGTGGTACGCCGCGAGCAGGTCGCGGCTCGGCTCCAGGGCCTCGGTGTCGGGCGCGGCGACGTTGACGACGTGGTGCCCCGTGAGCGGCGCGGTGAGCGCCGCGCGCACCGAGGCCGCCGCGTCCTCGGTGTGGAGCCAGCCCCACAGCTCGCGGCGCATGGGCCCGGGGTCCCGGTGGGTCCCGGCGAGGCGCTTCTCCAGGCGCTCGCCCATGCCGACGAAGGGGAAGCGGAGCATGACGGTCGCGGTGCCGAAGCGGCGCGTCGTGAAGGCGGCGGCCTCCTCGGACATGATCTTCGAGAGGCCGTAGGAGTCGACCGTGAGGTTCGGGTGCTCCTCGTCGACCGGCACGTACGCCGGGTGCAGATCGCGGTCCGCCCACGCGAGCCCGACCGCCGAGAGGCTGGAGGCGGCGACGACCCGGCCGATGCCGCGCCGCCCGGCCTCCTGGAGGACGAGGTAGGCGGCGAGGACGTTGCTGCGCAGCGTCTCGTCCTCGGAGACGATGCCGGGCGCCGGGTACGCGGCGAGGTGGACGACACCGGCGACGCCCTCCTCGCCCGCGGTGGCGTCGAGCGTGTCGTAGACCCCGCTCACCGTCTCCGCGTCCGCGAGGTCGCCCGCGACGAAGGCCGCGCAGCCGGTCTTCGCCTCGGGGGCGCGCAGGTCGGCGCCGACGACGCGGTACCCGTGGGCGAGCAGATCGGCGACGACGGCGCGGCCGATGTCCCCGGTGGCACCGGTCACCAGCACCGTACGGCCGTGCGGGGCCTCGTGTTCTTCGGTCACCTTGGTACTCCTGAGTTGTGCGCGATGGTGCTTCACCGGCGGCTTCTCACGGCCGGCTGCCGCGGGGCGCCACGAGGCCCGGCGGGGCTGACCGCCGGGCCTCGTGGATTCCCGCAGGGGAACGGCGGGGCTTAGCCCTTGACCGCTCCCACGAGCCCGTTGACGAAGTATCGCTGGGCGCAGAGGAAGAGGATGATCACAGGTATCACCATGATCAGCGCCGCCGCCATGAGCGAGTTGTACTGCACGACGTTCGAGGACTGGAGCTGCTGGAGCGCGATCGGCAGCGTGTACCTGCTCGGGTCGTTGAGGGAGATCCGGGCGAGCTGGTACTCGTTCCACGTCGGGATCGCGGTGAGCAGGGCGATCGTGATGAGCGCCGGGCGGGTCAGCGGCAGGTAGATCCGCGTGAAGATCCGCAGCTCGCCGGCCCCGTCCATGCGGGCCGCCTCGCGCAGCTCACCGGGGACCGCGTTGAAGCTGTTGGTGAGCATGAGGATCGCGAGCGGGGCGCTGCCGTTGACGCCGGGGAGGATGAGGCCCCAGTGCGTGCCGAGGATGTCCATCTTGGACTCCAGGAGCACGACGGGCAGCAGGGTCACGACGCCGGGCACGAAGAGCAGCACGAGGAAGAGGCGGTAGAGCCACTTCTTGCCCGGGAAGTTCAGCGTGGCGAAGGCGTAGGACGCGGCCGAGTAGATGACGACGACGAGCACCGTGGTGAGCACGGTGACCTTGACGCTGTTGAGGAAGTAGTCGAAGAAGTCGAGCCGGTTCCACGTGTCGGTCAGGGTGTGCAGCGTCGGGTGGTGCGGGATGAGGTGCCCGCCCTCCTGCACCTCGGAGTTGGTCTTGAAGGCGGCCGAGACCATCCACAGGAAGGGGTAGAGGCTCACGGCCGCGTAGGCGGCGAGGAGCAGCCCGATGACCGTGCGGACGACGATCTTCGTGACCGGCGTGCCCTTCTTGGTGGTACGTGTGCCGTTGGCGACGCCCGGCGCGGTGGCGCGGGGGGCGCTGAGCGTGGTGCTCATCCGATCCTCCTCATGGCCCGCTGGTTGATGAAGGCGACGACGAGGGCCGCGAGGAAGAGGAGCCAGCCCAGGGCGCTCGCGAGGCCGAGGGTCGGGGACATCTCGTTGAGGAAGGCGAGCCGGTACGTCTCCAGGCCGAGGACGCTCGTGGAGTCGCCGGGGCCGCCGTTGGTCATGATCAGGAAGGACTGGAAGCCCTGGAGCGAGTCGCGGACGTTGAGCAGGATCACGACGACGGTGATGGGCTTCATGAGCGGCCAGATCACGGAGGTCGTGGTGCGCAGCCAGCCCGCGCCGTCGATCTGGGCGGCCTCGATGAGCGAGGAGTCCAGGGACTGGAGCGAGGTCAGGTAGAGCAGCATCGCGACGGGGACCGCCGACCACACCATGACGACGATCATGGTGGGCAGCGCGGTGTCCGGGTTGCCGAGCCAGCCCTGCGGTTCCTGGAGGCTGCCGAGACCGACCGCCTTGAGGAGCAGGTTGATCGCGCCGCCGGGTTCGAGAATGTAGTTCCAGGCGAAATAGACGGCGATGCCGGTCGTGACGTAGGGCACGAAATATATGGACCGCAGAATTCCCTGGAACCGCTTCACCGAATTCAGCACGATGGCGAGCGGGAAGGCGATGAGCACCGTGAGAACCGGGACGCCGATGACCACCCACAGGGTGTTGGTGGCGGCCTTCCGCACGATCGGCCAGTATGTCGGGGAACCACCGAGCAGATCCGAGTAGTTCTTGAATCCGCGCCAGTGCCACTCCGGCCAGAAGCCGTTCCACTGCGCGAAACTCAGACCGAATCCGTAGATCACGGTGTAGGCGCCCATGATCAGGAAGAGGATCACGGCGGGCGCGACGAAGAGGTATCCCCAGGCGGCTTCGTTCCGCCGCTCCCTGAACCGGGCGCGCGGCTTCTTCACGGCCTGGACTCTCGGCTGAGGGGGCACGGCCGCCGGGGCCGCGTCGATGTCGGTGGCCATTAGCCCTGCTCCGCCCAGTAGGACTTCATCATGGAACTCATCCGGGACCCCGTGCTCTTCGGCGAGAGCGTCTTGAGCGGGGTCATTTGAGCGAGGACGGCGCCGACCTTGCCGGCGTCGTAGATAGCGGGACGGTACGTGGTGACAGTGGGGTTGTAGCCGTCGGGGTCGGTGCCGAAGCTCGCCTGCATGGAGTTCAGCGTCGGCCCGAGCTTCTTCGCCTGGGCGTCGGTGAACTTGTTGGGCGGGACGTCATTGGCCTTCTTGCCGAAGAGGGCCGCGATGTCGGGCCTGGAGAGGAACTTCATCCACTCCAGGGCCTCCTTCTTGTTCCGCGTCTTCTTCGTCATCGAGAGACCGGTCAGCGAGAAGGGCGCCATCTGGAGGTCGGGCGTCTTCGCCGCCGCGGGGGGCGGCACCGGGAACGTCATGAGGTTGCCGACGTCGTAGCCGTTGTCGGCGAGGAAGGCGAGGGTGTACGTACCGCCGACGTCGACGCTCGCCTTGCCCTGCGCGAAGGCGAGGTCGGCCTCGTCGATCGTCTTCGTCTGGCTGCCGGGCATCCAGTACGGCTGGACCCGCATGTAGGTGTCGAGGACTTTCTGGCCCTCGGCGCTCGACCAGTCCTTGGAGGCGTCCTTGCCGAACAGCTCCTGGAAGCGCTCCTTGCCGAGCAGCCCGTAGGCCATCGGCTGCATGATCCACTCCAGCGCGGTGGAGGGGGACTTGAGGCCGATCGTGAGGCCGCCCTTGCCGCCGAACTCCTTCTTCAGCTTGCCGAGGTCGGCGATGAAGTCCTCCCAGGTGGCGGGGGCCTCGGTGATGCCCGCTTTCGCGGCGCGGTCCTTGTTGAGGTAGACCATGCCCTGCGTACCGACCGTGATCGGGACGCTGTAGCGGTCACCCTCCTCGACCCCGAGCGTCTTCGAGCCCTCCGCCAGGGAGTTCTCGTAGTCCGCCTTCATGATCGTGCCGTCCTCCCGGACCTGCGGGATGAAGCGGTCGAGCCACTCCTTGTCGATGTCGTCCGAGAGGTCCGCGATGAGCCCCGCGCCGCCGAGCCCGAAGTCCTCGCCCTTGGCGTGGACCTCCATGACGTCGGGCAGGTCGTTCGTCCGCGCCGCGGCCTGGATCTTGGTCGAGAAGGCGTCGTCGGGCGTGTACGCCTGGATGTTCACCTTGGTCCCGGTCTCAGCGGTGAACTTCTCCGCCGCCGCCTGAAAAGCGGCCACGTGGGACTGTTTGAACGTCCACATCGACAGTTCACCCTGCTTGGAACCCGTCCCGCCGCCGCTCGCACCGCACCCCGCGACCAGGACGCTCAGCGCGGCGACCGTGGCCAGGAGGGAAGTACGGCGCGCGACTGGGAGAAGTCTTTTCACGTTCCCAGCGCCTTTCTTCAGAGCTGTCCGTTCAGCCCCATCGGCTTCTCTCGAAGCAGCTCCTGGAATCTAAATCGACTTGATGTACGGTGTCAACAGTCGTAACCGCACGGAAAAACAGCGGAAAAACCTTCCGCCACCGAACCGACACAGCCTTCCCGGAGGGCTTCCATGGCTTCGTCCGCCCACTCCGACTCCGCCTCCGCCGACGCCTCCGCCGAGATCCCCGCCGAGATTCTCGCCCCGGCCCCGTGGAGCGCCCCCGCCGACGACTCCGAGCACCTGCGCATCACGGCGGTGCGCACCTTCCTCACCGCGCCGCAGGGCTGCCCGTACGTCATCGTGCGCGTCGAGACCAACCAGCCGGGCCTCTACGGGCTCGGCTGCGCCTCCGACCCGCAGCGCACCCTCGCGATCCGCTCCGTCGTCGACGACTACTACGCGCCGATGCTCCTGGGCCGCGACCCCGCCGACATCGAGGACCTGCACCGCCTCCTCTTCAACAGCGGCTACTGGCGCGGCGGCTCGATCGGCCAGAACGCGCTCGCGGGCGTCGACGTCGCGCTGTGGGACATCAAGGGCAAGGTCGCGGGCCTCCCGCTGCACCAGCTCCTCGGCGGGCGCGCGCGCGAGGCCGCCGACGCCTATACGCACGTGGACGGGGACGACGCCGGGGAGATCGCCGAGAAGGTCCTCGCCGCGCACGAACGCGGCTACCGGCACGTCCGCGTGCAGGTCTCCGTGCCCGGCACGGACACGTACGGGACCGCGCCGCGCGACGCCGCCGAGGCCCGCCGCCGCGAACTGCGCGCCGGGAGCTGGGACTCCCTCGCCTACCTGCGGCACGTGCCCCCGGTGCTGCGCGAGATCCGCGAGCGGGTCGGGACGGGCGTCGAGCTGCTGCACGACGCGCACGAGCGGCTGACCCCCTCGCAGGCCCGCGAGCTGGTCCACGAGGTCGAGGACGCGCGGCTCTTCTTCCTGGAGGACGCGCTCGCGCCCGAGGACGCGGCCCACTTCGACCAGCTCCGGGCGGCCGGCTCGGTGCCGCTCGCGGTCGGCGAGCTGTACCACGACGTGATGATGTACCTGCCGCTCCTGCAGCGGCAGGTCATCGACTTCGCCCGTATCCGCATCCCCACCCTGGGCGGCCTCACCCCGACCCGCAAGCTCGTCGCGGCGGTCGAGCTCTTCGGCGCCCGCACCGCCCCGCACGGCCCCGGCGACGTGAGCCCGGTCGGCATGGCGGCGAACCTGGGCCTCGACCTCAGCTCCCCGGCCTTCGGCGTGCAGGAGGCGGCGACCTTCAGGGAGGCGACGCGCGAGGTCTTCCCCGGCACCCCGGTCCCCGAGCGCGGGCGCTTCCACGGCACCGGTCTTCCGGGCCTGGGCGTCGACTTCGACGAGGCGGCGGCCCGGAAGTACCCGGTCCCGGAGCCCCTGCGCCACGACCGCTGGGCGCTGCTGAGGAACGGGGACGGGAGCGTGCAGCGGCCGTAGCGGGGACGGCACGGGGCCCGGTGGGCGACGGTCGCCTGCCGGGCCTCGGCACGGCCTGCGTGAAGTCCCCCCGGCGATGGGGGTGGAGTCCCGGAAGCCGCACGGCCGGTCAGGCCAGCAGCAGCGACCTCGGCTGCGCCGACAGCGTACGGTCCAGGACCAGGCACGCCGCCCCCACCGCCGCCACGTCCTCCCCTATCGCCGTCGTCGTCACGGTCGTCGCGTGGACCGGCTTCACGAAGGGCGACTCGGCGACCATCGGCTCGATGAGCGGCAGCAGTCGCGGGGCGAGCAACGGCCAGAGGGGGCCGCCGAAGACGATCGTGTCCGAGTCGAGGAGCGTCGCCGCGGCCGTGACCCCGCGTCCGATCCGTACGCCCCAGCGGTCGATGATCCCGGCCGCGCGCGGCTCCCCCTCGGCGGCGATGCGCGCCAGGTGCTCCAGGCTCCGCTGCGCGTCCTGCGGGTCGGTCGGCGTGAACTCGTGGCCGAGCGCGCCCAGTTCGATGGCCTCCTCGACGAGCGCCCGGCTGGAGCAGGCCGCGCCGAGGCCGCCCACCTCGCCGACGTTCCCGGAGGAACCGCGCAGGACGGTGTCGTCCACGACGAGGCCCATGCCCGAGCCCGTACCGAGGTAGAAGAAGAGGAAGTTGCGGCTGTCGGTCGCCGCGCCGGACCAGCGCTCCGCGACGGCGGCGGCGACGACGTCCTTGTCGAGCAGCGCGGGGAAACCGGTGTCGGCCTCCAGGCGCTCGCGCAGCGGAACGCTGCCCCAGCCCGGGAGTTCGGGCGGATCGATGACGAGCCCGGCGACCGGGTCGACGGGCCCCGGCGCCGCGATGCCGAGCCCGAGCACGCGTTCCTGGTCGACGCCCGAGTCCTCGATGAGCGCGCCGACCGAGGCGGCCATCCCGGCGAGCAGCGCCTCGGTGTGCACGCCGCGCGGGGTCGGCTCGCTGCGCCGGGCGACGACGGTGCCGAGGAGGTCGAGCAGGACGTACGTGATGACGGCCGGGTCGAGGTGCACCCCGATCGCGTACCGCGCCCCGGGCGTGACCTGCAGCAGGGTGCGCGGCTTGCCGCTGCCCGTGGACTGCTTGCCCGACTCGCGGGCGACGCCCTGGTCGAGCAGACGGCGGGTGATGTTGGAGACGGTCTGCGCCGACAGGCCCGTGGCCTCGGCGAGTTCGACGCGGCTGAGCCCGGCCTTGTGGCGGCGGATCGCGTCGAGCACGACGGACTCGTTGAAGTCCCCCATGCGGGGCAGATTGGTCCCGCGCCGGATCGACGTCTTCGTGGCACTCGCCCTTTTTGTCGTCACGCTCGGGTCTCTCCTGGACGGTTACCGGCCCCGGAGGGGAGCGGCGCGGGCGCCGGACCCTGAGGGGGTGTGTCCCGCCCCTCCAGTGCGTCGATTTGAAGAAATGCTACCGGCTCGGGCGGTGCTCGGCTCAAGCACCGCCCGGCGGCAAACACCGCGGCGCGGGGGTGGCGTCACGAGCCGGTGCCGCCGTCCCGTTACGTACCACCACCCCCGCGCCAGTCTGTGGGCCCCCGCTCAGAGCTGCTGGACCAGCGCCAGCGACCAGGGGGCGAGTGTGACCTCGTACCGCAGCACGCCGTCCGCGCCGGCCCGCACCGTGCGCACGTCGGTGGCGCGCGCGAGGCGGTCGATGTGGGCGAGTTGCTCGCGTGTCGGGGCCTCGGGGGAGCCGAGGGCGCGCCAGGCGCCGATGGCGTTGCCGTGCGCGCTGTCGAGGATCTCGACCTGGAAGGGGGCGCCGGGCGCCACGCCCTCCAGCTCGACCGCGAGGGTGCGCGGCGTGCCCTTCGCCTCGGTGGCCTCGGCGAGGTCGCGGCTGTCGAAGGAGGCGGGGACCGAGCGCGGTTCCTCCACCGGGTAGTGGTAGGCGAGCGCGGTGAGCCTGCCGCTCGCGGCCTCGCGGGTGAGGACGTGGTCCTCGCCGCTGCCGAGCAGCTCGTCGCCGAGGCGGTGGAGCATGCGGTAGGCGTGGAAGGTCGGCTTGGGGATGCCGGGCAGCGTGATCATGCCGAAGCCGCCGTGGAACAGCTCGTCGCCCGCGCCGCCCTCCTCGAAGACGTCCGTGAACGTCCAGTACGAGAGGGAGTGGACGGTGTCCAGCGAATGGAGGATCGAGCGGGTCACGTAGGTCGCGGCCGGGAGCGTGTCGTGCGTGTGGTCGCGCGGCGAGGAGGACGAGGACCACTCGGTGAGGTGGATCTCGGCGTCCGGGTACGCGCTCTTGGCGACGAGGTCGCGCAGGAGGGCGAGGTCGACCGGGGTCGCGTCCTTGCCGCGGGTGAGCTTCTGGCCCTGGCCGTGCTCGTCGAGCGCCCAGTCCGTGGGGTACGGGTGGGTCGAGACGAAGTCGACGGGCAGGCCCTCCTCGGCGCAGTAGGCGAGGAAGGAGTCGAACCAGACCGGGCGCCAGTCGTAGGTGTCGATGTCCTCGTCGCCCACGACGACGCGCGCGTCGACGTTCTCGCTCTCGCCGTCGAAGCGGGCGTCGGGGACGAAGTTCGAGGTCGCGGGGCCGCCGACGCGCAGCGCGGGGTCCACGGCCTTCACGGCGCGGGCCGTCGTCCGGTACAGCTCGAAGTACTCGGAGCGGGTGCCGTGGAAGAAGCCCCAGAGGTTGGCCTCGTTCCACACCTCGAAGTACCAGGTGCGGACCTCTTCGGCGCCGTAGCGGGCGATCCAGTGCTCCGTGACGCGCGTGATCAGCTCGCCCCACTTGCCCTGGTCGACCGGCGGGGCGCCGTTGGCGCGCCACCAGAAGACGGTGTTCGTCTCGCGGGCGAGGGCGCTCGGGCTGAAGCCGAACTCCACGAAGGGGCGGACGCCGAGGTCGAGGAGGAAGTCGAAGAGCGCGTCCACGTACTGGAAGTTGTAGACGGGCGTGCCGTCCTCGCGCTCCGTGTAGACGAACATGTCGTCGTGGAAGAGCCCGTGGAAGCGGATGTACTCGAACCCCGCCTCGCGCTTGGCCTCGGTGAGCTGGCGCTGCCAGTCGGCCCGCAGCCCCTCGTTGGCACGTCCCGCACCGACGACACGGCTCCAGTAGTGGGGCAGCGGAGTCGCGGCGGCGCTCGCGTGACCGCTGACGGAGATGTCGCCCGGCATGGTGTCCCTTCCCTCGTGGTGCCCGCTGAGGGCCCGGCGGGGTTCATTAAATCAAAATGATAGACATAAACCAAGCCCTCGGATCGAGGTCGGATCGAGGCCCGGTCACGCCCGGATCGCGGGGGCCGCGACCCGTACTCCGGCCGAGGACCGGCGGTCACGGCAGAATGGGGCCCATGCCCATACCGAGCCGCGCCGCCCTGCGCCAGCACCTCGTAGAGACCCGTATCAGCGGGGACGTCGCCACGCCCCGCGAGAACAACCTCGCCCACTACCGCCACCTCGCCAACGGCAAGCGCAACTGGTGGCTCGGCCTGGAGCTGGGCGACCGCTGGACCGACGAGCAGGACGTCCTCGCCGTAATGGCGGAGCGCTGCGGCGTGAACGACGATCCCGAGCACCGCCAGGGCCAGGACACGATCGACCCCGACCTGACCCTCGCGGGCCTGGACCGCATGGCGGCCCGGCTGCGCGAGGCCGCCGAGGCCGGCGCACGCGTCCTTGTCGCGACCGGGCACCCCGGCGCCCTCCTCGACCTGCACCGCCGCACCGCGCAGGCGCTGCGCGAGGCGGGCTGCGACGTCGTCCGCATCCCGGACGGCCTGCGCGCGGACGACGGCTTCGTCGTGCAGTTCGCGGACGTCGCGGTGTACGAGGCCGGAGCGAGCCTGTGGCACACCCACTCCCCCGCCCCGATGGACGCGATCCTCGACGGCCTGGAGCGCGGCGGCGAGCCCCTCCCCGACCTCGTCGTCGCCGACCACGGCTGGGCGGGCCGCGCGGGCCAGCGCGGGATCGACTCGATCGGCTACGCGGACTGCAACGACCCGGCGCTCTTCATCGGCGAGCTGGAAGGCACGATGCGGGTCACGGTCCCCCTCGACGACCACGTGACCGACCCGCGCTTCTACGAGCCGATGACGGCGTACCTCCTGGACACGGCGGGGCTGCCGGGGGCGGACCGGGGGTACTGAGCTTCCGGTGTGCGGGGGGGGCGCCGAGGGGGCGGGAGGCCGCCGAGGAGGCTTGAGGTCGCTGCCACGGTGGAGGGGGCGTGCCGCACCGAAGGCGGTCGGCCGCCGGAACGGGCACACCGGGCCCGGCGCGGCGGACCGACCCCGGCGCGGCGGACCGGGGGTACGGGACCGGGCGCGCCGGGGTCGGTTCGGGACACCGGGCGTGCTGGGCCCGGCGCGCGCGGGGCCGTCACGCGCGACCGGGCTCACCGAACGTCGCCGGCCGTCCTGAGCGCCGCCCGGGACGGGGCCCGCCCCCATGGGGCATAACGGCCAACCGCGCTCGACCCACCCGCTCCGCCAGGACACGCCTCGCCGCGCCGGGCCCAGCCCCCCGGACCCAGCCCCCGGAACCCCGCGCCCGGAGCGCCCGTCCCGGCCCCCGGGGTCGTCCCGTCAGCCCTGCGTTCCCCTGCCCGTACCAAGTCCCGTCACCGCACGCGGTCGCGTCACCGCGCCCGTACCCGTTCGCATCACCGCGCCCGGTCGCATCACCGTGCCCCTTCGCGTCACCGTGCGCGGTCGCGGCGCCTTGCCCGGCGGCCACGCCACCACGTCACCGCCCACAGCACGTTGATCCCGCCCAGCACCGTCAGCACGAGCGCCGCGTCCGCGATCCGCGCGGCGCCGCCGCCCCGGACCAGGTCGCGTGCCGCGTGGGCGAGGAGCGTGAGGTCGGCGGGGAGCGTGACCGCGGCCAGGAAGCACAGGCAGAGGGCCGTGCCGAGGACGAGGACGACGCTGTAGACGCGCACCGCGCGGCGCTCGCGCGCGGGCAGTCGCGCGCTCGGCCCCGGGCGGCGGTCCCCGCCGGGCCGCAGGCGGCGCAGGACGTGGCGGGCGTGGGCGAGCCCGTCCCCGTAGAGGTTCCGGCAGCCGGTCAGGTCCTGGAGGACGAAGTACACGTCCGTGCGTGTGAAGACCATGAGCTGGAACGGGAGCGGCAGCAGCGCGAGGAGCAGCGCCGCCGCCAGGAAGCGGTGCGGCGCCGAGCCGGGCGCGGTCGTCGCGCGTGCGAGGAGCAGCGCCGAGGCGCAGGAGAGGTTGAGGGCGATGCCCGCGAGGTAGGCGGTCAGGCGGTGGCGGCGCGGGGCGAGTTCGATGCCGCTGATGTCGGTCTGCATGACGAGGAACTGAAGTCGCGTACCGAGCCGTACGTGGCCGGGCACCCCGGCCGCGCGGGCCGTGACGAGGTGGGCCAGCTCGTGCGCGAACAGCAGCGCCCACCCGGCGGCGGCCCCGGTGAGCAGGACCACGCTGCCGTGCGGGCTCCACAGCAGGTCGCGGTAGCCGGGCAGCAGTTCGGGCCGCCGGACGAGGACGACGAGCGCCGCCGCGAGCAGCACGCCGACCAGGACGGGGAGCGCCGGGTGGAGCGCGAGGCGGACGTGCGCGGGGCGCAGCCACGGCAGGCTCGCGCGCGGCGCCCCGGCGTCCGGCAGCTCGCGCTCGCCGACGCGCGCGACGAACCCGAGCGCGGCGAGGTCCGTGACGAAGTCGGCGACGTCGAAGTCCTCGCCGGTCTCCTCGCGCAGGATGCGCGCGGCCTCGTCCACGGGCGCGCCCGCGCGCAGCAGCGCGAGAGCGCGGACGCCCTCGCCCGGCATCGCGACGAAGGTACGGGTCGCCATGCGGCCCACGATCCACTCGCCCTCGCGGTCCTCCCGCACGGCGAGGTCGCGCAGGCCCACCCGGGTACCGGGAGGGGGCACCGGCACCTCGTCCCGCAGCGCCTCCGTCACCGGCCCGGCTCCCGTAACGCCGCCGCCCCCGCCTCTCCCTCCGGCTCCTCCGCCCCGTCCCCCGCCGTCTTTCCGCACGCGGGGCAGTCCGGGCGGCGGGAGGCGCGGTCGAGGAGGTTGTCTCCCGGGCGCATGAGGTTGAAGCCGAAGCGGGAGCCGGGGTCGAGGTGCGGGACGCCGCTGAGCAGGGCGAGTCCCGCGTGCGCGAGGAGGCTCCCGGAGAGCTGGGCGGTCACGGCGTTGACCGGGTTCCACGCCATGCGCGGGGAGGCGGTCTCCTCGTCCGCGCCCGGGGGCAGGCGCAGTTCGCGCCGCTCGGCCTCGGCGTCCCGCAGGCACACCCAGCACGCCCCCGTACCGGGCCGGAAGACCCCGACGCTCACGAGCGGCCCCCGGTAACCCGCCTCCGCCCACGGCGTGCCCGTCGCGAGGCACACCTCGTTGGCCCAGCGGCGGACGACCGGGGGCCGGTCGGCGGCGAGGAGGAGGGCGTCGTACGGGGCGGCGGCGAGCAGGTCCGCGAGGTCGCCGGGGCCGCGCACCTCTCGGCGCTCGCCGCTCAGCCCCACGTGCCGGTTGAGGGCGCGCAGTGCGCGCAGCGCGGTGTCGAGCTTGGGCGCGCCGATGTCGGCCTCGCCGTAGAGGGTCTGCCGGTTGAGGTTGGACAGCTCGACGGTGTCCGGCTCCACGCAGTGCAGGTGGCCCACGCCCGAGGCCACGAGGTCGCGGGCGGCGGCACCCCCCGTACCGCCGACCCCGACGAGCAGGACGCGGCCCGCGCGCAGGGCGAGTTGTGGCTCCCAGGGGCTGGAGCGGGGGGTGAGGTCCATCCAGCGCTGGAGCGTCATGCCGCGCCCGTAGCGCTCGCGTTCGGGGGCGGAGAGCGCGGCGGGCTCGGGGGCGCCCGCGTCCTCCACGAAGCCCGCTTCCGTGAGGTCGTCCACGGCCGCCGCGAGGTCCGCGGCGGTCAGTCCCGCCCCGGGGTGCCCGCGCAGCACCTCGGCCACGAGCCGCGCGGGGTCCCGGGTGCCGTCCATCGCCTCGACGAGGGTCCACACCCAGCCCTCCGGGTCGGCGATCTCGGAGCCGATGCCGTGCACGACGCTGCCGATCCTGACGTTCCCGTCCACCGTCCGGTAGGCCCGGTGCTCCGGTTTCACCCGCGGCCGTCGCATCACCCGCACCACACTCCCCTTCCGCCCCAACTGCCCTATGCGCAAGCGCCGTTGACAACGATGCCGGGCGTGCCGAAACATGACAAGGGCACCTTGCCCCACGACCGGGACAAGGGCAGCTTGCCCCACGACCGGCCGGAAGGAGACGACATGGCGAAGAAGATCGCGATCCGCCCGCTCGACAAGAAAGAGACGACGGGCGAGTCCGGCGGCAACGGCGGCGCCTGAGCCCCGATGCCGAACCGCTTGCTCACCGTCGCCGAGGTCTCGGTGGCGGCGCGGCGGCTGGTCTCCGCGCACGCGGGAACCAGCCGCCTGCGGCGGGCCGGTACCTCGCGCGAAGGCCGGCCCCTGCTCCTGCTCTCGGTGGGCCGCGGCGCCCGGCACGTACTCGTCGTGGCAGGGGCGCACGCGGACGAACCCACGGGACCGACGACGGCGCTCACACTCGCGCGCCGTCTCCTCCGCGGCGGCATCACCTCCCCCGCCGCCGATCTCACCCGCGTGACCTGGGACTTCCTCCTCTGCCTCGACCCCGACGCGGCGGCTCTCAGCCGCACGGCCGAGGCATGCGGCGGCGCCGTCCCCGCGCCTCCCGCGCACGCCCTCGCGGCGTACTACCGCGCCTCCTACCGCCCGCTCGCCGCCGAGCAGCCGGAGTGGGCGCCGATCGAGGGGCGGCATCTGCCCGAGACGGACGTGCTCCTCGGCCTGGTCGACACCCTGCGCCCCGTCGTGCAGTGCTCCCTGCACAACGTCGACGCGGGCGGCACCTTCCTCCAGCTCACGTCCGGACTCCCGGGCGTCGAGAAGCCGTTCGCGCGCGCGGCGGCGCACCACGGCATCCCGCTCCAGTACGGCACCTTCGACGCGCTGCACTGGGAGACCCCGGCCCCCGCCGTCCACGTCCTGCCCCCGCCCGCGTTCCGCCACCGCCTCGCCGCGGGCTCGTCGGGGATCGGCCGCGCGACGTGGTGCGCCCCGGAGGCGTACGGGGGGACGACGGCGATCATCGAGGTCCCGCTGTGGGCGAGCCGCGCCGCCGACGACGCCACGCCGCACCCCGATCCCCGCGCCGCCCTGCGCGCGCTCACCGGGCTGACCCTGAACGGAGGCCGCGCGATCACGGCCCTCGTCGCCGAAGCGCGGCCCCTGCTGCCCGCCGACGACCCGCGCCTCCGCGTCCTGACGTGGATGGGCGAGGGGCTCTACGAACTGGTGGCCTCCTCCTGGCAGTCCCTCGCCGCGAGCACGCGGCTCTCGGCGGCCGACATCGACGCCCTCGGCATCGCCGCCCGCCGCCAGCCCCTCCGCGCCGCCGGACTCCTGCACGACCTCCTCACCCGCACCACCGCACCCGGGGCGCCCGCCCTGCGCGCCCACGTGGACACGCTCCTGACCACGTGGTGCGGGGACTTCGCCCGGGAACTGGCCCTGCGGGCGATCCCGCCGCGCGACCAGGTCGGACACCAGGCGGCCACGGTGGTGGCGGCGGCGGAAGCGGCGCTGGGGGAAGGGGGTGGGGGCTGAGGGGGGCTGAACGCCGGGGGGCATTCGTCCCTCGCGCCCTCAGACCTCCTCCAGCACCTCCTCGGCGCGCTCCGGGCTCCCCTCCGCCAGGCCCTCGTCGATCGCCGCGCGCGATCCGAGCCACATCGCGAAGCCGATGAAGAGAACGATCACCTCCGTCGCCGTGAGCGACCAGATGACGCCGTCCAGGCCGAACCAGTGGTTGCCCAGGATCACGATCGGGATGAACAGCACGCCCGGCGCCGAGGCCATGACCAGGGCGGGGCGGGCGCGGCCCGTCGCCTGGAAGAGCGTGGTGAGCAGGCCCGTGAAGCCGTTGCCGACCATGCCGACCAACTGCGCGAGCAGCACCGTCGTACCGAAGGCGAGGACCGAGTCGTCCGAGGAGAAGATCTCGATGACCTGCTCACGGAAGCCGATGATCGCCGCGAAGAAGAACAGCCCGACGACGCCGACCGCCGCGGCGGAGGCCCGCAGCGAGGCGTTCAGGCGCGTGCGGTCGCCCTTCCCGTACGCGTAGGCGAGCAGCGGCAGCACCCCGATCGTCACGCCCATGAGCAGGAACTCCGGCACCTGCGCGATACGGACGGCGACCCCCATGGCCGCGAGCGGGCTGTCGCCGTAGTGCGCGGCGTAGTTGTTGAGCAGCAGGCTCGTGACGATCATGAAACCGGCCTGGAGGAGCTGCCCGCCGCCGACGCCGAAGACCGGCTTGAGCACCGAGGCGCGCAGAGTGAACCAGCGCGGCGCGAGGCTCATGTGCTCGCTGTTCCTGTGGAGCCAGAAGGCCCAGTAGGCGAGGCTGACGGCGTTCCCGAGCCCGACGGCCGCCGCGGCACCCGCCACGTTCCAGTCGAGCACGAGGATGAAGAGGACGTCGAAGACCAGGTTCGCGACGGTCGAGAGGATCAGCCCCGTCATCGCCTGGCGCGCGGCGCCCTCGGCCCGTACGAGGTTTTCGAGGCAGAGCGAGGCGGCGAGCACCGGCACGAAGGCCAGCATGACGGCGACGTAGTGCCGCGTCGGCCCCGCCGCCGCACCGTCCGCGCCGAGCGCCGACACGATCGGGTCCAGGAGCAGGAGCCCGACGCCCCCGATCACGGCCCCCGCGATCACCGAGCCCCACACGGCGAACGAGGACACGTGCCGGATCTCGCCCGCCTTCGCGGGCTCCCGCTCGGCCGCCCCGAGCAGGCGCGACACGAGCGCGCCGCCGCCGACGCCGAAGACCCCGCCGAAGGCGAGCACCAGCGCGAGCATCGGGGTGCCGAAGGTGATCGCGGCGAGCATCGCCGTGCTGTGCAGCGAGCCGACGAAACCGGAGTTGATCACGTTGTAGACGGCGCTGACAGCCGTCCCCGCCGCCATCGGCACACACAGGTGGACGAGGGCACGCAGGAGCGGCGCGCTGGAGAGGTACCAACGGTCGGTGTGGTCGGTGTGGTTGGTGCGGTTGGTGTGGTCCGCATCCGTGGGCGTCGCGGTCGTTTCCGGGGGTGGGGTGGTCATGGCGGTGCTCCTTTCGGGCAGCTTCGAGCGCGCGGCGGCGAACGCCGGGGCTGCTCGGGAGGGCGGGGCGCGGGAAACCGCCGCACGGGTACGGCGCGGACGGCACCGCACGGCGCACACGGCAGGTGGATGTCGAGCGCCCCACGTAGAAAGCTAACTGTTAGAGCCCTAACAGTCAAAGCTCAAACCGAACGCTCGCGATTAGGGTTCTCGTCATGGCGACACCGGACATCGGCCCCACGGGCAGCCTCGACCTCATGCGCTGGATCGTCTGGGCCCTGCGCAAGGGCGGCGAGGACTGGATGCGGGAGCGCGAACTGAGCCACGAGCAGGCGTTCACCCTCGGCTACCTGGTCCAGAACCCGGGCGCGATGCAACGCGACATCGCCGAGGTGAGCCGCACGAGCGCCGCAAGCGTCTCCAGCCTCCTCAAGGGCCTCGAACGCCGCGGCCTCGTCGAACGCCGCACCCAACCGGGCGACGACCGCAGCAAACGCGTCTACGCGACCCCGGAGGCAACCGAACACATCGCGGGCTTCGACACCACGATGCGCGCGGTGGCGGAAGACGTCCTGGCCCCCCTCGACAAACAGGAGCGCGCGACTCTCCACACCCTGCTCACAAAGATCACGGAACACCTCCCACCGCCGTCGCACTGAGCGGGGGGCGGGAGGCGTGGCGAGTTAGGGGGCGGCGGGACTGGGAGTGGCGACTCGGAGGGGCGCACCCGGCGGAGGCGCGGCAACCCAGCGGAGCGCGGCGCCCCGGCGAGAGAACGATGACCGCGCGAGAGGCCCGGAGAGGGGCGCGGCAACCCCAGCGGGCGGCACAGCGATTCATCGAGGGAGCGGAAGTTCGACGGAGGGCGCGACGATTCGTCGGGACAAGGAGACGAAGGCAGCAAAGCAGCTCCCGAGGGACACCCAGGCGGTCCCCCCAGGGCGAACCGTCACAGACCGCCTTGCAGAATCCCCTCGACCGCGCCAAGGAACGTCTCCGTGACCGCCTCCGGATCACCGAGACACCCGGCCGCCATGGCTCCGTCGCGCAACATCACCAGGTGCCGCCCCGCCCTATCAGCCGGCAGACACCCCGCTTCGGCCAGCAACTCCGTGACCGTCTCCAGGAACCACCGCCGGTGGGCCAGCACCGCCTGATGAATGGGATGAGCGGGGTCCGGATACTCGGCAACCGCGTTGAGAAACGCACACCCCCGGAAATTCGGCGACCGAATCCCCTCCGCAATCGACCCGGCAACGGCCCGCACCCGCTCGACCGCCGTATCCGCCCCGGCCCGCGCCCCCGCCACCTGCGCCCTGATCCCACTGTCCGCCCCGGCGAGATAAGCGAGAACAAGCTCGTCCTTGCCGGAAAAGTGCCGGTAGAGCGTCGCACGGGTCACCTGCGCCTCAGCAACGATCCGATCGACCCCTACGGAGTGAATGCCCTCCGCGTAGAAGATCTCCGTCGCCGTGCCGAGCAGCCGCGCTCGCGCATCCGACGCACCACCCGAGGCGCCGCCGCCTCCCGTACCGCCTGTGACCCGACTCATGCGGGCGATCGTACCAAAAGGGTGAGGGAGAACGTTCGGTCTTGACAGGTGGGTGCTCGAGGCCCTGAAATACGAAAGAGACCGAACGTTCTCCCTCGCGGCAGCGGCGGGAGCTCGCGTGTTCTCATGGCTGCGGGAGAGCGAAAGTCTCGTAGCGACGACGGGAGACCGCGCACCCTTGCCGCGCTGGCGCAAGAACGAACGTTCTTCCTCACCACCACCTCCGACAGCCGAACGCCTCCACGCTGACCGACGTCCACCGGTAGGCCGAACGTTCTCCCTCAAGCACCCACGAGCCGACCTCCCGCCCTTCTCGCCAGCGCGGTCCGCAGCCCCACGGAAGGTAGACCGAACGTTCTCCCCCGCACCACAGAGAGGCCAACGCCCCGCCTCAGCGCCGCACCCCATGCCCACGCCCTCGCCTCGCCCTCGCCCTCGCCTCCAAGGAGACCGAACGTTCTTCACCGCACGCCCCGCCGGAAGGCCGAAGGCCTCTCCCCGACCCCCAAACAACGAGACCGAACGCTCTCCCTCACCTCCACCCCACCGAGACGCCGCCTCCCGCACCCCACTCATCCCGCACCCACACAGCCCACACTCACCGACCCCCCACCCACCTGCCGACCGCCACCAGCCCCACCCAAACCCCACCCCCCAACCAACCCACCACCCCGAAAGGCAAACCCATGAACACCCCCGCCACCACTCCCACCACCCACACCGCCCCTCACACCCCCACCGCCCCCGCCTCCCTCCGCAAGCTCTACTTCACCCGCTTCGCCTTCGCCGCCGTATGGGCCGCCCTCCTCTTCGCGACGGCGGACAGCACGCTCGGCCCGCTGAGCGCGACACTGCTCGTCATCTATCCGCTCTTCGACGTGGCGTGCGCCGTCGTCGATGTCCGCTCGGCGCGGGCGGGTGAGGGGCCGGTGCGGGGGCTGTACGCGAACATCGCGCTGAGCACGCTCACCGCGATCGGTCTCGCGGTCGCCGCCGCGTCCGGTATTCCGGCGGTCCTGCGGGTGTGGGGCGCGTGGGCCGTGACGGCGGGACTGGTGCAGCTCGTCGTCGGGGTGCTCCGGCGCCGTATCGGCGGGCAGTGGGCCATGATCGCGAGCGGCGCGATCTCCACGCTCGCGGGCGCGTCCTTCTTCGCCATGGCCGGCCAGGACGGGGCGGAGCTCGGCAGTCTGGCCGGTTACGCCTTCCTCGGCGGCGTCTTCTTCCTCGTCTCGGCTCTCCGCATCAAGCGGCCTGCCGTACGCGCCTGACATAGGCGCGGCGGGCACCCTCGGTCAGCGGCCTCGCGGGCGCGGGTCCGCAGGCACCCCGGGCCCGGCGCACGCCACCCGCCTCCGACCCGGCACCGCGCCTGACACCGGCCCCCGCTCCCTCAGTACTTGTCCACCCACACCACGATCCCCGTCAGCCCGTGCAGCACCGCCGCGACTCCCGCCCGCACAGCCGCCGCGCTCCGTGCGGGCGTGAAGGAGGACGCGTCGTACGTCGAGGACATCCCGAGCCCCTCGCCCCGGAAGGAGGCCCCGCTCCAGTCGACCGCCGTCACGTTCTCGGTGGGCTCGGCCAACTCGGCGCCGACGACGAGGAAGTGGCGGTCGAGGTGGTGGGGCGTCACGGTGGCGAGTGGGTCGACGAGTGTGTTGCCGACCGCGAGGACGAGATCGGGGCCGAGGTCCATCGCGCGGTCGATCGCGGGGAGCAGGTCGGGCTCCCCCTCGGCGCGTACGGTGCGCAGCGCGACGTCCTCCGCGTCCGCCCACTCCCGGACCGCGCGCACGAGCGTCTTCGTGGGCCTGTCGTCCCCGGCCGTGAGCAGTACGACGCGGTAGCCGCGCGGCGGGTGGACGTTCTTCCACGAGCCCGGCTGCGGTGTGATGGTCGCCTCGGGTGTCGGCGTCGACGAGGGCCCGGCGAAGCCGGCGCCGAGGGCGCCGAGGGGCGTGGGCGCGGCGCGCGGGCCCGCCCAGTCGTCACCGGAGCCGCAACCCGTGGCGAGGAAGGCCAGTACGGCGAGCAGGGCGAACCCGGCGGCAGCCCGGGGTACGCGAAGTGGCGTGCGGCGCACGGCGATCGTCCTCCTGAGATACGTACGGGACGGGGCGGGACGGGGCGGGACGGGGCGAAACGGGGCGGGCCGCCGAGCGGAGCCAGGCAGGCCGGGGCAGGGCGAGAGCCACACCGGGCTCCTCCCGGCAACCCGGCACCAACAGGCCCGCACCAGCGCCCGGCACCAGCACCCAGGTCCCGGACCGGCCCCGGCCCCGGCCCCGGCCCCGGCGGCCAACCCCAACCCAACGGGCTCCCCCGGCCCCGCAGACTCCCCCCGCGCCACGCGGACTTCCCCCGTCCACCCCCGCAAGCACCCCCGGGGCCGCCCTCATCCTCGTACGCCCCCCGCACCTCGCGGGAGTCCCGAGGGCCCCGCTCGCATGCTTGTTCTTCCAAGGTTCTCCGTCGCGGCGGCACACGTTCACGCTTGGCCTGAAACGTGCGGTGACGACCCCGAAGGAGACCCATGTCCCCGCACATCCGCCGCGCCCTCACCGCACTCGCGGTCCTGGTGCTCGCCCTCCTCGCCACCGCGCGGCCCGCCCTCGCGCACGGCTTCAGCTCCACCGTCTTCCTGCATGTGAGCGGCGAGGCGGAGGGCCGGATACGTACCGATCTCGCCCTCGAATACGACCTGTTCGTCGTTTCCGCCGCCGACGCGGCCCACGACGACGCGCTCTTCCGCGCGGGCACCGCCGCCTTCGAGGACGGCGACGCGAAGGCGCAGGCCGAGGCGCTCGACGCGCACGCGAAGTCGGCGCTCGCGTACGTCGAGGACCGCTTCGCCGTCACCTCCGGCGGCAGCGCGTGCAGGCCCGCGCACGTGGGCGGCTTCACGATGGACCGCCGGGAGGGCGTCCCGTACACCCACCTCCTGCTCGACTGGGACTGCGCGGACCGCGAGAGCACGCTCGCGGTGCGCGGCACGCTCTTCCCCGACGCCGAGGGCTATGTGAAGGGCACGAAGACGATCGCGACCTACGACGTCGCGGGCCGCTCCGGCAGCGCGGCGCTCGACGCCGCGCACCCCTCGTTCTCCGTCGAACAGACCTGGTACGAGAGGTTCTGGGAGTTCTTCCGGCTCGGCGCGGAGCACCTGCTCGGCGGGATCGACCACATCCTCTTCCTGCTCGCCCTCATCGTGGGCTCCCGCCGCCCGCGCGAGATCGTCCTCGCGGCGACGAGCTTCACGATCGCCCACTCCGTGACCTTCCTCCTCGCGGCGCTCGGAGCGGTCGACGTGCCCGCGCGCGTGGTGGAACCGGTCATCGCGCTGTCCATCGCGGTCGTCGCGGGCGGCTGGCTGTGGCGGCTCGCGCGCGGGCGGGCGGAGGGCGAGGCGGCGTACGGGGACGGACCGCTCGGCCTCGACCGCACCGGCTGGACCCGGCTCGGCGTCGTCTTCTGTTTCGGCCTCGTCCACGGCCTCGGCTTCGCGGGCGCGCTCGGCATCGACGAGGCGTGGTCGTGGACGCTCCTGTGGTCGCTGCTCGTCTTCAACATCGGCATTGAGGCGGTCCAACTCGGCCTCATCGCCCTCGTCTTCCCGCTCCTCCTCCTGCTCCGCCGCCGCGCCCCGCGCACGGCGCTGTGGGTGACGGGCGCGATCTCGGCGGGCGTCGCGGCGATGGGCCTGGTCTGGTGCGTGCAGCGAGTGCTGGAGGGCTGAACGGCCCCGTACGAGACCGACCGTTCTCCCTCACCGCCTCGCGTACGAGACCGACCGTTCTCCCCCACCGCCTCGCGTACGAGACCGACCGTTCTCCCCCACCGCCCCGCACGCGACACCGAACGTTCCCCTCCGCCACCGCCCCCTCACGCCCGAGGCCGAACGTGCCCCTCCGCCCCAGCACGCGCGAGACCGAACGTTCCCCCTCGCCCCCGTCACGCACCAGACCGACCGTTCTCCCTCACGCCTCCGCCTGCCGGCCCCAGCCCACCACCTGTCCGAAAACCACCCCCATACAGCTGTACGGGGTTCAACCACCTCCGCCCCTCCGTTTGCACCTCATTTACCCGCCCCCGAGACGCTGTTGACCTTCACTCGTCCCACACGAGAAACGGACACCATGAACACCAGACCCTCCTCGCGGGCCGCCCGGCCCGCGCGGCGCCGCGTGGCCACCGGGACCGCCGCGGCGATCCTGGGCATGACGATGGCGCTCGGCGGCGCGCTCGCCTCGCCCGCCACCGCGGCCGATGCCGCGTCCGCCACCGGGATCATCCTCGGCGTCGGCGCCAACGAGACCCAGCGCACGGTCTCCTGGTACACCGCCGAGGACAGCGCCCAGCAGGTGCAGCTCGTCCCGACCGCGCGGCTCGCGAACGGCGAGTTCCCCGCCGACGCCGCCGTCTTCGACGCGAGCGGTTCCGCGAACATCGCGACGAGCGGCGGCTTCAACCGGCACGCGACGCTCACCGGGCTCCAGGAGCACACGGCGTACTCGTACCGGGTCGGCACCGCGGGCTCGTGGTCGCCCACGTACTCCTTCAAGACGCAGGACTTCGAGGGCGATTACGACTTCCTCTTCTACGGGGACCCCCAGATCGGCTCCTCGGGCGACACCGCCAAGGACCAGGCAGGCTGGGAGGACACCGTCAACGTGTCCCTCGCCGCCAACCCCGACGCGGAGCTGCTCGTCTCCGGCGGCGACCAGGTCGAGAGCGCGAACAACGAGTCGCAGTGGAACGCCTTCCTCGCCCCCGGCAAGCTGAAGCAGTACCCGTGGGCGGCGACGATCGGCAACCACGACGTCGGCGGCAAGGCGTACGAGCAGCACCTGTACACGCCGAACACCGACCGCTCGGCCCCGTACTACTCCAACGGGAACCCGTCCTCGAACACCTCGGGCGGCGACTACTGGTACATCTACAAGGACACGCTGTTCATCGACCTGAACAGCAACAGCTACGCCACCTCGCAGGGCGGCGGCGGTGACGCGGCGCACCTCTCGTACGTCAACGACATCATCAACAAGCACGGCTCCGAGGCGAAGTGGAAGGTGCTCGTCTACCACCACGCCATCTACTCCCCCGCCTCGCACGCCAAGGACAGCGACAACAAGGTCCGCAGGACCGACTTCCCGACGGCCTTCTCGAAACTCGGCGTGGACCTGGTCCTCCAGGGTCACGACCACAGCTACTCCCGCAGCTACCTGATCAAGAACGGTCAGAAGGCGGACCCGGAGGAGCAGCCGGGGCAGAACGAGGTCTACCCGGGTCCCGGCGGCGTCCTCTACGTGACCGCCAACTCGGCCTCGGGCTCGAAGTACTACGACATCACCGCGCCGGACAACAGCGGCACGAGCGGTGCGGGAAACGGCGCCGACCCGCTCAATCCCGGTAGCTACTGGTACAACTCCGTGCAGAACCAGGAGCACGTGCGCAGCTACGTCAAGGTCGGCGTGCGCAAGGACAAGCTCGTCGTCGAGAACCTGCGCAGCGGTACGTGCGCGGCGCCCAACGCGGCCGTCGAGCTGAAGCAGGACGACTGCGCGAACACGCCCGAGGGGCAGCCCGTCGGCTCGATCGTCGACAAGGTCACCGTGCACCCGCACCACGGCGGCGGCCAGGACCTCCAGGTCGACGTGCCCGAGGCGGCGCCCGGTGAGTTCGGCTGGACGATCGACGGCTACAACGGCCTCGTCGACCTCGGTACGGCCAAGGACAAGGACGGCGACCACTTCGAGGCGGCCGGGACGATCAACCCGATAGCCGTGACGGACAGCCGCCGCACCCTCGCGCCCTGGTCGGTCTCCGCGAGCGTCGGGGACTTCAAGGACGCGGACAAGACCTTCTCGGGCTCCAACCTCGGCTGGACGCCGAAGGTGCTCCAGGAGGGCGCGGGCGCGAAGGCCGGGGCGCCGATCGGCTCCGGCTTCGACACGCAGGGCAAGGGCCTGTCCGTCTCGCGCGGCCTCGGCTCCGCGGCGCAGGGCCACGCCAAGGGCAAGGCCAAGCTCGGCGCGGACCTGGACCTGAAGATCCCGGGTTCGGCCGCGAAGGGCTCGTACCGGGCCACCCTGACGATCACCGCGCTGAGCAGCTGAGCCGTACAGACCGCAGTCGTACCTGAGTCGCAGGTACCCGATGCGTACGTACCTCAGCGGTACGTACCTCAGCGATACGTACCTCAGCCGTACGTACCTGGGGCGGGCGCCCACCCGGCGCCCGCCCCTCCACCCGCTCCCGGTCTCCGCCCTCCACCCGCTCCCTCGCCCCTCCCCCGCTCCCCTCCCCTTCCAGGACCCGAGATGCCCACCGCCACCCGTGCCACCACCCGAACCCCCCTCCGCCTCCTCCTGCTCCTCCTCGCCGCGCTCCTCCTCACCGGCGGGTTCGCGTCGGCGCCCGCGCACGCGGCGGACGAGGACGTCACGTGGACGGTCCGTACGGCCCCGAACTCGTACGGCGCGGACCGCTCCAGCTACAGCTACGGCGTGAACCCCGGCGGCCACGTCGAGGACGCGATGGTCGTCGCCAACCGCGGCAGGAAGCCGCTGACGCTCACGGTGTACGCGGCCGACGGCTTCACGACGGACACGGGATCGCTCGACCTGCTCCCGGCGGACAAGAAGTCGGTGGGCGTCGGCGCCTGGCTCCGTACGGATGCCACGAAGATCACCGTCCGCCCGGGGAAGACGGCCGAGATCCCCTTCACCGTCGCGGTCCCGCGCAAGGCGACGCCGGGTGACTACGTGGGCGGGCTGCTCACCTCGCTCAAGCAGTCCGACGACGCCGAGGGCATCAACGTGGACCGGCG
This sequence comes from Streptomyces sp. Tu6071, assembly GCF_000213055.1. Lineage (NCBI taxonomy): Bacteria > Bacillati > Actinomycetota > Actinomycetes > Kitasatosporales > Streptomycetaceae > Streptomyces > Streptomyces sp. Tu6071. Next base: position 5,079,960 of record NZ_CM001165.1, on the reverse strand, counting down.
CCTGGGCATCAAGGTGAAGCTGCGCGTGAGCGGCACCCTGAAGCCGGCGCTCGCGGTCGAGGACGCGCACGTCTCGTACGACGGCACGGCCGACCCCTTCGCGAAGGGGAGCGCGACGCTGACGTACACGGTCCACAACACGGGCAACGCGGCCGTCGCCGCCCGCCAGGCGGCCGAACTGACCGGCCCCTTCGGCTGGTTCACCGCTCACGTGGCGCCCCCGAAGGACACCCCCGAACTCCTCCCCGGCGAACGCTGGAAGGTCACGGTCCCGGCGACGGGAGTGGCCCCGTCCTTCGCGCTGACGGCGAAGATCACCCTGACCCCGCTCCTCACCGACGCCTCGGGCTCGACGTCCCCGCTCTCCCCGGTGGAGGCGACGGCCCACGGCACGGCGATCCCCTGGACCCTGCTCGTCCTCGTCCTGGCACTCCTCGCCTGCGCGGTGGCAGCGCTCCGCCTCCGCCGCCGTCGCAAGCAGGGCGAGGAGGAGCGCGTACGGGAGGCGGTGGCGAGGGAGCTGCGGGAGCGGGAGGCGAAGGTGGGGTGATGGGCGGGCCCCGGCCCGTACCCGCGACCGGGCGACTGTACGACCGGGTGACCGTGAGGCCGAGCGCCCCCACAACCGAGTGACCGTGGGGCGGGCGACCGGCCCGCGGCTACGGGCGCTTGCGCGGCTTCCCGCGCTTGGCGGCACCCCTGGGCGCGCCCTTCGCGGCGCCCTTCGAAGACCCCTTCGGCGCCCCCTTGGACGTCCCCTTCGCGGCACCCTTCGCCGCCCCGGACCGCCCGCCCCCCGGCTTCCCGCCGCTCCGCCCGCCCGCGCCGGCGGCCCGCTTCCGGTCCCCGCCCGCTCCGCGCCCGCCGCCCTCGTTCCGCTCGGCGGTGGCCGGCTGCCGGCTGCGGCTGCTGTTGACCGTACGGCCGCGGACGATGCCGATGAACTGCTCGACCAGGTCCGTGGTCGCGTCCTCGGGCCAGGCGAGCGCGACGCGCGAGACGGGGGCGTCCGTGACCGTGCGGTAGGTGAGGTCGCGCCGGTGGTGGAGCCGGGCGAGGGACTGGGGTACGACGACTACACCGACCCCGGCGGCGACCAGCTCGACGGCGTCCGCGGTCGTGGCGGGCCGCTCGTTCGCGGGGCGGCCGGGCAGTTCCTCCCACTCCAGTACGTCGTCGAGCGGGTGCAGCAGGATCTCGTCGGCGAGGTCGGCGGTGGTGATCTCCTCGGCCACGGCGACGAGGTGGTCCTTCGGGATCACGACGACCGTGGCCTCGGTGTAGAGGGGGATGGCGCTCATGTCCGTACGGTCCACGGGCAGCCGCAGGAACCCCGCGTCGGCGCCCCGCGCGCGCAGCAGCCCCTCGGCCTCGTCCGTGGGGACGGCGGTGAGGGTCAGCGGGACACCGGGAAGCCGCTCGTTCCAGATCCGCACCCACTTCGTGGGGGTCACGCCGGGAACGTAGGCGAGCGTGAACGAAGGGGAAGCGTCCGAGCCAGTCACCGCTCCAGGCTACCGGCGACCGTGGCGTCACGAGCCCCGGGCACTCGTTACGCTGGACGCATGACGTCGCACAAGACCACCCAGACCATGAAGCCCGCGACCGCGGCGAAGAAGCTGGGTGTGTACCTGGAAGCCACCCCCGCCGAGTTCCGGGAGGGCCCCGTCTCACGCGACGAGCTGAACGCGCTCCAGGCCGACCCGCCCGAGTGGCTCCGCGAGCTGCGCCGCGACGGCCCCCACCCCCGCCCGGTGATCGCGGCCCGCCTGGAGATCTCCATCGCGGGCCTGGCACGCGGCGGCATCACGGACCCCCTCACCACGGCGCAGATCGAGGCCCTCAAGCAGGAGTGCCCCGACTGGCTCCGCCAGGAACGCGCCACCCAGGCCGAGACCCGCAAGGAAGCCGCCCGCATCAAGGCCCGCAACGAGGAACGCGCGGCGCGCACAGCCTGACACCCTCCCCGGCCGCGAAGCCGGGAAGGACACGCACACACGACACAGCGAAGGGCCCGGCTCCAGAAGCCGGGCCCTTCGTCCGTTCAGCGCCGCCGGACCACCAGGACGTCACACGTTGAACCTGAACTCCACCACGTCCCCGTCCCGCATCACGTAGTCCTTGCCCTCCATGCGGGCCTTGCCCGCCGCGCGGGCGTCGGCGATGGAGCCGGTGGTGACGAGGTCGTCGAAGGAGATGATCTCGGCCTTGATGAAGCCGCGTTCGAAGTCGGTGTGGATGACTCCGGCCGCCTGGGGGGCCGTAGCGCCCTTGTCGATGGTCCAGGCGCGGGTTTCCTTGGGGCCGGCGGTCAGGTAGGTCTGGAGGCCCAGGGTCTCGAAGCCGACGCGGGCCAGGGTCGCGAGGCCGGGTTCGTCCTGGCCGACGGACTGGAGGAGTTCGAGGGCCTCCTCGTCGTCCAGTTCGGCGAGGTCCGCCTCCAGCTTCGCGTTGAGGAAGATCGCCTCGGCCGGGGCGACGAGCGCGCGCTGCTCGGCCTTGAAGGTGTCGTCCGTCAGCTCGTCCTCGTCCACGTTGAAGACGTAGAGGAAGGGCTTGGTCGTGAGCAGGTGCAGGTCGTGGAGGGGGGCGGCCTTCTCCGTGCCCTGCGCGATGCCCTTGGAGAAGAGGGTGTCGCCCGCCTCCAGGATCGCCTTCGCCTCCTCGACCGCCGCCAGCTTGGGGGCCACGTCCTTCTTGATCCTGGCCTCCTTCGCGAGGCGCGGGAGGACCTTCTCGACCGTCTGGAGGTCGGCGAGGATCAACTCGGTGTTGATCGTCTCGATGTCGTCCTTCGGGGAGACCTTGCCGTCGACGTGCACGACGTTGTCGTCCTTGAAGGCGCGGATCACCTGGCAGATCGCGTCCGTCTCGCGGATGTTCGCGAGGAACTTGTTGCCCAGTCCCTCGCCCTCGCTCGCGCCGCGCACGATGCCGGCGATGTCGACGAAGTCCACCGTCGCGGGGAGGATACGGGCCGAACCGAACAACTCGGCGAGCTTCGGCAGCCGGGGGTCCGGCACGCCCACGACGCCCACGTTCGGCTCGATCGTCGCGAAGGGGTAGTTCGCGGCCAGCACGTCGTTCTTCGTGAGGGCGTTGAAGAGGGTGGACTTGCCGACATTGGGCAGGCCGACGATACCGATGCTTGTGCTCATGGCTCTCTAACTAAGTCCGCTCGCGAATCCGAAGGTGGCCCTTCACGGTACAGGGAGGCGGTACGGGGCCGACCCGGCACCGTACGGCAGCAGGGGCGCCGTGGGCAAAAGCGCGTGTCCCGGACCGCGGGGCACGGGGCGCGGCGCCTACGTTGGTGCGGTGGAGCAACCCAGTACGCGCCGACCGCCCGACAGGCCGTCCCCCCGTCCCCCCGCCGCCCGGCCCGCCCGCCGCCCGCTGCCGCCGCAGGGCGCGCAGGGGCGAGGGGGCCCTCCGCGTCCGCCGCGCCGCCCCCGTACCGCCTCGGGTGCGACCCGTACCCCCTCCCGCGTGCCCGGTCCCCGGCTCACCGGGCTCGGCACCGGGCTCTTCGCCGCGGCGGCGATGCTGCTCGCCTCCGGCCTCGCGCTCGCGGCGGGGTCCTCGGTGCTCGTGTACGGGCTGCTCTTCCTGCCCGTGAGCGTGCTCACCGCGCTGTGGGTGCGGCCCGCCGACCTCTTCGCGGCCCCCGTCGCCGTGCCCATCGCCTTCGCCGTGGGCCTCGCGCCGCTCGCCGAGAGCGAGGGCGGGCTCGCGGGGCACGCGGTGGGGGTGGTGACGGCGCTCGCGGTGCACGCGGGGTGGCTGTACGCCGGGACGGCCGTGGCGGTGGCGCTGGTGATGGCGCGCAAGGTGCGGATGGTGCGGAGGCGGGCCGCGGCCTCCGCACGGGGCAAGGGCCGGCCGCCGGGGTGAGGGGCGGCCGGTCCCGGCCGGCTCAGCCGCGTTCCGCCGCCCGCATCGCCGCGCCCACGATCCCCGCGTTGTTCTGGAGCTGCGCCGGGACGAGGTCGGCGCGGATGCCCTCGATGTGGGGGAGGAACTTCTCGGACTTGCGGCTCACTCCGCCGCCGATGACGAGGAGTTCCGGCGAGAAGAGCATCTCGACGTGGGCGAGGTACTTCTCGACCCGCTTCGCCCAGTGCGAGTAGCTCATGTCGTGGTCCTCCTTGACCTTCGACGAGGCACGCTTCTCGGCGTCGTGCCCGTCGAGTTCCAGGTGGCCCAGCTCGGTGTTCGGCACGAGCACGCCGTTCGTGAAGAGCCCGGAGCCGATGCCGGTGCCGAAGGTCAGGACGATCACCGTGCCGGTACGGCCCTTGCCCGCGCCGAAGCGCATCTCGGCGAGGCCCGCCGCGTCCGCGTCGTTGAGCGCGGTGACCGGGCAGGAGGCGCCGAGGCTCTCTTCGAGGAGGCCCTCGATGTGCGTACCGACCCAGCTCTTGTCCACGTTCGCGGCGGTACGTACCGTGCCGTCCGTGATGACGCCGGGGAAGGTGACCCCGACCGGGCCCTGCCAGCCGAAGTGGTCCACGACCTCCTTCACCTTCTCCGCGACGCCCTCGGGGGTCGCCGGGTGCGGGGTGAGGACCTTGTGGCGCGGCTGCGCCAGGTCGCCGAGGTCCAGGTCCACGGGCGCGCCCTTGATGCCCGAGCCGCCGATGTCCACGCCGAAGATCTGCATGGGGACCACCGTACGACGGACCCCCCGCGCCTGACCCGCGTTACGCGGCGGCCGGGGGGTCTCGTTGGCGGGACGCCTCCTTGACGGGACGCCTCGTTGACAGGGCGTCTCGGTGACGGGACGCCTCGGTGACGGGGCGTCAGTCCGGACGCGTGCGGAGGGTTCAGCCCGCGGCGCGCGTCCCGGCCGCGAGTGCCGCCGCCTCCGCGCGCAGGTCGCGGCGCAGTTCCTTCGGGAGCGAGAAGGTGATCGACTCCTCCGCCGCCTTGACGATCTCGACGTCCTCGTACCCGCGCGTCGCGAGGTCCGCGAGGACGCCGTCGACGAGGACCTCGGGGACCGAGGCGCCGGAGGTCACGCCGACCGTCTCGACGCCGTCGAACCAGGCCGGGTCGATCTCGGCGGCCTCGTCCACGAGGTGCGCGTCGCGTGCGCCCGCGCCCTTGGCGACCTCGACGAGGCGGACCGAGTTCGAGGAGTTCTTCGAGCCGACGACGATGACGAGGTCGGCGTCGGCGCCCATCTGCTTGACGGCGGTCTGGCGGTTCTGCGTGGCGTAGCAGATGTCGTCGCTGGGCGGCGAGACGAGGCCGGGGAACTTGGTCTTGAGCGCGTCGACCGTCTCCATCGTCTCGTCCACGGAGAGGGTCGTCTGCGAGAGCCACACGACCTTCTTCTCGTCGCGGACCTCGACGTTCGCGACGTCGTCGGGGCCGTCGACGAGCGTGATGTGGTCGGGGGCCTCGCCGGAGGTGCCGATGACCTCCTCGTGCCCCTCGTGGCCGATGAGGAGGATGTCGTAGTCCTCGTTCGCGTACCGCACGGCCTCGCGGTGCACCTTGGTGACGAGCGGGCAGGTCGCGTCGATCGTCGCGAGCCCGCGCGCGGCGGCCTCCTCGTGCACGGTCGGCGCGACGCCGTGGGCGGAGAACATGACGATGGAGCCCTCGGGGACCTCGTCGGTCTGCTCGACGAAGATCGCGCCCTTCTTCTCCAGGGTCTTCACGACGTACTTGTTGTGGACGATCTCGTGGCGGACGTAGACCGGGGCGCCGTACTGCTCCAGGGCCTTCTCCACGGCGATCACGGCACGGTCCACGCCGGCGCAGTAGCCGCGCGGCGCGGCGAGCAGCACGCGTTTGCCTGCGCGCGGCGCCGCCTGCGTTCCGGGGGTCCGGTCGGGCGTCGGGCTGGGCGTAGCAGTCATGCCGCCCATCGTACGGCCGTGTCGGGCAGGACCCGGGGGCGCACCTCGCCCAGACTGGCGGGTACGCGGCAGGAGCGTGCGCTCCGCGGCGTATGCAGGTGACGAGACGGCCGGGCGAGGCAGGAGGAGCACGGGTGAGCGACGAGCGCGCGAGGCACGAGGGTCCGGAGCCGGGCGAGGGGGCGAGTCCCGCCGTCGACCCGGGGGCGCCGCCGCCGGTGGCGGGTTCGGGGCGCCTCCACCGTGAGCTGGGTTTCCGCGACCTGGTCGTGTACGGACTCCTGTTCATCGCCCCCATGGCCCCGGTCGGGATCTTCGGGACGCTCGACGCGAAGTCGCACGGCGCGGTCGCGCTCGTCTACGTCGTCGCGACGATCGCGATGGCCTTCACGGCGTACAGCTACTCGCTCATGGTGCGGGTCGTGCCGCACGCGGGCTCGGTCTTCGCGTACGCGCGGGCGGGTCTCGGGCGGCACGTGGGCTTCATCGCGGGGTGGATGGTGATGCTCGACTACCTCCTGATCCCGGCCGTGGCGTACCTCTTCTCGGGCATCGCGATGAACTCGCTCGTGCCGGACGTGTCGCGCTGGGTGTGGACGGCGGCGGCGGTCGTCATCACGACGGCGCTCAACCTGTGGGGGGTGCGGGCCGCCGCGCGCGTGGGCTTCGCGGTGCTCGCGATGGAGATCGTGGTGCTGCTCGTCTTCTGCGTGTCGGCGATCGTGATCCTGGCACGGGACGGGGCGGTGCGGGACTGGTGGTCGCCGTTCACGGGCGACACGAGCACGTTCACGGTCTCGGCGGTCGTCGGCGCCGTGTCGGTCGCGGTGCTCTCGTACCTCGGCTTCGACGCGATCGCGACGTTCGCCGAGGAGACGACGGGCGGCTCGGCGAAGGTGGCGCGGGCGCTGCTGTTCTGCCTCGCGCTCGCGGGCGTGCTCTTCATCCTCCAGACGTACCTGGTGGCGCTCCTCGAACCGGTCTCGTCCGCGCACCTCGCCTCGCACCCCGAGGAGCAGGGCTCGGCCTTCTACGACGCGGTGGACACCTCGGTGGGGGGCTGGCTGCACGACCTCGTCGCGGTGAGCAAGGCGATCGGCGCCGCGTTCGCCGCGCTCGCGGGGCAGGCGGCGGCGGGGCGGCTGCTCTTCGCGATGGGCCGCGACCGGCGCCTGCCGCGCGTCCTGGCCCGTACGTGGGACGGCGTCCCGCGCGTGGCGCTGCTCCTCTCGGCGGTCGTCACGTGCGCGGCGGCCCTGTGGGCGGCGAACCGCGCGACGGGGCTGGACGACCTCAGCTCGGTCGTGAACGTGGGCGCCCTGAGCGCCTTCACGCTCCTCCACGCGAGCGTCGTCGGCTGGTTCGCCGTCCAGCGGGGGGGCGGACGGCCGAGCTGGTGGCGGCACGTGCTGATTCCGGTGGTGGGGGCCGCGATCACGGTGGCGGTCATCGTGGAGGCGACGCACTCGGCGCAGGTGGTGGGGGCGATCTGGCTGGCCGCCGGGCTGGTGGTGCTGGTGACGCAGTGGCGGGTGCTGCGTTAGGGGGTTTCCGCGGCGCGGGTGTTCTGGGGCTCCGCCCCGGACCCCGCTCCTCGAACCCCCCCGGCCTCCGGCCGGGAGGTGCCCCCAGAGGGGCTGGATCGATCGCTCGGCGTGTCAGTGAGGGCCGTTAGGCTCGTGGCATGCCTGTTCAGACCACCCCTGAAGCCGCCCTGCCCGTCCGGGAGGTCTCGCGGCTCATCGGGGACTGGGTCGCGCGGCTCGGCGAGGTGTGGGTCGAGGGACAGCTCACGCAGATCTCGCGGCGCCCCGGCGCCCGCGTCGTCTTCCTCACCTTCCGCGACTCCTCGCACGACGTCTCGATCTCGCTGACGTGCTTCCGGCCCGTCTTCGACGCGGTCGCCGATGTCGTCACGGAGGGCTCGCGGATCGTCGTCCGGGCGAAGCCGGAGTGGTACCAGGGCCGCGGCTCGCTCTCCCTGCGCGCCTCCGAGATCCGCCCGGTCGGCATCGGTGAGCTGCTCGTCAAGCTGGAGCGGCTCAAGAGGGAGCTGACGGCCGAGGGGCTCTTCGCCGCGGACCGCAAGCGCCCGCTGCCCTTCCTGCCGCGCCGCATCGGCCTCGTCACGGGCCGCGCCTCGGCGGCCGAGCGGGACGTCATCAAGAACGCCGAGGCGCGCTGGCCCGCCGTCCGCTTCGAGACCCGGGAGGTGGCCGTCCAGGGCGTCCACGCGGTCTCCCAGGTCGTCGGCGCCGTCAAGGAACTCGACGCGCACCCGGACGTGGACGTGATCGTCGTCGCGCGCGGCGGCGGCAGCGTGGAGGACCTGCTGCCCTTCTCGGACGCCGAGCTGATCCGTACGGTCGCGGCCTGCCGCACCCCGGTCGTCTCGGCCATCGGCCACGAGCCGGACACGCCGCTCCTCGACCTCGTCGCGGACCTGCGCGCCTCGACCCCGACCGACGCGGCCAAGCGCGTCGTCCCGGACGTCGGCGAGGAGCTGGAGCGGGTGCGCCAGACCCGCGACCGGGCGCGGCACGCGATCCGCGCGCTCGTCGACCGCGAGGCGCACGGCCTGGAGCAGGCGCTCGCGCACTCGGTGCTGCGCGATCCGTACCGGCTCGTGGCCGGGCGGGACGAGGAGATCGGTGCCGAGATCGACCGGGCCCGCCGCACGGTCGGCCACCTGCTCGACCGCGCCGACTCCGACCTGGCCCACACGCTCGCGCGCGTCGTCGCCCTCTCCCCTGCCGCGACCCTGCGGCGCGGGTACGCGGTGCTCCAGCGCGCGGACGGCGCCGTGGTGCGCGCCCCCGAGGAGATCGCGGCGGACGAGGAGCTGCGGGCGCGGGTCGCGGAGGGCGAGTTCACGGTACGGCGCACGGAGCGCCGCAAGGACGACGAAGGGTGAAGGACATGGGAGCGACGAAGGCCGCCGAGAGCCCCGCGCTCGGTTACGAGGAGGCGCGGGCCGAGCTGGTCGACGTCGTGCGCCGGCTCGAATCGGGCGGCGCGACGCTGGAGGAGTCGCTCGCGCTGTGGGAGCGCGGCGAGGAGCTGGCCGGTATCTGCCGTACGTGGCTGGAGGGCGCGAGGGCCCGGCTCGACGCGGCACTCGCGGAGCGCGAGGACGAGGCGGAGGGGGCCGGGGCGGGCGAGGAGGACTGAGAGCGGGCGGGAGCGGGCCGCGCGAGGTCCGGGGCGCGGGCAGGGAGTACGGGGCGCGGGCGTGTGGCCGTGCGGCACGTACGGGGCGTACGGGTCGTGCCGCGCGCGACGGCCCGCTCGCGCGGACTGCGAGAATCCGCCGGTGACCCCCGCACCCCCGCGTCCCGCGACGTCCTCCGACATCGCCGCCTTCCTCGCGCTCGCCGCCGAGGTCGAGCACTGGTTCGGCCCGATGGTCGCCGAACCCGGGTTCCACGCGGCTCTGCGCTCCCACATCGCCGAGGGGGCCGCACTGCTCGTGGAGGACGCCGACGGGCCGCTCGGCGGCATCCTGCTGGGGCCCGGCGGCGAGGGCACGCCGCACCACGTGCACTGGCTCGTCGTGGCCGCCCGCGCGCGGGGCACGGGGGTGGGCCGGGAACTCATGGCGGAGGCGCTGCGGCGGTTCGGGCCCGGGAGCGTCGAGGTCGTGACCTTCGGCGCGGACCACCCGGGGGCCGGGGAGAGCGGCGCGCGCGCCTTCTACCGGCGGCTCGGCTTCGTACCGGCCGAGGCGGCGGAACCCGGGCCCGAGGGCGGCTCGCGGCAGGTCTTCCGCAGGGAGTGAGCGCGCGCGGGCTGTTAGGCGGATCACGTCGTTCCCCTTTTTGTTGAAACTTCAACGTCGGGCGACGTAGCGTGGGGGCTGTCCAGGCCCCACCAGGGCTCCTTCCCCTTTACGAGGTACCACCGCATGTCGCTCGTTCTCGACGCAGCCACCCAGGACCTCCTCTTCCGCGAGGCCCGCACGGCGAACACCTTCACCGATGAGCCGGTGACCGACGAGCAGATCCAGGCCGTCTACGACCTGATCAAGTTCGGCCCCACCGCGTTCAACCAGTCGCCGCTGCGCATCACCCTGGTCCGCTCCCCCGAGGCCCGCGAGCGCCTCGTGCCGCTCATGGCCGAGGGCAACCAGGCGAAGACCGCCTCGGCGCCGCTCGTCGCGATCCTGTCGACGGACAACGAGTTCCACGCGGAGCTGCCCAAGCTCGTCCCGCACGCCCCCGGCATCGCCGAGGCGTACTTCTCGGCCCGCGCCGTCCGTGAGCAGGTCGCCTCGATCAACGCGACCCTCCAGGCCGGTTACTTCATCATCGGCATCCGCGCCGCCGGGCTCGCCGCGGGCCCGATGACCGGCTTCGACTTCCCGGGCGTCCAGAAGGAGTTCCTGGACGACGACCACACCCCGCTGATGATCATCAACATCGGCAAGCCGGGCACCGACGCCGCGCCCTTCCCGCGCCTGCCGCGCCTGGCCTTCGACGAGGTCGTCACCACCGTCTGAGCGGTGCGCCCGGCAACGGGCGCGAAACAGCGAGCCCCGGGAACAACGGCGTTCCCGGGGCTTTGTGCCGCGCGGACGGTTGCGTACGGGGTGGGACGGGCTCGCGGGGCCGGGCGGGCTCGCGGGCCGGTACCGGTCTCACGGCCCGGAACAGCCTCGCTGACCGGTACAGCTCTCGCGGCACGGGACGGCCCCGCCTAGGCGGCACAGGGCCCCGCGGGGCCGTCCCGGGCGGTGTCCCGTACCGGCGCGGCTCAGGCGCTCAGGCGCTGCGGGGGCTCGGGTCCGCCGACGCGGAGGCCGCGGCGGGGTCGGGGGTGCGCAGGGCCTCGGCGAACGCCTTGAGCTGCGCGAGGCCCGCCGAGCCGGTCACGACGGTCGTCGACCTGCCTTCGCGCAGCACGAGCGCGTCGTAGCGGTCGCCCTTGTACGGCTGCCAGTCGCGGCCGTTGATGCGCGTCGCGGCGCCCGAGCTGCGGGCCTCCTGCGTCACGTTCTCGATGAACTCGGCCGGGTCCTTCGTGGACTGCTCGACCGCGACGTACTTCTCGTGCGGGTCGAGGTACCCGAGGTGCCAGGAGTCGCCGTCCTGGGCGCGGTACCTGACCGAGGTCGCCTTCCACGTCTTCGGCAGGCCCTCGGGGGCCGCCACCGGATAGGCCGCCGCGCGCTGCGCGGTCGCCAGCTCGACGCGGTAGTCCACCCGCGCGACCGGGTCCTTGGAATCGTCGTGGGGGACGAGGATCCAGATGCCGGCCGCGATCGCGACGATCACGCCGAGCGACAGGATCATGTCCCGAACCGTCTGCTTGCCCCTCTTGCCTGCCACGCGCCCATCGTCCCAGACCGCCGCCGCGCCTCGTGCGCGGGCCCCGCACACGCGCCGCGCACGGACCCCGCGCGTGCCGCACACGCGCCCCGCAGGCGCCTCGCGCGCGCCACCGCCCTCGTCCAGGCCCCTCCGTGCGCTCATCCGTGGGGCCCGCTGCTCATTTTGTCGTACTGGCGGATAAAATCGATAACAACCCTCGATTCCGGCCCCGACCCGCGCCCCGCCTCCTCGGGCGCTCGCGCGGGGCCGCCGCTCGCATCAGGAAGGTGCAGCCCCGATGAGTTCTGAGCACCCCGAACACCACCTGCCTGCCCCCCTCGACGTCTCACCGGAGGCCCCGGACCGCAACCTCGCCCTCGAACTCGTCCGGGTCACCGAGGCCGCCGCGATGTCCGCCGGGCGCTGGGTCGGGCGCGGCGAGAAGAACGGGGCGGACGGTGCCGCCGTGCGGGCGATGCGTTCGCTCGTCTCGACCGTCTCCATGAGCGGTGTCGTCGTGATCGGCGAGGGCGAGAAGGACGAGGCGCCGATGCTCTTCAACGGGGAGCGGATCGGCGACGGGACCGGGCCCGAGTGCGATATCGCGGTCGACCCGATCGACGGCACGACCCTCTGTGCGAAGGGCATGCCGAACGCCATCGCGGTGCTCGCGGCGGCCGACCGGGGCACGATGTTCGACCCGTCCGCCGTCTTCTACATGGACAAGCTCGTGACGGGCCCCGAGGCCGCCGACTTCGTCGACATCAACGCGCCCGTCGCGGTGAACATCCGCCGGGTCGCCAAGGCGAAGAACTCGACGCCCGAGGACGTCACCGTCGTCGTGCTCGACCGGCCGCGGCACGAGGGCATCGTCCGTGAGATCCGCGAGACGGGCGCCCGGATCAAGTTCATCTCGGACGGGGACGTGGCCGGTTCGGTCATGGCGGTGCGCGAGGGCACGGGCGTGGACCTGCTCATGGGCATCGGCGGCACGCCCGAGGGCATCATCAGCGCCTGCGCGATCAAGTGCCTCGGCGGCGTGATCCAGGGCAAGCTGTGGCCGAAGGACGAGGCCGAGCGGCAGCGCGCGGTCGACGCGGGCCACGACCTCGACCGCGTCCTGTCCACGGACGACCTCGTCTCGGGCGAGAACGTCTTCTTCGTCGCGACCGGCATCACGGACGGCGAACTCCTGCGCGGCGTGCGCTACCGCGCCGCGACGGCGACGACGCAGTCCCTCGTGATGCGCTCGAAGTCGGGCACGATCCGCCAGATCGACTCGACGCACCGGCTCTCGAAGCTGCGCGCCTACGCGAGCGTGGACTTCGACCGGGCCAACTGAGGGCGCGGCAGCGGTAGTCGACACGGCGGGGGGACGGGGAACCAGGGCACCCCGTACCCCCGCCGCGCCTGCGGCAGGAGGCTCCGCGCGCCTCACCCCGTCCGGAAGCGGAAGGCGCCGTCCGGGCCGCCGAGGGAGAGCCAGGTGAAGGGGCCCTCGGTGGTGATGCGGAGGGCGATCGCCTCGCAGCCGGGGCAGCGCGCGGTGAGGCCCGGCTCGGGCCCGTAGACGCGCAGCCCCGCGAGGGGGCCCCGGACGCCGCAGTCCGGGCAGTGGCGCCAGGCGGTGGTGGGGTCGACCGCGAGGATCGGGGCGAGGGGGCCCGCGAGGGCGTTGCCGTCGAGGTATGCGTCGGTCATGGGGTCAACTCCTGCCGTTGGTCGGCGCGTTCAGCCGAAGCGTTCGGTGCGGATGCGCTCCGCGGGGTGGCCCGCGAGGAGGAGCAGGTCGGCCGCGTACTCGACGAAGCCGGTCGGGCCGCAGACGAAGACGTCGGGGACGCCGGGGGCGAAGGGGCCGTCGGCGTCGGGGAGGTCGGTGCTCGCGATCCGGCCCGGCGGGCGCGGGTCGCCGGGCGGCGCGGCCCTGGTGTGCAGGAGCCGTACGGACACGGGCGGGGCGAAGGCCGCCAGTTCGCTCCCGTACCAGAGCTGCGCCGGGTCGCGCACGGAGTAGACGAGGCGGGCCGGGACGCGGGCCCCCGAGGTGCGGTGGCCGCGCAGCATCGCCATCAGCGGGACGACGCCGGAGCCGCCCGCGAGGAGGAGGAGCGGGGCCGTGGCGCGCTCGGGGCGCCACACGAACCAGCCGCCGAGCGGTCCCCGTACCTCCACGTCGGCGCCGACCGGCAGGTCCTCGGCGAGGTAGGGCGAGACCTCGCCGTCGTCGACCGGCTGGACGCCCACCTCCAGGTGCTCGCCCCTGCCGGGCGCGGCGAGCGAGTAGCTGCGGGCGGCCCGGTAGCCGTCCTCGGCGGTGAGGCGGATGTCGATGTGCTGGCCGGGCAGGTGGCCCGGCCAGCCGGGGGCGCGGAGTACGAGGGTGCGCGCGGTGCCGGTCTCGGGGGTGCGGGCGAGCAGCGTCGCGCGGGCCCAGCGCTGGTACGGGGTACTGCCGCGGGCGGCGGGGGCGGCCATGTCAGTCGCTCCAGGTGCGCTCTTCGCGCCAGGGGTCGCCGTGGTTGTGGTAGCCCGCGTTCTCCCAGAAGCCGGGCTCGTCCTCGACCGTGAGGCGGATGCCCTTGAGCCACTTCGCGGACTTCCAGAAGTACAGACGCGGGACGAGCAGCCGCAGCGGGCCGCCGTGCTCGGGCGAGACGGGGAAGCCGTCGTACTCGTGGACGATCCAGGCGCGCCCGCCGGTGATCTCGGCGAGCGGGAGGTTCGTCGTGTAGCCGCCGTGGGACTCGGCGACGACGTACCGGGCGCGCGGGCCCGCGCCGCCCGCCGCTTCGAGCAGGGTGTCGAGGGCGACGCCCTTCCACCGCGTGCCGAACTTCGACCACCGCGTCACGCAGTGGATGTCGGTGGTGACCTCCTCCTGCGGCAGCGCGAGGAGACCGTCCCAGTCCCACGTGTGCCGCTCGCCCGTCTCGGAGGTGAGCGTGAAGGTGTACGCCTCGGTGCGCAGGCGGGGGGTGGGCCCGGCGGAGAGGACGGGGAACATCTCCGTCGGGTACTGGCCCGGGGGCAGCCGGTCGGTGAGCCGCCGGGGCTTTCCGTGGAAGCCGGGGGTGAGTGCGTTCACCCTTCCAGGCTCTTACGGGGTGCGGGGGGCGCAACTCGGGGCGGGGACGGGGGTGCGGAGACCGGGGTGCGAGGGGCGGTCCGGGCCGTGCGGCGGGTGGCTCCGCGTCAGCGGGCCGAAGTGACCGCGCGGCGTCGGCGGCGGGCGAGGAGGACGCGGCGCTCGGCCGCCGTGAGGCCGCCCCAGACCCCGTACGGCTCCGGCTGGACCAGCGCGTGCTCGCGGCACTCGACCCGTACCGGACAGTCGGCGCAGACGCGTTTGGCGGCGTCCTCGCGGGACAGACGCGCGGCGGTGGGCTCCTTGGAGGGGGCGAAGAAGAGGCCGGCCTCGTCGCGGCGGCAGACGGCCTCGGCGTGCCACGGGGTGTCCTTGTCGCGGGGTGGGGTGCTCGTACCGCGCTTGCGCTCCGGCTCGGGGGACCGCTGCTGGGGGATGGCGCTGATCGGGAGGGACTGACGCGGCGAGTACAGCACGGTCTACTCCTGACGACGGCTAACGGCTTCGCGAGCGACGAGCGACGTGTGACGAGCGATGGAGCAAGCTCTACCCGCTGTGCGCGCGCCTATGCACTGCGTGGGGACACGGCGTCGGGAGGGAGCGGCGCGCGGGGCAGGAGGGGAGGGATTCCCCGCGAGGTGGGTGAGCACTCACTCACCTACGGACAGGGTTTCTCGCCCCGCCCGTTCGGTGCGGGGCGTGGTGGCGCGTTGTCCTCGCTTCGGCCGTCCTCAGCCCAGGCGCTTCCGCAGGTGCCGGGACAGTTCCCGGATCAGGCGCCCCCGCTTCGGCTCCGCCTCCACGCTGCCGAGGACCGCGAAGCCCTCGACACGGACGGACGGGGCCTCGGGGTCGGCGGCCTGGAGGCCCTCGACCTGGAACTCGCCGAGGACTCCGCTGCCGCCGCCGTGCAGCGTCACGTTCTCCGGGACGCGGATCTCGACGCTGCCGAGGACCGAGAAGGCGCGGATGGTCACCTGGCGGTGCTCGAAGATCGCCTGGCTCAGGTCGATCTCGACGCTCCCGAGGATCGCGTACGCGTTGATGCGGGCCGCCGGGCGCCAGTGGCCCCGGCGCACCGCCTGCGAGAAGACCGCGTACAGGCTCTCCTCGGGGCCGGCCTGCGCGGGCGCGACCGGGGCGCTCCTCGCGCCGGGGCGCGGGAGGTCGGCGACGAGGGGTTCGAGGGCCGCGTGCGTACGGGCGGTGTAGACCGCCTCCACCCGCTCCGCGTGCTCCTCGGCGGTCAGGCGGCCCTCCGCGAGCGCCTCGCGCAGGATCGCCGCGTAGTGGTCGCGATCGGCGTCCGAGGCGCGCAGGGCGGGGCTGCCGCCCGCACCGTCCCCCGCGGTCGTCGTGGGGCGCTGGGCGGTCTGGGGGCGCTTGTCGAGGTCCACCGCCGCAGGGTACCGAAACGCGATAGATCGCGACACCCCACGCGACAGTCTCTTTCCGGCTTTCCCCGCGAGGCGGGTACGTGCGGTCGCCGGGGCCGCCCGCCCGTGCGCCCCTGCCCACTGAGCCCTACCTCACCACCGCCGTCCGCCCCCGAGGTTCTAACCTGAAGGGCGCCGCCCAGGAGCCAGGAAGCCGGGTCGCGGGCGGCCCGGGGCGACCCACACCGTCCGCCCCGCGCCACCCACACGAGGAAGCGTCACGATGCCGGAGTTCGCGTACACCGATCTGCTGCCCACCGGAGAGGACACCACGCCGTACCGGCTGGTGACCTCGGAGGGGGTCTCCACCTTCGAGGCGGACGGGCGGACCTTCCTCAAGGTCGATCCGGAGGCGCTGCGGACGCTCGCGGCCGAGGCGGTCCACGACATCCAGCACTACCTGCGCCCGGCCCACCTCGCGCAGCTCCGCCGCATCATCGACGACCCCGAGGCCAGCTCGAACGACAAGTTCGTCGCCCTCGACCTGCTGAAGAACGCGAACATCGCCGCCGCGGGCGTCCTGCCCATGTGCCAGGACACCGGCACCGCGATCGTCATGGGCAAGCGCGGCCAGCAGGTGCTCACCTCGGGCGAGGACGAGAAGGCGCTCGCGCACGGCATCTACGACGCGTACACGAAGCTCAACCTGCGCTACTCGCAGATGGCCCCGCTGACCATGTGGGAGGAGAAGAACACCGGCTCGAACCTGCCCGCCCAGATCGAGCTGTACGCGACCGACGGCGGCGCCTACAAGTTCCTTTTCATGGCCAAGGGCGGCGGCAGCGCCAACAAGTCTTTCCTCTACCAGGAGACGAAGGCCGTCCTCAACGAGTCCTCCATGATGAAGTTCCTGGAGCAGAAGATCCGTTCGCTCGGCACGGCCGCCTGCCCGCCGTACCACCTCGCGATCGTCGTCGGCGGCACGAGCGCCGAGTTCGCGCTCAAGACGGCGAAGTACGCCTCGGCGCACTACCTCGACGAGCTGCCCGAGGAGGGCTCCCCGCTCGGGCACGGCTTCCGGGACAAGGAGCTGGAGGAGAAGGTCTTCGAGCTGACGCAGAGGATCGGTATCGGCGCGCAGTTCGGCGGCAAGTACTTCTGCCACGACGTGCGGGTCGTGCGCCTGCCCCGGCACGGCGCCTCCTGCCCGGTCGCCATCGCCGTCTCGTGCTCCGCCGACCGCCAGGCCGTCGCGAAGATCACCGCCGAGGGCGTCTTCCTGGAGCAGCTGGAGACCGACCCGGCCCGCTTCCTGCCGGACACGACCGACGAGCACCTCTCCGAGGACGGCGCGGACGAGGTCGTGCGCATCGACCTCAACCAGCCCATGGACGACATCCTCGCCGAGCTGACGAAGTACCCCGTCAAGACCCGCCTCTCGCTCAGCGGCCCGCTCGTCGTCGCGCGCGACATCGCGCACGCCAAGCTCAAGGAGCGGCTGGACGCGGGCGAGGGCCTGCCGCAGTACCTCAAGGACCACCCGGTCTACTACGCGGGCCCCGCGAAGACCCCGGAGGGCTACGCCTCCGGTTCCTTCGGCCCGACGACGGCCGGGCGCATGGACTCCTACGTCGAGCAGTTCCAGGCCGCGGGCGGCTCCAAGGTCATGCTCGCCAAGGGCAACCGTTCGCAGCAGGTCACCGACGCCTGCGCCTCGCACGGCGGCTTCTACCTCGGCTCCATCGGCGGCCCGGCCGCGCGCCTCGCGCAGGACTGCATCAAGAAGGTCGAGGTCGTCGAGTACGAGGAGCTGGGCATGGAGGCCGTCTGGCGCATCGAGGTCGAGGACTTCCCGGCCTTCATCGTCGTCGACGACAAGGGCAACGACTTCTTCACCGAGCCCGCCCCGGCCCCGACCTTCACGAGCATCCCGGTACGGGGCCCGGGACTCGGCTGACCGGAGGTCCGGGCGGTACGGGGACACCACGCCCCGTGCCCGTACCGCCCGGCCCCGTACCGCCCGGCCGCGCGCCGCCTCGCGCGGAATATCCGCCCCCGCCCCGCCGCTGCCTCCATAGAGCCCCCGCGCCGTCCCGCGCGGGTCCCCGATGGAGAGGAGCGCCGTTCCATGTCCGCGACCCCCGAGTCCGCCGCCGCGCCCGAGTTCCGCACCGAGCACGACTCGATGGGCGAGGTGCGGGTGCCCGCGCACGCGAAGTACCGCGCCCAGACCCAGCGCGCCGTCGAGAACTTCCCGATCTCGGGCCAGCACCTGGAGCGCGCGCACATCCGCGCCCTCGCGCAGATCAAGGCGGCGGCGGCCAAGGTCAACGCCGAACTCGGGGTGCTCGACGCGGAGCGCGCCGGGGCCATCCGGGCGGCGGCCGACGAGGTCGCGGAGGGCCGCTGGGATGCGCACTTCCCCGTGGACGTCTTCCAGACCGGCTCGGGGACCTCCTCGAACATGAACACGAACGAGGTCCTGGCCACGCTCGCCACGGAGCGGCTCGGTGCCGACGTGCACCCGAACGACCACGTCAACGCCTCGCAGTCGTCCAACGACGTGTTCCCCTCCTCCCTTCACATCGCCGCGACCTCCGCCGTCACGCACGACCTGATCCCCGCGCTCGACCACCTCGCCGCCGCGCTCGCGCGCAAGAGCGAGGAGTTCGCCGACGTCGTGAAGTCGGGCCGCACCCACCTCATGGACGCCACACCCGTCACGCTCGGCCAGGAGTTCGGCGGCTACGCGGCGCAGGTGCGGTACGGGATCGAGCGGCTGCGCGCCTCGCTGCCCCGGCTCGCGGAGCTGCCCCTCGGCGGCACGGCGGTCGGTACGGGGATCAACACGCCGCCCGGCTTCTCCGCCGCCGTCATCGCCGAGGTCGCCCGCGTGACCGGGCTGCCGCTCACCGAGGCCCGCGACCACTTCGAGGCACAGGGGGCGCGCGACGGGCTCGTGGAGACCTCCGGGCAGCTCCGGACGATCGCGGGCTCGCTCACGAAGATCGCCAACGACCTGCGCTGGATGTCCTCCGGGCCGCGCACGGGCCTCGCGGAGATCAATCTGCCCGACCTCCAGCCGGGCTCCTCGATCATGCCGGGCAAGGTCAACCCCGTGCTGCCCGAGGCGGTGCTCCAGGTCGCCGTGCAGGTCGTCGGCAACGACGCGACCGTGGGCGCGGCGGGGGCGGCGGGGAACTTCGAGCTGAACGTCATGCTGCCGGTCATCGCGAAGAACGTGCTGGAGTCGGTGCGGCTGCTCGCGAACGTCTCGCGGCTCCTCGCGGACCGCACGATCGACGGGATCACGGCGAACGTGGAGCGGGCCCGCGAGTACGCGGAGTCCTCGCCGTCCGTCGTGACGCCGCTCAACAAGTACATCGGGTACGAGGAGGCGGCGAAGGTCGCGAAGAAGTCGCTCGCCGAGCGGAAGACGATCCGCGAGGTCGTGATCGAGTCCGGGTACGTGGAGCGCGGGGACCTGACGGAGGAGCAGCTCGACGCCGCGCTCGACGTGCTGCGGATGACCAGGCCGTAGGGCGGGGGCGGCCGGGGGCGGCGGGGGCGGGCGTAAAATCCGCGCATGCCTCACGAAACCGCCGTCCCCCGCTGGTCCCCAGGGACCCCCATCCTGTGGCGCTATCGCGCCAACGGGACCCGTGGCGACGAGGGCATCCACATCTGTCGCCCCATGACGGTCGTGGAGGACACCGGGGACCGCCTCGTGGCCTGGCTCGCGCCCGGTACGGAGTGCGTGCGGCCGGTCTTCGCGGACGGGACCCCGGTGCACGCCGAGCCGCTCGCGAGCCGGTACACGCGCCCCCGTACCACCGGGCGTGAGCCCTGGTGGGGGAACGGGGTCCTCAAGCTCGCCCGTGCCGGTGAACCGTGGTCGGTGTGGCTGTGGTGGGACGAGGACTGGACCTTCAGGAACTGGTACGTGAACCTGGAGCAGCCGCTGCGCCGGCACCCGGCGGGCGTCGACTCCGTCGACCACTTCCTCGACATCGACGTCCAGCGGGACCGCTCCTGGTCCTGGCGGGACGAGGACGAGTTCGCGCAGGCGTGCGCGGACGGGCTGATGAGCGCGGAGACGGCGGCCGGGGTGCGCGAGGCGGGCCGCGCGGCCGTCGCGCTCATCGCGGCCTGGGGCGCCCCGTTCAGCGAGCCGTGGGCCGAGTGGCGACCCGAGCCCTCCTGGCCCGTACCGTCGCTCCCCGCCGACTGGGACCGGCTACCGGCCGGGGTGACGGCATGAGACCGCGAGGCCGGGCTCATGAGACTCTTGCCGCCCCCCGGAGGGGCAAACGTAGGATCTAGCTCCGCGAGACGGCCCGAAGTGGGGGCGCAACCGCCGTGGCGTGCACGGAGGTTGACGGAGAGTCAACGAGGGGCGGACAGTACGTGAGCGTGGGGTACGAGGGATACGGGGCCGGTACACCGGACCGCGCCGGGCAGGCGGCGGCCTTCGACGCGATCGGGCAGCGCTACGACGAGGCGTTCCCGCACAAGGAGGGCCAGCTCGCGGCCGGCGAGTGGCTCGCGAAGGAACTGCCCGCCGGGGCGCGGGTCCTGGACGTGGGCAGCGGTACGGGGCTGCCGACCGCCAAGGGCCTCGTCGAGGCCGGGTTCGACGTCACCGGGGTGGATCTGTCGCCCGGCATGGTGGAACTGGCCACGACGCACGTGCCCGGGGCCCGGTTCCTCCGGCGCGACCTCGCCTCGCTGCGCGCCGAAGGCCCCGAGGGGCTCGGCCGCTTCGACGGCATCACGTGCTTCTTCACGCTGCTCATGCTGCCGCGCCCGGAGATCCCGCACGCCCTGCGCTCCCTGCGCTCCCTCCTCAACCCCGGTGGGCTGCTCGCGCTGTCGATGGTCGAGGCCGACCTGGACGACGCGGCGATTCCGTTCCTGGGGCACGAGATCCGGGTATCGGGCTACCTCCGCGAGGAGTTGCGCCGTACCGTGCGGGATGCCGGGTTCGAGATCGCCGGCGAGGACTCGTACTCGTACGCCCCCGCCAGCACCGACACCCCTCCCGAGTTCCAGCTCTTCCTGAACTGCCGGCGCGTCTGAGCGCGGGCCGCTCAGCCGGACGGACGGATTCGACACGCGTGACCGAGCAACCCACCCCCCACCCGCAGGCGCCGGGCGGCCTGCTGCACGCCGCGCACGGCGCGGCGGGGCAGCCCCTGCCCGCGCCGCAGGTCCCCGCCGCGCACGCGGCGCCGGCCGGCCAGGAGCGCGAGCGCGCCGAGGGCGGTGGCCACGCCCGGGACTCCAGGGACGGGGGCGCCCCCACCGCCGCCGAGCCGGTCCGGCCGCGCGCGGACGCCGCGCCCGCGGGCGGCACTTCGGCGCCGCGCGCCTTCAACGAGGAGACCTCAGCGCACCCGAGCGAACAGGAGCGCGAGCGCGCGGAAGGCGAGCGGCTGCGTTTCGTCGGCGCGGCGACGCGCCGGATCGCGCGCGGCATCGACCTCGACGAGATCGTCATGGGCCTGTGCCGGGCGAGCGTGCCGGTCTTCGCCGACGCGATCCTCGTCTACCTCCGCGACCCGCTGCCCGTCGGCGACGAACGCCCCACCGGGCCGCTCGTGCTGCGGCTGCGCCGCACCGACCGCATCCCCGATCCGGGGATGCTCACCGGGCAGTACACGCTCTCGGGAGCGCTCCTCCCGGCGACGCCCCTCCCGGACGGCTCGGTGCGCGGGGCGCAGACGTGCGAGGTCGAGCCGGGCGGTGCGCTCGCCGAGGTGCTGCGCGGCGTCAGGCCGCTCTTCGGCGGCTCGAAGGCGGCGCGGGCCGCGCTCCCCGAACTGCTCGGGGCCGACGCCGTACCGCCGCTCGCCGGGGTCGACGGGCGGCGCGCGATCCTCGCGCCGCTGCGCGGGCGCCGCCGCGTGATCGGCGCGGCCGTCTTCCTGCGCGCCCCCGAGCGCGTGCCCTTCGCGCCCGACGACCTCCTCGTCGCCGCGCAGCTCGCGACCCACTCCGCACTCGGCGTCGACAAGGCGGTGCTGTACGGGCGCGAGGCGTACATCGCCGACGAGTTGCAGCGCATGATGCTCCCCGAGACGCTGCCGAACGCGACCGGGGTGCGGCTCGCGAGCCGGTACCTCCCGGCCGCCGAGACGGCACGCGTGGGCGGCGACTGGTACGACGCGATCCCGCTGCCGGGCTCACGCGTCGCGCTCGTCGTGGGCGACGTGATGGGCCACTCGATGACCTCGGCGGCGATCATGGGCCAGTTGCGGACCACCGCGCAGACCCTCGCGGGGCTCGACCTGCCGCCGACCGAGGTCCTGCACCACCTCGACGAGCAGGCGCAGCGGCTCGGCAGCGACCGCATGGCGACGTGCGTGTACGTCGTCTACGACCCCGTCTCGCACCGCATCACGGTCGCCAACGCGGGCCACCCGCCGCCCCTGCTGCTCCACATGGACGGCCGCGCCGAGGTGCTCGACGTGCCGCCGGGGGCGCCGATCGGGGTGGGCGGGGTGGACTTCGAGGCCGTCGAGCTGGACGCGCCCTCGGGGGCGACGCTGCTGCTCTACACGGACGGGCTCGTCGAGTCGCGGCTGCGGGACGTGTGGACGGGGATCGAGCAGCTCACCGAGAAGCTCGCCGAGACCGCGCGGCTCACGGGCGCCGACCACGCGCCGCCGCTGGAGGCGCTGTGCGACTCGGTGCTCGACGTGCTCGGGCCGAGCGACCGCGACGACGACATCGCGCTGCTCGCCGCGCGCTTCGAGGGGATCGCGCCGCAGGACGTCGCCTTCTGGTTCCTCGACGCGGAGCCGCGCGCCGTCTCGCGGGCCCGGCGGCTGGCGCGCGAGGCGCTGGAGCGCTGGGGCCTGGAGCGGCACATCGACACGGTGCAGCTCCTGGTGAGCGAGGTCGTGACGAACGCGATCCGCTACGCGACGCGCCCCGTCACGCTGCGGCTGCTGCGGACGGACGTGCTCCGGGTGGAGGTCGGCGACGACGTGCCGCAGCTCCCCCGGGTGCGGAACGCGCGGACGACGGACGAGGGCGGGCGCGGGCTGTACCTGGTGAAGCGGCTCGCGCGCAGGTGGGACGCGACGCGGCTGGGCAACGGGAAGGTCGTGTGGTTCGAGCTGGACGCGTAGGCCGTACGTACGGGGCGTGCCGGGCTGTCGGGCCGGACGCGCGGGCCGTACGGACGAGGTGCCCCCGGCCGCGGACGCGCTCCGCGGCCGGGGGCACCTCGCTGTCAGAAGCCGTTGCCGTCCTGCCCCTGCCCCTGCCCCTGGTCCCCGTCGCCGGGGAGGGGCGGGAACGAGGGCCGGCCCTCGCCCGGGTCGCCGGGGTCCGGGGTGTTCGTGGGGAGGTCGCCGCCGCCTGTGTCCGTGGGGTCGGGGCTCGGCGGGGTCGGGTCCGTGCTCGGGGATTCCGTGCTCGGGTCCGGGGTCGGTTCCTCGGGGGCCGATGTGGACGGGGACGGGGTGTCCGAGGGGGTCGGCGTGTCCGAGGGGGTGGGGTCGGGGGTCGGGGTCGTGGCCGCGCCCATGTCCGTGTCGAGGTCGAACTTCTCGGGGGCGCCCGCGACCTCGAAGGTGTAGTCGGCCCAGATCTGCGCGGGGAAGCCGCCGCCGTTGACCCGGCCGCCGCCCGCGGCGCCGCTCAGCGAGACCTGCGCGCCCTTCTTGTACTTCGTGCCGTCGGCCGTCGTCCCGGGCTTGTCGGCCTCGCCGAAGACGCCGACCGAGGTGACGAGGTCCGGGGTGAAGCCGGTGAACCAGGCCGACTTGTTGTCGTCGGAGGTACCGGTCTTGCCCGCGACCGGCTGGAGGTTGTTGCGGACCGCGCTGCCCGTGCCGTCGTCGACGACGCCGGTGAGGACCGAGGTGACGGAGTCGGCGCTCTGGCGGCTGACGACCTGGTCGCCGATCGCGCTCGGCAGCTTGACGTCCGCGCCGCCGTACGTGACGGACTTGAGGATCTGCGGGGTGACCTTGCGGCCGTGGTGGTCGAGCGTGGCGTACACGCCGGCCATCTGGAGCGGGCTCGCGCCCATCGAGCCGAGGGTCTGCGCGGGCACGGCCTGCTCGTTCTCGACGTCCATGCCCAGCTTGCCGGCGGTCTTCATGACCTCGTCCATGCCGACGTCCACGCCCATCTGGGCGAAGACGGAGTTCACGGACTTGTTCATCGCGGTCTGGACGCTGATCCGCCCGTAGTCGACGCCGTCCTCGTTGGGCGGGGCGAAGGCGACGTCGCTGCCCTTGACGGGGCGCCTGCTCGTGCCGTCGTAGACCGTGGAGGCGGTGATGGGCTTGCCGTCCTGCGTCGTCGCCTTGTTCTCCAGGGCGGCGGTCAGGATGAGCGGCTTGAACGTGGAGGCGACCTGGTAGTCGGTGCGGGTCGCGTTGTCGGTGTAGTGCTCGGGCCAGCCCTGGCCGCCGTAGAGGGCGAGGACCTTGCCGTTCTTCGGGTCGACGGAGGCGGCGCCCGCCTGCACGTTCGCGTCGACGGTGCGGTTCTCGCGGTCGAGCTTCGAGGTCAGCCGGTTCTTGACCGACTTCTCCAGCTGGGTCTGCTTCTTCGGGTCGATGTTGAGCGTGACGGTGTAGCCGCCCGCGTCCACCTTGGCCTTCGCGTCGTCGGGCGAGAGGCCGTCGTTCTTGGCGACGGTGCGTATCAGCTCGCTCTCGGCCGCCTGCTGGAGGTAGCCCTTCTGCCCGGTGAGCCCGGCGTCCCGCTGTTCCTTGTGCGGGACGGGGAACTCCTGCTTCGCGCGTTCCCCGGCGCCGAGCCAGTGCTGGCCGACCATGTTGTCGAGCACGTAGTTCCAGCGCTTCTTGACGAGGGTCTTGCCGTGGGGCGTCGCGACGGCCCAGTCGTACTGGCTCGGGGCCTGGAGGAGGGCGGCGAGGTAGGCGCCCTGGGCGACGTCGAGCTGGTCGGCGTCGATGCCGTAGTACGCCTGCGCGGCGGCCTGGATGCCGTAGGCGCCGCGGCCGTAGTAGCTCGTGTTGATGTACCCGGCGAGGATGTCGTCCTTGGAGTACTTCTGATCGACCTTGAGCGAGATGACCAGTTCCTTGAGCTTGCGGCTCACGGTCTGGTCGGCGGTGAGGTAGTAGTTCTTCACGTACTGCTGGGTGATCGTCGAGCCGCCCTGCTTGCCCTTGCCGGTGACGGTGTTGAGCAGGCCGCGCGCGGTGCCCTTGAGGTCGACGCCCTTGTCCTTGTAGAAGCTCTTGTTCTCGGCGGCGACGAAGGTGTGCTGGACGTCCTTCGGGACGCGGTCGAGGCCGACGATCTCGCGGTTGCGCTGGCCGGTGCGGGCGAGGACGGTGCCGTCCTTGAGCTTGTAGACGTTGGCCTGCTGGGTCGCGTCGGGGTTGCCCTGGGGGACGTCGACGTACAGGTAGAGGCCGACGAACCCGGCTATCCCGAGCAGGCACAGGCCGAAGAAGGTGCCGAGCAGCTTCTTCCACGTGAACAGGCGGCGCACACGCCCGCGCGGGTCGCCGCCGCCGCGACGTGCCCGCCTCTCGTCCGCTCGCCCCATGTCGACGGCCGCTCCTTCTCAGTGGTGTGCACCGCGGTCCACGGTGGCTCGCGCCGTCGCGCGCTCCGTGGCTCGATCAGCTTTGAAAGCTAACATCGCGCTCTTGGACAAACAGCTCCCGATCCTGTCTTTTCCGGACGTGACAATCAGCACCGTCCCGCACTGAAACCGACTCCGCGGAGGTGTGGATGGTTGCCATCCCGGGTAATCTGATATCACTTTGAGAGCGCGGCAACGGCGGTACGGGAGCCTTCCGGTCCCCCGTGCGCGAGCGCGCCGCCCCAGGTCAGGGGCGATGCGCCCCAGCGGTCACGGCCGTCGCCGCCGCCTCAACCGCTACAGAACGGGGGAACCACCCATGTCCACCCACCCCACGCCCGAGACCCCGCACGGGGACGAACTCGCGCCCGGCCAGCTCGCCGAGATGCCGAAGCCGCGCGTGACGGAGTTCACCGCGAAGAGCATCGGCGGCGGGCTCGCCCTGCTCCTCGGACTGCTCGGCCTCGTCATCGGCATCGCGCTCGCGGTGCTCGCGAGCGCCGTCGACTCGAACGGCGCCAAGGCGGTGCTCATCGTCGTCGGCATCCTGCTCGCGATCGCCTCGATCTTCGCGATGTCCGGGCTCAACATGGTGGCGCCCGGCGAGGCCCGCGTGGTCCAGCTCTTCGGCCGCTACCGGGGCACGATCCGCGTCGACGGACTGCGCTGGGTCAACCCGCTCACGAGCCGTACGAAGATCTCCACCCGGGTGCGCAACCACGAGACGGCCGTCCTCAAGGTCAACGACGCCTACGGGAACCCGATCGAGCTGGCGGCCGTGGTCGTGTGGCGTGTCGAGGACACCGCGCAGGCGAGCTTCGAGGTCGACGACTTCCTGGAGTTCGTCGCGACGCAGACCGAGGCCGCCGTGCGGCACATCGCCATCGAGTACCCCTACGACGCCCACGAGGGCGAGGGCCTCTCGCTGCGCGGGAACGCCGAGGAGATCACCGAGAAGCTCGCGCTCGAACTGCACGCGCGCGTCGAGGCGGCGGGCGTCGAGATCGTCGAGTCCCGCTTCACGCACCTCGCGTATGCCCCCGAGATCGCCTCCGCGATGCTCCAGCGCCAGCAGGCGGGCGCGGTCGTGGACGCGCGCCGCCTCATCGTCGAGGGCGCGGTCGGCATGGTCGAGCAGGCGCTCGCCCGCATCCAGCAGCAGGACATCGTGGAGCTGGACGAGGAGCGCAAGGCGGCCATGGTGAGCAATCTGCTCGTCGTGCTGTGCGGGGACCGGGCGACCCAGCCGGTCGTGAACGCGGGCACCCTCTACTGACCGACACGGCCTGACAAGACAGCCTGATCCACACAGCCTGATCAACACAGCCGGACGGGCGCAGCCGGACGGCACGGTCGAGGGGCGAGGCGGCGATGAACGACAGCGCGGCGGACGAGGGGTCCGCCTCCGGAGAGCGGCCGGGTCCGCGGCGGGCGGGGCGTCCGGCCCGTAAACAGGTCCTCCTGCGGCTCGACCCGAAGGTGCACGACGCCCTCGCCCGCTGGGCGGCCGACGAGCTGCGCAGCAGCAACGCGCAGATCGAGTACCTGCTCCGCCGCGCCCTCGCCGAGGCGGGCCGGCTGCCTTCCTCGGCGGCCCCGATCCCGCGCAGGGGAAGGCCGCCGGGGCGGGCGGACGGTGCGCCGGAAGAGCGCGACTGAGGCAGAACCGCAGGTCACGGGCCGGGCCCCCGGGGTCCGGCCCTTCTTCCGGACGGCTATACACCCCGCGTATACCCCCCGTGTATAGTCCTCGCCATGTCCATCGGTCACACACTCCTCGGCCTCCTCGAAACGGGGCCACGCCACGGGTACGACCTCAAGCGCGCCTTCGACGAGAAGTTCGGGCACGACAAGCCGCTGCACTACGGTCAGGTCTACTCGACCATGTCCCGTCTCCTGAAGAACGGCCTCGTCGAGGTCGACGGGATAGAGGCGGGCGAAGGCCCCGAGCGCAAGCGGTACGCGATCACGGACGCCGGGATCACCGACGTCGCCCAGTGGCTCGCGACACCCGAGAAGCCCGAGCCGTACCTCCAGTCGACGCTGTACACGAAGGTCGTCCTCGCGCTGCTCACCCGGCGCGACGCGCACGACGTCATGGACGTGCAGCGCGCCGAGCACCTGCGCCTGATGCGCTCGCTCACCGAACGCAAACGGAAGGGCGACTTCGCCGACCAGCTCATCTGCGACCACGCCCTTTTCCACCTCGAAGCCGATCTGCGCTGGCTGGAGCTGGCGACCGCCAGGCTCGGCAAGCTCGCCAAGGAAGTGAACGGATGATCCCCTCGGGCTCCCTGCTCTCCGCCGAGGGACTGCGCAAGTCCTACGGCGCCACGAACGCGCTCGACGGAGCCGAGTTCTCCATCCACGCGGGCGAGGTCGTCGCCATCATGGGCCCCTCCGGCTCCGGCAAGTCCACGCTCCTGCACTGCCTCGCGGGAATCGTCCCGCCCGACGAGGGCGCGATCCACTACAACGGCACCGAGCTGAGCGCGCTCCCCGAGAGCCGCCGCAGCGCCCTGCGCCGCAGCGACTTCGGCTTCGTCTTCCAGTTCGGCCAGCTCGTGCCCGAGCTGAGCTGCGTCGAGAACGTGGCGCTGCCGCTGCGCCTCAACGGCGTCAAGCGCAAGGAGGCCGAGAAGGCCGCGTACGCCTGGATGGAGCGCCTGGAGGTCGAGGACCTCGCCGCGAAGCGGCCCGGGGAGGTCTCCGGCGGCCAGGGGCAGCGCGTCGCGGTGGCCCGCGCGCTCGTCACCGCGCCGCGCGTCGTCTTCGCCGACGAGCCGACGGGGGCGCTCGACTCGCTCAACGGCGAGCGCGTCATGGAACTGCTCACCGAGGCCGCGCGGGGGACCAACGCCGCCGTCGTCCTCGTCACGCACGAGGCCCGCGTCGCGGCGTACTCGGACCGCGAGGTCGTCGTACGGGACGGCCGCTCCCGGGACATGGAGCGTCTCGTATGAGCAGCTCCCTCGCGCTCGACAAGCACACGGGCGCCGCTCCCCCGCCCCCGCCCGCGCCCACCTCCACGGGCCGCCTCGCCACCTGGGCGCGCGACCTGCTGCTCGGCGTGCGCTTCGCCCTCTCGGGGGGCCGTGAGGGCTGGACGCGCACGACGCTCACGGCGGTCGGCATCGGCCTCGGCGTGCTGCTCCTCCTCGTCGCCGCCTCGGTGCCGACCTTCCTCGCCAACAAGGACCAGCGCCTCGACGACCGCCGCCCGACGAAGCTCTCGGCCGCCGCGGCGAAGAAGTCGCCGCGCGCCTTCCTGATCTCGGACGGCTCCAGCGAGTACCAGGACGTCACGATCGGCGGCTTCCTGGTCGCCGCGCAGGGCAAGGAGGCGAGCCTGCCGCCCGGACTCGACCGCTTCCCGAAGGCCGGCGAGATGTTCGTCTCGCCCGCGCTGCACGACCGGCTCCACGGCTCGGGGGACGCCGTCCTGAAGGCCCGCTTCGCCCCGTACAAGGAAGCCGGGACGATCGGCGGGAGCGGCCTCGACGAGCCGAGCGAGCTGTACTTCTACGGGAACCCGGGCGACCTCGCGACGAAGCCGCACAGCGACCTGGGGTACGGGAACGGCTGGGGCAAGCGGCTCAATCTGCACGACGAGGTGGACCCGCTGCTCGTCGCCCTGATCGTCATGATCTGCGTCGTGCTGCTCATCCCCGTCGTGCTCTTCATCGGGACCGCCGTGCGCTTCGGCGGCGAGCGGCGCGACCGCAGGCTCGCCGCGCTGCGCCTGGTCGGCTCGGACGCGGCCGGTACGCGCAGGATCGCGGCGGGCGAGGCGCTCGCCGCCGCGGTGCTCGGGCTCGTGCTGGGGGTGGTGTTCCTCCTCGTGGGGCGGCAGTTCGCCCCGTACGTGAGCATCACGCGCACCAGCGCCTTCCCCCACGACATCACGCCCGTGCCCGGGATCGCCGCGCTCGTCGCGCTCGCCGTGCCCGTGTGCGCGGTCGCCGTGACGCTCTTCTCGCTGCGCGCGGTGAGCATCGAACCGCTGGGCGTCTTCCGGGAGTCCGCGCCCCGCAGGCGCCGGGTGTGGTGGCGGCTGCTCCTCACGCTCGTGGGGCTCGCGCTGCTCCTGTCCGACGAGCGGCTGCGCGCGACGCCCGCCGAGCGCGAGGCGCAGAGCATCGACCCCTACCGTCTCGCGGGCGGTGCCTCGCTCACGCTCATCGGGCTCGCGACGCTGCTGCCCTGGCTCGTCGAGTTCGTCGTACGGCGGCTGCACGGCGGCTCGGTGCCCTGGCAGCTCGCCGTGCGCAGGCTCCAGCTCAGCGGCGGTACGGCGGCCCGCGCGGTCGGCGGGATCACGGTGGCCGTGGCGGGGGCGATCGCGCTCCAGATGATGGTCAGCTCGGTCGGCGACGACTTCGACAAGATGACCGGCCAGGACCCGACCCGTGCGACCCTCGGGGTGTCCAGCGACATCACCGACTGGAAGCTCGCCGAGCGCTTGCGCGCGGCGGCCGTGAAGGCGCCCGGCGTGAGCCGCGTCACGGCGGAGATCACCGGGTACGCACAGACCCCGCGTCCCGGGCGGAAGCTCGACAAGGACGGCGAGCCGCTCACGGTGTGGATCACGGTCGGCGACTGCGCGACGCTGCGCGAGAAGGCGAAGCTCCCCTCCTGCGAGGACGGCGACGTCTTCCGGGCCCGTCAGACGGTCCGCGAGGAGTGGGACAAGGACATCAACACCCAGACGTGGCAGGTGGCCCGCGACGGGCACGAGATCGACGTCGCCCCGGACACGAAGCGGGGCAGGCTGTGGCGGGTCCCGCAGGGCGTCAGGGACGTGAAGGGCATCCGCACCCCCGAGGGCGACGACGGCTCCGGCCTCCTCATCACCCCGGGCGCCATCGACGCGAACATCCTCGGCAAGGGCGGCGGTTCGACCAACCTGCGCGTCAAGACCGCCGCGGACGACCCGCTGGCGATCGACCAGGCGCGCAACGCGGTCATGGCCGTCGATCCGAGCCTGCGGATGTGGGCGTACACCAGCTCGCACCGCGACTCGACGTACACGAGCGTGCGGCACGGTCTCGCGGCCGGCGCGATCATGACGACGCTCCTCATCGGCGCCTCGCTCCTCGTCTCGCTGCTGGAACAACTGCGGGAGCGCAAGCGGCTGCTCGCGGCGCTCGCGGCCTTCGGCACGAGGCGCTCCTCGCTCGCCTGGTCCCTGCTGTGGCAGACGGCGATCCCGGTCGTGCTGGGGCTGTGCGTCGCGACGGCGGGCGGGCTCGCGCTCGGCTGGACGCTGGTGCGGCTCATCAACAAGCACGTCGTCGACTGGTTCGTCTTCCTGCCGCTCGTCGCGGCGGGCGCGGGCACGATGCTCCTCGTGACGCTCCTGACGCTCCCGGCGCTGCACCGCACGATGCGGGCGACGGGGCTGCGCACGGAGTAGCCGGAAGCCCCCTGGGGGGCGATTCCCGCCCGGACTGTTCCGGTACGCGGCCGTTCGCGCCCGTACCGGAACAGTCCTACCGTGGGACGTGCGGGCACACCCATGTCTCGTGCCCTGGGGTTGGTACTCATGACCGGACTCGTCATCGCCATCGTCCTGGTGGCGCTCCTCGTGGTGATCCTGCTGGGGCTGAGCGTGCGCAACGTGCAGCAGTACCAGCGCGGGGTCGTCTTCCGTTTCGGCCGCCTGCTGCCGCACATCAGACAGCCGGGGCTGCGCCTCATCCGGCCCGTCGGCGACCACATGGAACGGGTCTCCATCCAGACCGAGGTGCTCGGCGTCTCGCCGCAGGGCGCCATCACCAACGACAACGTGACCGTCACGGTCGACGCCGTGGTCTACTTCCGCGTCATCGACCCGGTCAAGGCGCTCGTCAACGTGAGCGACTATCCCTCCGCGGTCTCACAGATCGCGCAGACCTCCTTGCGCTCCGTCATCGGGCGTGCCGACCTCGACACGCTGCTCTCGGACCGCGACCGCATCAACGCCGAACTGCGCACCGTGATGGACGCGCCGACCGAGGACCCCTGGGGGGTACGGGTCGAGCGCGTCGAGATCAAGGACATCGCGCTGCCGCAGGACATGATGCGATCCATGTCGAAGCAGGCCGAGGCTGAGCGCGAGCGGCGTGCGCGGGTCATCGCGGCGGACGGCGAGGCCCAGGCGGCGCGCAAGCTCACCTCGGCGGCGCACACGATGGCCGACACACCGGGCGCGCTCCAGCTCAGGCTGTTGCAGACGGTGGTGGACGTGGCGGCGGAGAAGAACAGCACGCTCGTCATGCCGTTCCCCGTGGAGCTGCTGCGCTTCTTCCAGCAGGCCGCGGACAAGACGGGCGTCCCGGCGTCGGGCGGCGAGTCCGTCCCGGTGGACGCGGGGCCCTCGCGCGAGGCGTCCTCCTCGCGGACGGAACGTGCCCGTGCCCGTACCCGTACGGCCCGCGCCGTCCACGCGGCCCCGGCCCTGGACGGCAGCATGGCCGACCAGCAGGCGGCGACCCGCACCCGGGCGGAGCGCAGGCGCCTGGAGCGCGAGGTGTGGCCGGACATCCCGGTGACGAGCGGCTCGGTCGGGGCGTAGGGACCGGCCGGGGGGCGGTCGGGGCGCAGAGGCGGTCGGTATGCGGGCCGGTCGGGACGCAGGGCTGGTCAGGGCCTCAGCCCACCGCCCGTCCTGGCGACCGCCCTGGACCTCAGCCCGCCGCCCGTACCGGCAGTCCCTCGAAGGCGCGCCGCAGTTCCTCGCCCAGCTCCGCCATCTGACCGGCCCGCGCGGAGCCGTCCCGCAGGACGAGCCCGATGCGGCGGCAGGGCGCCGGTCCGGCGAAGTACCCCGTGTCGAGGCGGGGGTTGCGTCCGGTCTCCAGCGGCACGGCGGTCCTCGGCAGGAGCGTCACCCCGAGCCCTCCGGCCACGAGCTGGACGAGCGTCGACAGCCCCGCGGCCGTCGTCGTCACGGCCTTCGCGTCGCCGCGGCCCGCGTCCCTGCACACGTCGAGCGCCTGGTCGCGCAGGCAGTGCCCCTCCGCGAGCAGCAGGAGCGGCAGCTCGGTGAGCACCTCGCGCGGCAGCCCCTCCCGGCCGCCGAGCCAGTGCCCGAGCGGGGTGACGAGCACGAAGTCCTCGTCGAAGAGGGGGATCTCGGTGAAGCCGGGCGTCGAGAGCGGCAGCGCGAGGAGCAGCAGGTCGAGCCGCCCGGCGGCGAGTCCGTCGCTGAGCGCGGCGGTCTGCTCCTCGTGCACTTCGAGCGCGAGGTCCGGGTAGCGGCGCGCGCACACGTCGAGGACGGTGGGGAGCAGGTACGGGGCGACGGTCGGGATCACTCCGAGCCGCAGCGTGCCCGTGAAGGGCGCCCGCAGCGTCTCGGCCTCCTCCAGGAGCCCCGCGACCTCGGCGAGCACGCCTCTGGCCCGTACCGCGAGCCGTTCCCCGGCAGGCGAGAGCAGCACCTTGCGCGTGGTCCGCTCGACGAGCGTGACCCCGAGGACCTCCTCCAGGGCGGAGACCGCGCCGGAGAGGGCGGGCTGGCTCATGCCGAGGACGGCGGCGGCCTGCCGGAAGTGCAGGTGCTCGGCGACGGCGGCGAAGGCCCGCAACTGGGCGAGGGTGGGCTGGCGCGCGCGGCTGTCGGCGGCGAGGACATGTTCCGTACTCACGAAAGACTCACGTGGAAGAAGACCCGTACTGGCGGCTGTGGTGATTGATCGGCTCCCCCGATCACTGTCCCCCGATCCTAACGAGTCGGTGCGATCAACCGGAAAGCGTGACGAGAGACCCGTATCACCCCGAAGGGCCCCGCCCGCTCCCTCGCGCGGAGGGAGCGGGCGGGGCCCGGGTCGTGCCGGCCCGTGGGGGTCAGCGCTTGGCCGCCGCCTTCGTCGGGGCGCCGGTGATCGTGAACTGCGAGCCCGGCTCGACGAGTACGTCGCCGTCACGCGAGTTGGAGATCGTGACGTTCGAGAGGGTCGCGTCGCCGCGGGCGCCGCTCATCGCGAGGATGCCGGAGCCGTTGTTCGACTTGTCGATGCGGACGTTGGAGATCTTCACCCCGCTGTACGTGCCGCCACCCGTCTTGAACTGGATGCCGTCGTACGTCGAGTCGAGGATGTCCGTGTCCCTGATGGTGACGCCGGGGATGCTCGCGCCCTGGGCGAAGAGCGTGATGGCGCCGAACTCCTGGTCCTCGTTCCAGAAGGCCCCGCCCGTGCGGTGCAGCGTGTTGCCCGCGATGAGCGTCTGGCCGCTGAAGGGGATCGGGTCGTGGTCGGTGGCGAGCATGATGCCCGGGTAGTTCATCGTGTCGGAGACGACGTTGTTCTCGATGGTGTTCCCGTAACCGCCGTACACCGCGATGCCGTTGGCCCGCCAGGGGAGCTGGATCGTGTTGTTGCGGAAGTGGTTGTTCGCGCCGACGTCGGTCGCGGGGTCCTTGACGTACTTGCTCGACCAGACGGCGAGCGAGTCGTCGCCCGTGTTGCGGAAGGACGAGTTGTAGACGGTCGAGTTGTGCGTGCCGTTGGTGAAGTTGATGCCGTCCGCGTAGGTGTCGCGGATGCGCATCCCGCTGAACTCCAGGCCGTCGCCCGGGTTCCACAGCTCCGGGATGTTGGAGTAGTCGCGGCCGACCCAGACGCCGACGTTGGCGTGCTCGATCCACACGTTGGAGATCTTCGTGTTCTTGCCGAGGCGGCCGTTGATGCCGACGCCGCCCTCGTCGTTGCCGTCGCCGCCCCGGATGCGTCCCGAGCCGAAGATGGCGAGGTCGGAGATCTGCGTGTTGTCGTCGATGTCGAAGCCGAAGTTGCCCTCGTGCGGGTGGTTGATGCCGCCCGCGTCCTGCGGCTCGGTGAGCGTGTAGAGCTGCGAGTGCCACATCCCGGCGCCCACGATCTTCACGTTCTTGATGCCGACCTGGTTGTACTGGCCCCGGTGCTGCGGGTCGGGGGTGAGGATCTTCTGCTCCTGGCGCCACTGGCCCGCCGGAATCCAGACGCAGGGGATCTGCCCGTTCTGGTCGGCCATGACGGCGCGCTGGATGGCGTCGGTGTCGTCGATGCCGTCGTTGGGCACGGCACCGTACTCGGTGATGGAGGCGCACTCGGCGGGCTTGGACTTCGCCGGGGCGACCTGCTCCAGGTCGACGAGGTCGACGATGTAGAAGCTCGCGTTGTCGCCCGCGTCGCGCTGGAGGCGGAACGTGGTGCCCACCGGGTACGTCTGCGTGAGCAGCGCGTTCGCCTCGTCGAAGAGCCGGCGCGCGTCGCCGCCCGGGGTGTTGGTCAGGCCCTCGGGGTCGTCCGTGGAGCCGTAGAGCCAGGAGTGCTTCGAGCTGAGGTCGAGCTTGCGGACGAACTGGCCGTTCGCGTAGAGGCTCAGGGTCGCGTTCTGCCCGCCGCCGTTCGCGGCGTCCGGGATGGAGTTGCGCACGACGATCGAGTTGGTGGGCGTCGTGGAGGTGAACTCCACGTACTGGCCCGTGCTGTTGAGGCGGACCGACTTGCGGCCGCTGGACTCCGTCGCGAAGTTGGTGTGGCCGAAGGTGCGCTTCGCGTCGGCGGTCAGGAGCGTGCCGGTGTACTTGCCGTCCTCGGCCTCGTACTCGGTGTACGGGACGGCGGCGCCGCGCCCGACGACGATCGAGCGGGCGAAGGTGTTGTTGTTCTCGTCGGTCTCGGTGACGGTGTTGGTCGCGTCGGCGGTCGCGGTGAGCGTCGCGCCGCCGTCGGTGGCCTTCCACGTACCGGAGATCGCGACCTGCACGGTCTCGCCCGCGGGGACCGCGGGAGTCGTGCCGTTGAGGGTCGTCGTGCCCGCGGTGAGGCGGGTGACGGTCCCGGCGGCGACGGCGCTCGTGCCGCGGTTCTTGACGGCGACGGTGAAGCTGACGTTCGCACCGGCCGCGGGGCTGTCCGGGTTGGTCGCGATGCCGGTGACCTGGAGGTCGGGGCCGGGGCTCTGCGAGACGACGAGCTTGCTCGCGCCGGAGCGGCTGTTGTTGCTGTTGTCCTGCTCGACGACGGTGTCCTTCGGGTCGACGACGGCCGAGACCGTGTACGAGCCCTGCGGGCGCTTGCCGACGTCGACCGAGACGGTCTGCGAGGCACCGGCGGCGAGCGCGCCGACCGGGGCGCTGCCCGCGACGGTGCCGTCGAGGCTGACGTCCACGGTGGTGGCGGGCGAGGCCGCCGTACCGGCGTTGCGGACGGTGGCCCTGACGGTCACCGCGTCCTTCTCGGACGGCGTGGTGGGCGTCCAGGTCAGGTCGGTGAGGGTGAGGTCGGGGTTGGGCGCGGCGGTGCCGACGACCTCGATCTCGGCGATCTGGCCGCCGGGGGCACCGGAGTTGGCGGCGATGTTGAGCCGTACGTCGGCGGCGCGGCCGGTCACCGGGATGGTCACCGTGTTCTTGTTGCCCGCCGGGTTGAAGGCGTAGTCGGCGCGGGCCTTGAGGGTGGAGAAGCCGCTCGCGTTCTGGCCCCGGCCCTGCACCTCGATCGCCTGCGTGCGGGCGCCCCAGTCCGTCCCGGGGTTGAGCTTGACGACGATGCCGGAGATGTCCGCGTCGGCGCCGAGCTTCACGGTGAGCTGGCCCGGGAGCCCGGCGGACTCCCAGTAGGTGTTCGTGTCACCGTCGTTGGCGTTCGCGGGGAGGAAGGTGTGGACGTAGCCGTTGGCCTCGACGGGCTTGCCCTTGGCGAGGTTGGTCCCGGTGACGGGCGGGGTGCCGGGGTCGCCCGGGTCGGTGCCGCCGTCGTCGCCCTCGCCGCGGATCTCCAGCTCGCTGAGCTGGGCGGCCTGCCAGCCGGTGTTCGCGCTCACCTGCACGCGCACGTACCGGACGTCGGCGGCGCCGAAGCCGACCGTGACGGCGTTCGCGGAGTTCGGCGTGAAGGTGCGCTTCGCGGAGGCGGAGAGCGTGCTCCATGTACTGCCGTCCGTGCTGCCCTGGACGGTCAGCGTCTCGTCGCGCGCCTCCCACGTGGTCGGAAGCTTCAGCGTCACTTCGTCGACCGAGGTCGTGGCGCCGAGGTCGACGCGGACCCACTGCGGGAACGAGGCGCTGGGCCCCTCCCAGTACGAACTCTGGTTGCCGTCGGTCACGTTGCCCGCGCCGTACTGGCCGTTGGCGCCGCTCGCGGTCGCGGGGCGGCCGAGTGCGAGGTTGGGTCCCGGCGCGGCCTGCGCTGCGGCGTGCGCGGTCGCGGGGAGCAGTCCGAGGGGGATCAGGCAGGCCGCGAGGAGCCCGGTGATCGCCCGCCGGACGGATGGCTTCCGTCTCATGCTGTCCTCTGTTCGGTTTTCGGTGCGGGGAGAAGAGGGGGTGGGACGGCGCCGGTCCGGGCGGACCCGGGCAGGCGTGGGGGGCCTCTCGAACAGGGCCCGAGAGGAGTGCGGTTGGTGATTTTTTGAGCGAACTCGTCAATCTTTTGCGGCCACTTGGAAACAGATTTCTGACAAGTTAAAGATTTGTCAACGGCCGGGACAGAACTGCCACGGAGTGTGAGCGAGAGTGACGATGCGTCAGCGTGGGGCCCGGGGGGTGGGGTGGTCCCGGCGGGGTGCCCGGGAGCGGCCGGGGGGCGTGGGGCGGCCGGGAGGCGTGGGGCAGAGGGGCGGCACGGGGCGGCCGGGCGGCTTGGGACGGCCGGGAGTGTTGTGCGGCGGGCGAGCGCGCAGGTGGACCGGATGCCGGACGGGGCGGCGACCGGTCGTCAGGTCAGGCGTACGGGGCGGGGACTGAGCCTCGGGAGCGGGACGCCACGAGGGCCGGGTCAGGGAGTGGGAAGCCGGGGACGGGCGAACGGCGTGGGGCTGGGGGCCGGGAGACGGCGGGGGCGTCCGTCAGCCGCGCCACCAGTCCGCGAGGAGCCCGTACAGCACGTCGTCCGTCCATTCGCCCTTGAGCCAGGTGAAGGCCGGGCGGAGGCCCTCGCGGCGGAAGCCGACCCGTTCGAGGAGGCGGGCCGAGGCCGTGTTGCGGGCGTCGCACACCGCCGAGACGCGGTGCAGCCCGCGCCGCTCGAAGAGGTCGCCGAGCACGGCCCGCACCGCCTCGGTGGCGAATCCGCGTCCTTGGGCGGCCGGGGCGAGCGTGAACCCCAGGTCCGCCTGCATGCCGTTCTCGTCGAGCCGCACCCCGACGTCCCCGACGAGCGCCCCCGTCGCCCGCTCCTCGACCGCGTACTGGAACCAGCCGGGCGCCTCGGGGTCGACGGCCGCGAACTCACGTACGAGCAGGCGGGCTTCCTCCTCCCCCACCGGGGCACTCCACCCCTGGTACCGCGCCACCTCGGGCACGGAGCGGTACGCGGCGAGCACGGCGGCGTCCTCGGGGCGGAAGCGGCGCAGGTGGAGGCGGGGCGTGGCGAGGAGGGGCATGGGTCCAGTGTGGCGGACGGCGGGGGCGCGCCCCGGGGGCCGGGGTCGGCTGTGGCGGAGGGCGGCCGTGCGCGCCGGGAGGCCGGGACGGCTGTGGAGGCGGCGGTGCGACCCGAGGAGCCCTGGGCGGCCGTGACGGGCGGCTGCGGCGCGCCCCCGAGAGGCCCGGTCGGCTGCGGCGGTCGGCGGGTGCGCCCCCGGGTCAGGCCGCCGGTCCCGTGCGGCGGGCGTAGGCGCGGGCGGCGCGGGCGCGGAGGCCCGGGTCGGCTCCGGTGGTCGGCGGGTGCGCCCCCGGGTCAGGCCGCCGGTCCCGTGCGGCGGGCGTAGGCGCGGGCGGCGCGGGCGCGGAGGCCCGGGTCGGCTCCGGCGGTCGGCGGGTGCGCCCCCGAGTCAGGCCGCCGGTCCCGTGCGGCGGGCGTAGGCGCGGGCGGCGCGGGCGCGGAGGCCCGGGTCGGCTCCGGCGGTCGGCGGGTGCGCCCCCGAGTCAGGCCGCCGGTCCCGTGCGGCGGGCGTAGGCGCGGGCCGCGCGGGCGCGGAGGCCCGGGTCGGCTGCGGCGGTCGGCGGGTGCGCCCCGGGTCAGGCCGCCGGTCCCGTGCGGCGGGCGTAGGCGCGGGCCGCGCGGGCGCGGTCGCCGCAGCGTGTCGAGCACCAGTGGCGGCGGCGGCCGTGCTGGAGCAGGAAGCGGTTGCACGGCGGTGAGGCGCAGGCGGCCAAGCGGTCGGCGTCGGGGCCCGCGAGGAGGTCTGCGGCGTCCGTCGCGAGCGCGGCGAGGGCATGGTCGAGGGCCGCGTCCACGGGGTGCGGGGCCGCGCGGTGGAGGCCGCGCACGGGGTCCCAGTACAGGAGCGGCACGGCGGGCGCGCGGGTCATCGCGTCGTTAACGGCGGCGAGCGCGGAGCGGTGCGGGGGGAGCCCGTCGACGCGGGCGGCGAGGAGCGAGCGTACGTGCTCGCGCAGGGCGCGGAGCTGGGTCGCGCACTGCTCGCGCACGCCGATGCCCGCCGGGGCGAGGCCGTGCGCGGCGAGCCAGTCCTCGGCCTCGGCCGGGACGGCGAGGAGGTCGAGCGCACGGCCGCCGGGGAGGGTGATCGCGGTGTTGGCGAGGGCGAGGGCGGGGTGCGCGGACTCGCCGGGGGCGGGCGGGGGCGACTCACTCCGGGCGTGCTCCCGCCGCTCCTCGCCGTACCCCTCGTCCGCGCTCACGCCGGACAGTCTACGGCGGCAAACTCACGGATGTCATTGCGCGCATCCATGAGAAGGGTCTACCTTTCAGCTCGACACCACCTCACGGATGCGATGGTCCTTATCCGTGAGAACTCATTCCGAAAGGCGTCCCATGACCGCGTCCACTTCTGCCGGGCCCGTTGCCGAAGCCGGTTTTCCCGTCCGCGTCTTCGGCGGCCCCACCGCCTTCTTCACCTACGGCGGCATCCGCTTCCTCGTCGATCCGGCCTTCGACGAGCCGGGCGACTTCCCCGGCGAGGGCCCGCTGCTCACCAAGACCGCCCCGTCCCCCACGGCCCCCGGGGACCTCGGCCCGGTGGACGTCGTCCTGCTCTCGCACGACGAGCACGGCGACAACCTGGACGTCTCGGGCCGCGCGCTCCTGCCCTCCGCCGGTCTCGTCCTCACCACCCCCTCGGGGGCCGGGCGCCTCGGCGGCAACGCGCGCGGGCTCGCGGACTGGGAGTCGTACGACCTCGCCGGGGGCCGGGTCCGCGTCACGGGCGTGCCCGCGGTGCACGGCCCCGGGAGCCGCGAGGAGGTCGAGCCGCTGACGGGCCAGGTCGTCGGCTTCGTCCTCACGGGCGAGGGGCTGCCGACGGTCTACGTGAGCGGCGACAACGCCTCGCTCGACGCGGTCGCCGAGATCGCGGAGCGCGTCGGCCCGGTGGACACGGCCCTCCTCTTCGCGGGCGCCCCCTCCATCCCGGTGCGCTTCGACGGCGCCCCGCTGGTCCTGGACAGCGCGGGCGCGGCCGAGGCCACCCGCCTCCTGGACGCCCGCCGCGTCGTCCCCGTCCACTACGAGGGCTGGTCCCACTTCACGGAGGGCCGCCCGCACCTGGAGGCGGCTTTCACGAAGGCCGGTCTGGCGGACCGCCTGGA
Source organism: Streptomyces sp. Tu6071 (assembly GCF_000213055.1). NCBI lineage: Bacteria > Bacillati > Actinomycetota > Actinomycetes > Kitasatosporales > Streptomycetaceae > Streptomyces > Streptomyces sp. Tu6071. The sequence goes on along the minus strand of NZ_CM001165.1, from coordinate 5,040,270 downwards.
CTGGGGCGTACGGGGCTGAGGCCCGGCCCCCACCGCGAGGCACCCGCCGCGTCCGGGGGGACGGCGGGTGCCTCGCGGGCCGGGAGGGCGGGTGCCTCGCGGGCCGGGGGGACGGCGGGTGCCTCGCGGGCCGGGAGGACGGGTGCCTCGCGGGCCGGGGACGGCGGCTGCCTCGCGCGCCAGGGGCGCCCCCCGGCGCTCTGCGCTACGCGGCGTGGATTCCGGACCAAGCGGCGGTCCGGCACTGCCCGTTCGCGTCGTTCCCGGCCGCCAGCACCGTGCCGTCGGCACGCAGGCCGAGGGTGTGCGTCGCACCTGCCGCCACGGCGACGACGTCCCGCCAGCCCCCGACGTCGCACTGCCCGTGGGTGTTGTCGCCCGCCGCGAGGACCCGTCCGCAGGCGGTGACCGCGACGGTGTGGTGACTGCCCGCGTCGAGCGCTGCCACGTCCTCCCACCCGCCGACCGCGCACGCCCCGGAACCGGGGTCCCCGGTCGCGACCGCGCGCCCGTCGGACCTCAGGCCGACGGTGTGGAGCGTCCCGGCGGAGACGGCGCGCAGGTCGCGCCACTCCCCGACGGCGCACTGCCCTCGCCGGTCGTTCCCCACCGCGAGCGCGGAACCGTCCGAGCGGACGCCGACCGAGTGCCAGTCACCGCACGCGAGAGCGACCACCTCGCGCCAGGACCGCACGTCGCACTGCCCCTCCGCGTCCCGGCCCACCGCGAGCACCCGGCCGTCGGCCAGCAGGCCGAGCGTGCGACGCCAGCCGGCGGCCACGACCGTGACGCCCTCCCACCCGGAGACCTCGCACTGCCCGTCCCCGTTCCAGCCGGTCGCGAGCACGGTGCCGTCCGCGCGGAGCCCCACGGTGTGGGACCGGCCCGTGTTCCGCGCGGCATGGACGTTCCCGGCCGCGACGGCGACGATCCCGCGCCACCGCCCGACACGGCATTCGCCGGTGGCGGAGGCGCCGACGGCGACCACGGTCCCGTCCCGGCGCCGCGCCACCGAATGACGCCTCCCGGCCGCCAGCGGCGACGCGTCGGCAGGCATTCCGCCTCCTCCTACGCGGCGAGCCGGGTGCTCTTCGCCATCGCGACGAGCCCGGCGAAGGCCGGGACACCGACCCGGAGTACGGGACCGGCGGGCCGCTTCGCGTCGCGCACGGGAACGACGCCGTGGGAGGCGACGAGACCGGGAGCGACCTCGACGCACTCGCCGCCCTGACCGCTGTAGGAGGACCTGAACCACTGGAGGGGATCTGACGTCATACCGCTCTCCTTCGCCTCGTGGAGCCCGAACGCCCGGCCGGTATCCGCCGGTGCGGCAGCAGCCCGCACCAGCGGGGAACCAGCCACGGCCCCGCATCCGTAAGAGCCCGTCGCTCCCCGCGAGGGAGACGACGGGCCCTCGTGGATGCGGAACTCCGGGGGATCAGCCCTGCCGAACGGCGCCGAGGAACGCGGTGAAGGCACCGCGACCGAAGGCGATCACGTCACCTTCGGGGCGCTTGCTGTCGCGGACGGGAACCGTGCCGGTGACGGAGACCAGATTGGTCGCCACCGCGACACACGAGCCGCCCTGCCCGCTGTAGGAGGACGTGAACCAGTGAGGGAGTCGTGCCGCCATGAGGTTTCTCCTCGCCTCGCGCATCGTGAACGCCACCGGCCTCGGCTGCGGGGAACGTGCCCCGCGCTCCTGACCGATGACTCCACGGCCATACCCGTCAGGCGGGACGACGAAGCCCGCCGCCGCCGACAGACCGCGACGGACCCCGAAGAACCGGCCAGCCCCTACGGCAGCAGGTCGGCCTGCCCCGCGCGCACGCTCGCCGTGAACAGCTCGTAGTCCTTGCGCGAGACGATCAGAACCTGAGCGGCCGGATCGCCCACGTCCACGGAATCCCGCGCTGCCTACCTGGCCGGGACAGGCCACGGCCCCTACAAGCAGAGCCCGTCGCTCCCCCCTGCCGGGGGGGGGACGACGGGCTCTCGCGACGGCGAACTCCAGGGGATCACCCTTGGCGAACCGCCCCGAGGAACGAGGTGAAGGCACCGCGGCCGAAGGCGATCACGTCACCTTCGGGGCGCTTGCTGTCACGGACGGGGACCGTGCCGGACAGGGGCGCCAAGTTGGCCGCGACCTCGACACAATCGCCGCCTTGCCCGCTGTAGGAGGACGTGAACCAGCGTGGGAGTCGTACCGCCATGAGGTTTCTCCTCGCCTCGCGCATCACTGAACGCGCCACCGGCATCCGCTGTGGGGGACGTGCCCCGCTCCCGACCGATGACTACACGGGAATACCCGTCACGCGAGACGACGAAGCCCGCCGCTGCCAGCAGACTGCGACGGACCCCGAAGAAGCGGCCGAACCCTACGGAAGCAGGTCGGCCTGCCCCGCGCGCACGCTTGCCGTGAACAGCTCGTAGTCCTTGCGCGAGACGATCAGAACCTGAGCAGCCGGGTCGCCCACGTCCACGGAATCCCGCAACGCGACGACGCCATCGACAAACGCGACCTCCAGACAGTTGTCACTGCCATTGGACAGTTCGCTCTTCGCCCACGCGGCGTTCGTGAGGTCGACCTTCTTGTTCATGTGTCGCTGTCCTTGATCAACTGGTGAATGAAACGGCGCGACGCCTTTTCATCGAGAGCCTGTGCCCGCAGGAGGTCCAAGGCTTCGATGTACCGGCTCACGTCCACGTCCTCTTCCAGGTAGACGGACGTCGCCAGCGTCTCCACGATGCAGACGGGCGCCCCCACTTCGAAGTGTAGGAGCTGGAAGGCTCCGTCGATCCCCGCGTGAGAGCCCGCACCGAACGGAAGTACCTGTATCGAGATCTTCGAGTTCTCCTTGGTGACGTCCAGGAGTCGCTGCCACTGCCCTCTCAGCACCTCAAGGCCACCGACTTGCCGGTGCAGTGCCGACTCGTCCAGGACGCACCAGAGGCTGAGCGCGTTTTCGCCCGAGAGGACCGCCTGCCGCGCCATGCGCAGGTCGACGAAGCGCCGCACTTCTGCCCTGGATGCGAACTTGTGGCCGCCCTCGACCACGGCCGTCGCGTACTCACGGGTCTGGAGCAGTCCCGGCACGACGTGCAGGTACGACTCCGCACGCGAGGCCAGCTCCTCCAAGTGGAGGTAGTCCTCGAACCCTGGACTGCGAATCGCCTCGCGGTACTCGTCAAGGAGATTCGTGCGCTTGCCCGATGCCGCCTGCGTCGCCATCGCCCTGACCTTGGTTCGCACGTCCTCCGAGTCCACCCCGTAGACGCTGAAGAAGGCCGTCAGGCCGAGGCCGGTGACGCGTTGCTTACCGTTCTCGATCTTGCTCAGCGCGGGCTTGCCCGGCAAGCCGAGCTGGTTGGCCGCCGCTTCCATCGTCAAACCGGCCTGCTGACGAAGCGATCGCATCATCGAGCCGAAACGGCGTCTGTGCACGTTCGGTCGTGCTTCCACTCGATCACCCTCCCTGGGCACGCAGAGTACCCGGAAGGCCACTTTTGGCATATGCCAGTTCCCTGATCGGCATCTGTTCTATTCGCTTTCGGTTGCGAGCAACGTTTCTCATAGGCCATGGTTGTGCGTGTAGTCGGACGGTCACGCACTGTCCAACTACGCCTTGCTGCGCGCCCGCTGACTTGCCTTCGGTTCCGTCCGGGCGGGCTCACCGGCAAACCCACATCCCCTTGAGCGAGGAGTGCCCCCCATGGCCGCCCCGACGCCGCATCCGATCGACCCTTCCGGCGATTGCCGCACCTGCGCGGAACTCAGCCGTGACGAACGCGAGGCCGTCGCGCGGGGGGATCACTCCCGTGCCACCGACTGCCGCGTGCTCATCGCCCGCCACCCGCACGAGGGAGCGGCGAGGTGAGCGGCGCGTTCCCCGGCACCGTCGCGGCGGCAGTCTCCGTCCACGACACCCCCTACACCGTGGTGTCGCGAGGTGGGGACGTGCGGAAGGCCGTGCTGCTCGGACGGGTGCCTGTGCTCGCGCACCACGAGGCGGCGGGGTGGTTGCGGAGTGAGGCGTTGCGGCTCGCGGTGCGGCTCGATCCCGGGCCTGTCGCGCGGTGGCTCGTGCCGGGGCTCGTACGGCCCGTCGCGGCCCGGTGGCCCGACGCCCCGGCCGCGCTGCGCGCGTGGGCCGAGGACGCGGAACGGCAGACACGCGTACGAGAACTGCTCGCCCTGGGCTGTCCGTTCACGTTGCGGTGCCCCGACGTCGGTGGCACCTGGTACGAGCTGGGCGCCCGTCCGATTCCCCCGGACGGGACCCACCCCGTACGGGCGAGCGACGCCCCCGCGCCGCTCCCTCCCGTCCGCTGCGACGCCGAGACCGACATCCCCGAGATCATGGGGATCTTCGCGAAGCGCGCGAGTTCCGGGGTCCCCGGCGGGGAGGTCGTGGCCCGTACCCGGTGCGGTCTCGCCGCGCATGACGGGGTCGAACACGTCGGTGTGGTACGGCCCTTGTGCGACGGGGCCGTCTGGGTCACGTTCACGCGCGAAGTGCCCCCGTACCAGGCCCGCCGCCTCCCGTTCTGCCCTCGCCCACAGCCCGGCCCCCACCCGTGCTGCCTCTACCCCGGCCACCCCGGCGGCTGTCTGCCGGGCGCGACGTACGCGTCCGCTTGAGGGGGCCCTTCGCTCAACAGCCGCAGACAGGATGCCGGTTCGCTGGTGTACGACCCCCCGTCAGGCCGGGACCGTACGCGCCGCCGTCCCGCCGTACGCCCCGGCCCGGCCGTTACCTCGTGCTCATGAACTCGGCCGCTCGTTCACCGATCATGACCGAGGGGGCGTGGATATGGGCGCGGGGCAGGGCGGGCATGACCGAGGCGTCGGCGACACGCAGGCCCTCGATGCCGTGGACGCGGAGCAGCGGGTCGACCACCGAGGCGTCGTCCGTGCCCGAACGGCAGGTACCGGCCGGGTGGTTGAACGAGACGGCGGACGTGCGCGCGGACTCCAGGAGCGCCGCGTCGTCGGTGGCCGCGGGGAAGGAGGCGGGGCCGACGAGGGCGCGCATGACGGGGCTGTCGCCGATGGCCAGCGTCCTGCGCAGACCTTCGACGACCAGTTCCCGGTCCTTCGCGTCCTCGTAGTAGCGGGGATCGATCAGCGGGGCGTCGGCCGGGCGCGCGGAGGCGAGGCGGACCGTGCCCCGGCTTCGCGGCTTCAGCACCGTGACGAGGCACGAGAGCCCGGGGGTGCTGTTGTCCAGGAAGTCGATCAGCATGGGCGTGATCTCGACGTCCGGGGCCGGGGCGTCGGCGCCGACGCGCAGGAAGGCGGCGGCCTGGCCGACCGAGGCCAGGGGGCCCCGGCGGCCCTCGGCGTAAAGGGCCTGGTTGCGCTCGCTCATCGCGTCCAGCCAGGTTTCGCCCCGGACGACCGGCCAGCTCACGACGGCGGCGGGGTGATCCTGCAGACCGCTGCCGACACCGGGAAGGTCCTGGACCACCTCGACACCCCGCTCCGCCAGGTGCCCGGCGGGCCCGATGCCGGAGAGCATCAGCAACTGCGGGGAGCGCACCGCTCCGGCGCAGAGCACCACGGAATCGGCGTGCGCACGCCGCACGGAGCCGTCCGTGACGTACTCGACTCCGGCCGCCCGCGTGCCGTCCAGCAGTACCCGGGTGACCTGCGCCCCCGTCCTGATGTCCAGGTTGAGCCGGCCGAGGGCCGGGGTCAGGTAGGCCCGGGACGCGCTGTGCCGTTCCCCGTCGCGCACATTGCCGTAGAGCAGCCCCGCGCCGTCCTGCTCGCCGCCGTCGAAGTCGCGGTTGAGGGGCAGACCGCTCTCCACCGCCGCCGTGACGAAGGCCAGGGACAGCGGGCTCACGTCCTTCGGCGTGGTGACCGGGACCGGGCCGCCCGTTCCGTGCCACGCCGAGGTTCCCCGCTCGTGGTCCTCGATGCGCCGGAACGCGGGCAGGACGTCGTCCCAGGCCCAGCCGGTCATGCCGCCCGCCGCCCACTCGTCGTAGTCGAGAGGGTTTCCCCGGGACCAGACCTGGTAGTTGATGGCGCCGCCCCCGCCCAGCACCCTGCCCGCGGAGACGGGGACCGTCCGGCCGCCGAGCTGTTCCTGCGGGACGGTGTCGTAGCTCCAGTCCAGGTCGCCCCGCAAGAGACCGGCGAACAGCCCGTGCGGCTGCGGAATCCGGGGATCGGTGTCCTCGGGCCCCGCTTCGAGCAGCAGTACGCGGCAGGCGGGGTCCTCGCTCAGGCGGGCGGCGAGCACGCTGCCCGCCGCTCCCCCGCCGACCACGATGTGGTCGAACGGACCCCCGGCCGTCCGGTCCGCCCCGGCTCCGGCAGCGTGTTGAGACATCGGCGCGCCCCTCTGTGTCGTCGGAGCCGGACACCCACGCGCCCCTGCGCAACGGCAGGTGGCGGTGCGGCCGGCCTCGCGGTTCACCCGCCGTGTGCCCTCCGCCACCCCGCCGAAACGATCCACCGCCACTACCCGCACCACGGCGAAGCGGCGGGCAACAGCGCAGGTGAGCAGTGGAGTTGACGCTTCGACTTCACGGGCGGGACGTGCCACGCGCGCTGTTGACGCGCCCGTGTCCCCGGACTACGCCCGCCCGGTCAGCAGCCGGAACGCGTTGCCGTCCGGGTCCGCGAGGACCGCGTGTCCGGCCTCCCGCGTGAGGACGCGGGCGCCGAGCGACGTGAGGCGGGCCGCCTCGGCCTCGTACGCGGCCGGGGCCTCCGGGACGAGGTCCGGGGCGAAGCGGTCAGCTTCGGTGCGGGGCATCAGCGGCGGGCCGCCCCACGTGAACTTCGTTCCGCCGTCCGGGGATTGGACCGCCGTCTCCTCGCCCTCGTCCCACACCAGGGGCCAGCCGAGCGCAGCGCTCCAGAAGACGCCCACGGCGTGGCTGCCGTCGCACGCCAGCGCGCCGATCCTGCCGCAGCCCGCGAGGAACCTGTTGCCCGGCTCGATCACGCAGAACTCGTTGCCCTCGGGGTCCGCGAGCACGCGATGGCCCTCCTCGGGGCGCTGCCCGACGTCCGTGTGCCGCGCGCCGAGCGCCAAGGCGCGGGCCACCGTGGCTTCCTGGTCCGCGGGCGACTCGCTCGTCAGGTCGAAGTGCTGACGGTTCCGGGACGTCTTGGGCGCGGCTCCCGGGCGGAAGCGGAGCGGGAGGCCGGGGTTCGTGGCCGGGGTGAACTCGTATTCCTCGTCCGCCCGTTCGCGTACGGCGTCGCCGCCCAGCAGGTCGTGCCAGAAGCGGGCGAGGCGTGCCGGGTCCTGTGCCCGGAGGCCGAGCGCGTCGAGTCGTACGGGCATGAGGGTTCCGATCTGTTCGGGGAGCGGGCAGGGGCGTGTGTGAGGGTCACAGGCGTGCGAGGAGCGCCGTCAGCGGGGGCGGGACGCGGTCCGCCGCGAGGGCTTCGGTCAGGAGGGTGCCGTAACGGATCTTGCGACCGCTCGCCGTGCCGAGGAAACGGCGGAGCTGGTCGTGGCGGGAACGGCCGAGTTGCGCGGGCTGTCGGCGGAAGGTCTGCCAGCGGCGCTCCTCACCGGCCGCCGCGACCACCTCCTCGGCGCGATCCGTGCCGAGCGCGCGCAGGAGTTCGTCCTCCAGGTCGGCCACACAGACGTGCAGGGAGGGGTGGCGGACCTCCGCCCGCGCGAATCCCCTGACGTAGAAGGGCTCTTCGTTCGCGTCGCACAGTCCGGTCAGGCGCAGGCCGAGTCCGTGCGGGCCGAGCGCCTCCGCGTATGCGGCGATGCTCATGGCGCCGCCCATCGGCACGACGGCGATCCCCTCGGCGGAAAGGTCGCGGCCCTCGCGCGCCGCGAGGGCTTCGACGGCGGCGAGATCACTGAGCCCCTCGACGAGGACGGCGCCGCGGAAACCGTGGCCCGCCGCGAGGGGAGCGCCACCGGCCACCCGGGCGGCCAGCGCGGCACGGAACGCCTCGATGCCGGACGGCACTCCGGAACCGGGCGGCCGGGAGGGACCTCTCACTTCGCCAGCACCGCCCGCACCGCCTCCTCCAAGGAGGTCGGAGGACGGCCGAGGAGGTCGGCGAGGTCGTCCGTCCAGTGTTCCAGCGCACCCGCGCGGATCTGCCCGTCGAGCCACCCCGCCGGTCCCGGCACGGGGCTGGTCCGCTCGGTGTACGCGACGGGCGCGCCGCTCACCCGCGTCAGGGTCTCGGCGAGCTGCCGGTACGTCCACGGGGCGCCCGTCAAGTCGTAGGCCGGGAGGGCGCGTTCACCGGTCAGGACGCGTACCGCCGCCTCCGCGAGGTCGGCGCGCGAGGCGGTGTTGAGGCCGCGCCCGCCCGTACCGTCCTCCAGGACCCCCGCCGCGACGGCCTCGCGCAGGCCCGTGTGGAGGAAGGCGTCGCTGTAGAACGGGTGCCGCAACAGCGTGTACGGGAGCCCGCTCGCCTCGATGTGCCGCTCGGTCGCGTGGTGCGCCGCCGTCATGCCCTCGGCCAGCGCCTCCGCGCCGAGGAAGCTCGTGTACGCGAGCAGCCCGACACCCGCCGCGCGCGCCGCGTCCACCGCCGTGGCGTGCTGCGCCACGCGCCGCCCGGTCTCCAGCTCGGGCGAGGAGACGAGCAGCAGCCGCTCGGCGCCGGTGAAGGCCGTGCGCAGCGAATCCGCGTCGTCGTAGTCCCCGTACCGCACCTCCGCGCCCGAGGCGGCGAGCCCGGCGGCCCGCTCGGGACGGCGCACGACAGCGGCGACGGGCACGCCGCGCGCGAGCAGCCCCTCGACGACGAGGCGCCCGTACTGCCCTGCGGCGGCGGTCACAACGATCACGGTGGCTCCCGAGGATGAGACGGCCCCCATCGTCGGCACCGCACGCCCGCCCCGCAAAGGGATTTCCGCGCGGACGCGGGGGCGGAGGGGAGTGCGAGGTCAGTCCGAGGTGTCGCGCGACGCGGCACGGCGGGCGACCGTTTCGGCCATGCCGGGGAGGAAATCCTTGAAGAGGTCGTGCACTTCGTTGACGAGGGGGCGCAGGAGGCGGAAGCGGGAGAGGCGGACACCGTGGGCGGTGAGGCGGGCGCCGCGCTCGGCGAGGCGGTACGTCTTCTCGTTGCCCTCGGAGCGGTCGAAGACCCAGTACAGGACCAGGCCCATCTGCGCGAGCCACATCAACTCGGGCACGGCGTCCGCGAGTTCCGGGGACACCTTCGCCCTGGAACCGGCAAGCACCTCGCGGTGGATGCCGAGCGAGACGCCCCGCGCCGACTCGGACTCGGGCGAGAAGGGGCTCAGCGGACTCTCCGGGTCCGCCGCGTTCTTGAAGAACTGGCTCGCGAACTCGTGGTACGGGGCCGCGACTTCGAGCCACGCCCGCAGAACGCCGAGGAAGCGCTTCTCGAAGTCCCGCTCCCCGTCGAGCACCGGGCGCACGGCCACCGCGTGCTCGGCGACGATGCGGTCGTAGAACCCCTGGATGAGGTGTTCCTTGCCGCCGAAGTAGTAGTACGCGTTCCCGACCGAGACCCCGGCCTCCTGCGCGATGGCCCGCATGGTCGTCTTGTCGTACCCGCGCTCACGGAAGAGGCGGAGGGCGGTCTCGATGATCAGGGCCCGGGTCTGCTCGCCCTTGGGAGGGTTCTTCGGCCGGGCGGGGCTCCCGTTCTTGCCGGGGGCGGGGGGCTTGTCCGGGGCGAGGGCCTTGTCCGGGGCGGGCGCCTTTCCGGAGGCGTCGCCCTTGCCGGACGCTTCGGCCTCCGCGGCCTCCGCGGCCTCCGCGGCCTTCCCGGCCACCCCCTCGGCCTTCCCGGCCGCCGCGTCGCCCTTCCCGGACCCCTCGCCCTTCCCCGTCTTCCCCGCCCTCCCGGTACGCGGCCCGGGGCCCGCGCCCTCCGGCTCCGGACCCCGCGCCTCTTCGCTGTTCATCTCGACCACGACACCCGACCCTAGGCCACCTCGCACCCTCCCCCGCAGTCCGGCCCCGCCCCCCTGTGCACCCAGCCCCGGTCCGGCAGGTACTCCCAGCCGTCCGCGCGGCGGTAGACCCCCGCGCCCCAGCCCTCGCGCTGCCGCCGCGACTCGCGCCACTTCGCCGCGCGCAGCACGGCGGACCGGGCGAGCCGCGCGCCCGCCGGGGTGCTCAGCCGGTGGGCCAGGGGCCTGTACTCGCCGAGCGCCCACAGGCACACGACCCAGGCGGCGGACCCCCGGTAGACCTGCCCGCCGTCCCCGACCACCGTGATCTCGGTGAGTGTCGCGGCCTGGTCGAGGCCGGGGAAGCGGGTCGCGGCCTCGGCGGAGCCCGCGGGGACGAAGGCGAGCGGGACGAGCTGCGGCTGGCGGCCGAGCCACTTCCGTACGTACGTGCACAGGGGGCACTCGGCGTCGTAGAGGACCGTGAGGCCCCGCACCTCGCCGCCCTCGCCCCCGGGGCGGGCCGGCCCCCCGACCGGCCCGCCCCCGGGGCCCGGGACCCCCGGGGCGTCCCCGGCCCCGGCGCCCCGCCCCCGCTCCCCCGTCACGCCCCGGCGCCCGGGGCGAGCCACTGCTGCGGGGGTACCGGCGGGCGCTGGTCGCGCTCCATGACGCCCCTGCGGCGGATCTTGTTGAGCACGTACACGTTGCCCAGATGCAGGACACCGAGCACGAGCAGGACGACACCGAGCTTGACGGAAAGCGCCTCGAAGACGCCCGACGCGTCCCGTACCGCCCTGTCCGAGCGCAGGTAGAGCGCCACGAACCCGAGGTTGACGAGGTAGAAGCCGACGACGAGCAGGCGGTTCACCGCGTCGGCGAGCGGCTCGTTCCCCTTGAGGACGTCCGCGAGGAAGACCCGCCCGTTGCTGCTGAGGGTCCGCGCGACCCAGACCGTGAGCCCGACGCTGATGGCCAGGTACACGACGTACGTGACAACCGTGAGGTCCATTGCCCCACCCTTCTTTCCCGAACCGGCTGAACACTTGAACGCGTTCAAAAGTGCCGTCGTCGATGACGGTAGACCCCTTCTTGAACATGTTCAAGTCGAAGTCGGCTTGGGTCGAAGGCCGCATTCGCAGGGGTTTGACGGTGCTTCGGGGGCTGTGTCCGCGCTCGCCGCGGGAGTCTCGCGCAGGCGTCCCGGCGCGAGGTCGCGCCGGGACGGCCCGGGGGACGGGGACAGGGGCATACGAGGCGGTGGTCCCGGTGTTCAGTCAAGGCGGGCGGTACGCGGCGGACCACGTCGCGGACGCTCGGGCACCCGCGCGTACGGCTCGGCGGGGCAGGGCCCCGGCGGTCCCTGGTGTGCGCGCTCGCGCGCGGGACGGCAAGGTAGGAGCCGCGGACGGTGTGCCGTGCGCGGACGGCAGGCTACGACTGAAGAGGGATGACGGCATGGCGCAGACGGAGAAGGCGGTCCTCGCGGGCGGCTGCTTCTGGGGGATGCAGGACCTGGTCCGCAAGCAGCCCGGGGTCGTCTCGACCCGGGTCGGCTACACGGGCGGCAAGGTCGCGAACGCGACGTACCGCAACCACGAGGGGCACGCCGAGGCGATCGAGATCCTCTACGACCCCGAGCGCACCAGCTACCGGAACCTCCTGGAGTTCTTCTTCCAGATCCACGACCCGTCCACGAAGGACCGGCAGGGCAACGACATCGGTTCGAGCTACCGCTCCGCGATCTTCTACACGGACGAGGAGCAGCGCGAGACCGCCGAGCGCACCATCAGGGACGTCGACGCGAGCGGACTGTGGCCGGGCAAGGTCGTGACCGAGGTCGAGCCCGAGGGCGACTTCTGGGAGGCCGAGCCGGAGCACCAGGACTACCTGGTGCGCTACCCGGACGGCTACACGTGCCACTTCCCGAGGCCGAACTGGAAGCTGCCGTCCGCCGACGCGTGACGCGCGGCCGGGGGCGGCGACGGGGCGGGGCGGGCGTTCACCGGGCGGTGGGCGCCCGCCCCTTTCCCGTACGGGACCGCCCCCTCCCGGACCCGTCGTCCCTCCCCCGTCCCGCCGTAGGCCCCTCGCCCCCACCCGGAAGGCCCGCGATGCACGACGACGACCCGCACGACGGCGACCCGCACAGCGGCGACCCGCAGGCCGACGCCCCCCGCGAGAGCGACCCGGGCGCCGCGGGCCCCCGCGAGGCCCCCCGTCCGGCCTCCGCCTCGCCCGCCCCGCCCTCCCACGACGGCGAGCGGCTGCTCCCCACCGACATGGACGTGGCCGCCCGGGACCGGCGGGCGAGCGTCCTCTCGCTCCTCCCGACCGTCGCCGTCGTCGCGCTCGGCGGCGCGCTCGGCGCGGCGGCCCGGTATGCCGTCGAGCGCGCCTGGGCCGCGCCGCCCGACGGCTTCCCGTGGGCCACCTTCACCGTGAACGTCGCCGGCTGCGCGGCCATGGGGGTCGTGGTCGTGCTCTTCATGGAGGTGTGGCAGGCGCCGCCGCTCGTGCGGCCCTTCCTCGCCACCGGCTTCCTCGGCGGCTTCACGACGCTCAGCACGTACGCGGCCGACACCGAACGGCTCGCGCGCCTCGACCGCGCGGGCATCGCGCTCGCCTACTACGCGGGCACGCTGTGCGCGGCGCTCGCGGCCGTGGCCCTCACCTCGGCCCTCACGCGGCGGTTCGCCCTCGCACGGCGAGGCGCCCCCACCCGGCGGGCGGTCCGGTGAACTGGCTGCTCGTCGTGCTCGGCGGCGCGCTCGGCGCGCCCACCCGCTTCCTCGTCGACCGCGCGGTGCAGCGCCGCCAGTCCACCGAGTTCCCGTGGGGCACCTTCACCGCGAACACCCTCGGCTGCCTCTTCCTCGGCGTGCTGACCGGCGCGCTCATGACGGGCGAGGGCGGGGCGCGGTACGAGGACTTCGTCGCCACGGGCCTGTGCGGGGCGCTCACCACGTACTCGACCTTCTCCTGGGAGACCGTCCACCTCGCCCGTACGGGGCAGATGGTCCGGGCGGCGGGCAGCGCGGCCTCCACGGTGCTCTCGGGGCTCGGCGCGGTGGCCGTGGGGCTGATGGTGGCGCGGGCGGTGTGGGGCTGAGCCGGGCCTGGCCCAGCCCCCGGTACCGCCTTCTCACTCCCCCGGCACGATCCCGTCGATCAGCAGGTCGAGGCGCGCGTCGCCGTGCTCCGCCGGGACCCTTCCCGTCGCGGACAGCACCGAGATGCCGTGCAGCGCCGCCCACAGCAGCTCCGCACGTCCCTCGCGCGTCTCCGTCTCCTCGGGCAGCGCCTCCACGAAGGCGTTGAAGGTGCTGCGCAGCACCTCCGGCGTCTCCTCGCTGGCGAACTTCAGCCCGGTCGGCATGACGAACATCGCCTGGTAGAGCGCCTCGTGCTCGACGGCGAAGTCCAGGTAGGCGCGGCTCACCGCCCGTACCCCGCTCCGCCGCCCCGGCCCCGCCTCCGCGCGCGCCCGCCGCAGCAGGTCGCCCAGCTCGGCGAAACCCTCTTCGGCGACCGCCTCGACGATCGCGTCCTTCCCCTTGAAATGGCTGTAGAGCACGGGCTGGCTGTACTCCACCCGTTCCGCGAGGCGGCGCGTGGTGACCGCCTCCCAGCCCTCGGTCTCGGCCAACTCCCTTGCCACGGCCAGGATCAGCCGGTGGCGCTCGGCTCGTTCACGTTCGCGACGGTTCGCTGTGATGGACATGCTCCGAAGTCTAGCGCCGCTAGACAAGCAGGCAATGCTATGTCTAGCATTGCTAGCGAATAGAGCGGCGCTCGACACGGGGTCGGCGCCGACCGAAGGGGGAACGTCCGCCATGCCCACCGCCCTCACCACCACCGCCACCGTCATCGTCTGGGTCATCGCCGTCGGGATCATGCTCATCGGGGCGCGCTTCCAGTTCACCCCGCGGGCCGCGACGGACTTCGGCATCCCCGGCACCCCCGCCGAGCTGCCCGCCTTCCGCGCCTGGGCCTCCGTCAAGGGGAACCGCGACATCACCCTCGGGCTCATGCTGCTGATCGCGCTGCTCGGCGCGAGCGACCACCTGACGGGCTGGATGACGCTGGCGGGCGCGCTCGCCGCCGGGGCCGACGCGCTCGCGGTCCGGTTCAGCGGCGGCCCCGCCGCGGCGTACCTCGGCGTGCACGGCGCCACGTCGGCCGTCTCGGTCGCGGCCGGAGTCGTCCTCCTGCTCTCCTGACCCCACGGTCCGCCCCGGGGGTCCGCGCGCGACGGGGGTGCGCGAGGGCACCGGGGTACGTGGCAGGGGCGCCCCGAGCCGGTTCCGTACGGCTCGGGGCGCCCCTGTTCCACGCGTGGCCGCGGTCGGCGGACGGGCTCAGCCCTCCGCGACCGCCTCGCGGCTCTCCACCCGCACGGCCCCGCTCGCGCGCGGCCCCTCCGCCTCCCGCCGGTACGGGATGGCCGCCGCGACGAGCCCCGCGAGCAGCGCGACCCCGCAGCCGACGAGCAGCCCGGTCCTGAACCCGTTCTCCGAGGTCAGCACATGGCCCCCGAAGTCCGTCGTGAGCTGCGCGAGGACGACCCCCACGACGGCCGCGCCGATCGACGTCCCGAGCGAGCGCATCAGCGCGTTGAAGCCGTTGGCCGCCGCCGACTCGGAGAGCGGCACGGCGCCCATGATGAGCGCCGGCATCGCGCCGTACGCGAGCCCGACGCCGCTGTTGATCACCATGAGCGCGACCATGACGCCCCACGCCGAGCCCATGAGCAGGAGCGAGAGCCCGTACCCGGCCGCGATCACGAGCACCCCGCTGACCAGCGTGAACTTCGGGCCGCGCGCGTTGGAGAGCTTCCCGCCGAGCGGCGAGACGAACATCATCATGATGCCGCCGGGCGCCATCCACAGCCCCGCCGCGAGCATCGACTGCCCGAGCCCGTACCCCGTCGCCTCCGGGAACTGGAGCAACTGCGGCAGCACGAGCATCGAGGCGTACATGCCGAAGCCGGTGAAGATCGAGGCGGCGTTGGTGAGCAGGACGCGGGGTCGCGCGGTCGTGCGCAGGTCGACGACGGGGTCCTTCGTGCGGGTCTCCCACACGCCCCACAGCAGGAGCACGACGACCGCGGCGCCGAGCAGCCCGAGCGTCGTGGCCGAGCCCCAGCCCCAGTCGGCGCCCTTGGAGATGCCGAGCAGCAGGCACACGAGCCCCGCGCCGAGACCGAGCGCTCCGGGCAGGTCGAAGCGCTGACCGCGCGCACCGGCCGGGACGTTCGGCACCAGGGCCCACAGGAGCGCGGTGACGGCGGCGGCGAGGACCGCCGAGCCCCAGAACAGGACGCGCCAGTTCGCGTACTGCGCGACGGCCGCGGCGATCGGCAGGCCGAGGCCGCCGCCGATCCCCATCGAGGCGCTGACCATCGCGATCGACGAGGACAGCCGCTCGGCCGGTACGACGTCCCGGAGCAGCGCGATGCCGAGCGGCACGACGCCCATGCCCATCCCCTGGAGCGCGCGCCCGACGATCATCGGCAGCACGGAGGAGGAGAGCGCGCAGACGACGGAACCTGCGATGAGCGGCGCACAGCAGATGAGCAGCATCGGCCGCTTGCCGACGAGGTCGCCGAGGCGCCCCACCACCGGGACGCAGACGGCGCCGGTGAGCAGGGTCACGGTGATGACCCACGCGGTGTTGCCGGGGGTGCTGTGCAGGATCTGCGGCAGGTCCGCGAGGAGCGGCGTGACGAGCGTCTGCATGATCGCGGCGACGATCCCGGCGAAGGCCAGAGTGGCGACGACGCCCTTGCTGTGGGGCGGGGGCTGGGCGGTGTCCACGGGGTCCACGGTGCTCATGGGAGAAGTCCTCGGGCTGGTGTTCGGAGTACGCAGGCTGTGCATCGTACATGCCGTATGTAACGTGCACATGCCGAAGCCGCGCGGACCCCCGCGTGGGAGGATGAAGGCCCAGTGACGTGCGGAGGTGACACGTGCGGCCGACGGCCGAGGTCGAGTACGAACAACTGCTGCTGAGCAGACACGGGTACCTGGGCCGGGGCGGAGGCCGCCGCCAGGACGGCCTCATGGACCGCAGTGCCTACGTCCTGCTGAGCCGCATCCACATCCAGGGCGCCCCGATGTCGATCGGCGAGCTGAGCGAGGCGTTCGGCCTCGACGCCTCGACCCTCAACCGCCAGACCGCCGCCGCGACGCGCGCGGGCCTGATCGAGCGCATCCCGGACCCGGCCGGCGGCATGGCCCGCAAGTTCCGCCTCACGGCGGAGGGCGAGCGCCAACTCTCCGAGGAACGCGAGGGCCTGATCACCTCGCTCGACCGCATCATGCGGGACTGGCCGGAGGAGGACATCGCCGCCTTCGCGTCCTACCTGCGCCGCTTCAACACGGACATCGAGAGGCTGAGCGGCAGATCCTGGCCGAGGCCGTAGCCGTTCGCGGGGCTCCCACCGGGCGTCCACCGCTTCCCACCGGGCCTCCACCCGCTTCCCGCGGGGCCTCTTCCCCGTCCGGAGGCGGGTCCGCGCCCGGCGCGTCATGCTGGGAGGACGGGGGGCACACCGGGGGACCGGACCGCCGCCACCGCCGGAAAGGGCCCGCTCCATGGAACCGCTCGGCACCTACCGTCACAAGCGGGACTTCACCCGCACCCGGGAACCGTCCGGCACGGGCTCGCTCGCGGCGGACGCCAAGGCGCACCCGCTCTTCGTCGTCCAGATCCACGACGCGCGCCGGATGCACTTCGACTTCCGCCTGGAGGTCGACGGGGTCCTGAAGTCGTGGGCGGTGCCGAAGGGCCCTTCGGACGACCCGAGCGACAAGCGCCTCGCGGTCCCCACGGAGGACCACCCCATGGAGTACCGCACCTTCGAGGGCGTGATCCCGAAGGGCGAGTACGGGGGCGGGACCGTCCTCGTCTGGGACCAGGGCACGTACGAGCCCCTGAGCCACGACAAGCGCGGGCACCCCCTCCCCTTCGACGAGGCGCTCGCCTCCGGCCACGCGACCTTCCGCCTGGAGGGCGACAAGCTCCGCGGGGAGTACGCGCTCACGCGCTTCCGCACGGGCGGCAAGGGCGAGGAGGCGTGGCTCCTGATCAAGGCCCGCGAGAAGGGCGTACGCCCCGGCGAGGGCCACGGCACCCCCGACCCGCACCGCGCCCGCTCGGCCCGTACGGGCCGCACGCTGGGGCAGGTGGCGGAAGAGGACTGAACGGAGAGGACTGAGACAAGTGACGCAAGCCGGCACCGCCGCGACCCTTCTCGACCGCCACGGCACGACCTACGCGGTCGAGGCGGACATCACCCTGCGCGACACCCCCCAACCGCTCTACCAACTCCTCGTCCTGAGCCTGTTGTTGTCCGCCCGCATCCGCGCGGACGTGGCGACGGCGGCGGCCCGCGCACTCTTCGCGCACGGCCTGCGCTCACCGAAGGCGATGGAGGGGGCGAGCTGGCAGGAGCGCGTGGACGCGCTGGGCGAGGGCCACTACCGCCGCTACGACGAACGCACCGCGACCCAACTGGGCGAGGGCGCGGGCCTGATCCGCGAGGAGTGGTCGGGAGACCTGCGCAAGGCCCGCGAGAAGGCGGACGGCGACGAGAAGGCGCTCGCCTCGGAACTCCGCGAGGTCCCGGGCATCGGCCCCACGGGCGTGGACATCTTCCTCCGTGAGGCCCAGTCCGTCTGGCCCGAATACGCCCCCCGCTTCGACCCGAAGGCCCTCCAGGGAGCCGCCCGCCTGGGCCTCCCCGAAGACCCCCACCGCCTCGCCCGCCTCACCGACGACCCGGCCACCTTCGCGGCGGCACTGGTCCGCGCGGCCCTGGACAAGAAGGTCGTGGAGGACGTGACGGAGCACGCGTCCTGACGTCCCGGGAGTGACCTCGCCCCCACCGATCCCTCTTTACCGCGACCGGCCCGGCTCACCCCGGGCCGAATTCGTCCGGGGCCGGGGGGAACGGCGCCCCCGGGAGCCCCCGGGCCGAAGCGTCGACGACCCGTACGGGCACACTCCCGAAACGCGGTCGCGCGCGGCAACTCCCCCGACGCGCCGTGTCGATGACGTCCCTACACGTGCACGTCCCTCTCGCGCCGCACCCGCGCCCGCGCCCCGGCGCAGGCCGTGCTTCGCGACCGCCCGAGCGGTTCAGCTCGACTCCCGGACCACCAGCCGCGTCGCCAGCACCGTCTGGCGGCCCGCTGTTCCCGCCGGGGTGCCGGCTCCGGCGGCTCGGGCGGCGATCTCGTCGAGGAGCATGCGGGTCATCACGCGGCCCATCTCCGCCGTCGGCTGGCTCACGCTGGTCAGGGGCGGGTCGAGGTGGCGGGCGATCGCGCTGTCGTCGAAGCCGATCAGGGCGACGTCCTCGGGGATGCGACGGCCCGCGGCGCGCAAGGTGTGGCGGGCGCCGGAGGCGAGGAGGTCGGAGGCGGCGAAGACGGCGTCCAGGCCCGGGGCGCGGTCGAGGAGTTCGGCCATCGCCCGACGGCCGCCCTCCTCCGTGAAGTCCGACTCGGCGACCAGGGGTTCGCCCTCGATCGAGGCGCGGTAGCCGGCGAGGCGGCGCTCGGCGCCGTAGACCTCCAGGCGCCCCGTGATGTGGGCGATGCGGCGGCGGCCCCGGCTCTGGAGGTGGCGGACGGCGGCGACGGCGCCGCCGTAGTTGTCGGAGTCGACCGAGGGGAGCGTCTCGGCGGCGGAGCGGGGGCCGCTGATGACGGCGGGCATGCCGAGTTCGGCGAGGCGGTCGGGGAGCGGGTCGTCGGCGTGGACCGCGACGAGGAGGACGCCGTCGACGCGGTGCGCGTCGAGGTAACCGGCGAGCCTGCCGCGCTCGCGCTCGCCGCCCGCGAAGGTGAGCAGGAGCTGAAGCGGCGTGTCGGCGAGCGCGCTGCCGATGCCGAGGACGATGTCGGAGAAGTACGGCTCGGCGAAGAAGCGGGTCTGCGGCTCGGGGACGACGAGCGCGATCGCGTCCGCGCGGTTCGCGGCGAGCGCGCGGGCGGCGGTGTTCGGCACGTAGCCGAGTTCGAGCACGGCGGCCTCGACGGCGGCGCGTGTGCGGGGGCTGACCTTCGGCGAGCCGTTGATGACCCGCGAGACCGTGCCGCGCCCCACGCCCGCGCGGCTCGCGACCTCCTCGAGGGTCGGCCGTCCCGCGCCCCGCTTCACCCGCGTCATCGCACTCTCCCACCACTCGCCCTGCCGTACGGGACGTCCCGACTCCGGTACCCGCGCGCGCCCATTGTGCGCATGGGGCGCGCCCGGCGGGAGGGGGGTCCGCCCGGTGAGCTGCGCCCACGCGGTGCGAACCGGGCCGACCACGGGCCCGCGCATCCGGTGGCCGCCGCCCCGGCGACCCCGTCGCCACCGCCCCCGCGCCCCGGCCGCTCCGCCCGCGTAAGACCCCGCACCCCCCACCCGTAGGCGCCCGAGGCCGCCCCGTGCCCGTACATCCTTCCGCCCCGCACGCCCCCCGCGCGCCCCCCGTCTCCCCCGAGCCGCGCTGCTAATTTCTCCCCTATGTCCGAATTCTCCTTCACCACCCCCGGCTGAGCGTATGGGGATCATCCGCGACCATCCCGAACTCGCCCTCTTCCTGTGCCTCGCCGTCGGCTACCTCGTCGGCAAGCTGCACGTCGGGCCGATCACGCTCGGCGGCATCTGCGGGACGCTCATCGTCTCGCTGCTGCTCGGCACGCGGCACGTCTCGGTCGGGGACGACGTGAAGACCATCTTCTTCGCGATCTTCATCTTCGCGCTCGGCTACATGGCGGGCCCGCAGTTCTTCGCCAACCTCAACCGGCGCGGGCTGCGCTACGGCGTGCTCTCGCTCATCGAGCTGGTCACGGTGCTCGTCATCGCGTACGTGCTGGCGAAGGCTTTCGACCTCGACATCGGGACCGCCTCCGGCATCCTCGCCGGGGCCGCGACCGAATCGGCCGTCGTCGGCACCGCGACCGAGGCGATCGGCAAGCTCTCGGGCCTGAGTGCGCACCAGATCAGCGAGTACCAGGGGCACGTGGCCACCGCGTACACCGTCTGCTACCTCTTCGGCCTCATCACGATCGTGCTCTTCACGAGCCAGATCCTGCCGCTCCTGATGCACATCAACCTCGCCGACGCCTCGCGCGAACTGTGGGCGAAGATGCGCGGCGACGCACCGGCCCTGGAGTCGGACGAGCGCGAGGCGCTGCCCTCCACGGTGGGCCGTACGTACCTCGTCACGCACGCGGACGGGAGGACGGTCGGCGAGATCGAGGCGGCGAGCGGGCAGCGGGTCACCGTGGAGCGGATCAAGCGCGGCGGCAAGATCCTCACGCCCGCCCCCGAACTGCGGCTCACCCTCTCCGACCTCCTCCTCGTCGTGGGCCGCCGCGGGGCGACCATCGAGGCGGGGCGGCACATCGGGCCCGAGACCGGTTCCGTGCCGGGGCTCGACTCGCCGCTCGCGACGCGGCAGATCTCGCTCACGGACAAGGCGACGACCGGCAGGACGGTCGACCAGCTCCAGCACGACCACCCGGAGTTCCTGCGAGACGGGGTGTACGTCACCGATGTCGTACGGGGTGATCAGGACCTGCCCGCCGCCCCGGAGACCGTGCTCAGACGCGGGGACGTGCTGACCCTCGTCGGGGCGCGCTCCGGGCTCGACAGGCTGACGAAGAAGCTCGGTTCGGTCGTCAAGAACTCGAGCGCCGACTTCATCTACATCGGCTTCGGCATCGCGCTCGGCTCGCTGCTCGGGCAGGTCGTGGTGCGGATCGGGGACATCCCGCTCTCCCTCGGCACCGGCGGCGGCTGCCTCGTCTCGGGGCTCGTCTTCGGCTGGTTCCGCAACCGCAGCCAGACCTTCGGCGCCTTCCCGCCGCAGGCCGCGAGCACGCTCAAGGACCTCGGCCTCGCGGTCTTCATCGCCTGCACGGGGCTCGACTCGGGCCCGCAGGCGTGGCCGCTCATCAAGCAGTACGGAGCGCTGCTGCCCTTCGCGGGGATCGGCATGGTCCTGATCCCGGCCTGCATCTCGCTCTTCGTCGGGCTCAAGCTGCTCAAGCTCGACAAGCCGCTGCTCATCGGGGCCATCGCGGGCCAGCAGTGCTCGACCCCGGCGATCACCGCGATCACACAGGTCTCGAAGAGTTCCGTACCGCTCATCGGCTACACGATCACCTACACCCTCTCGAACTTCCTCCTGCCCCTCACCGGGCCGATCCTCGTGGGAGTCCTGGGGTCCTGATGATCGACTTCCTCAACCGCGACATCTTCCGGCCCTACCCGGAACTGCTCGTCTTCCTCACGGTCGCCCTCGGCTTCCTCGTGGGCAAGCTGCGGTACAAGGCGATCGCGCTCGGCAGCGTCACCGGCTGCCTGATCGTCGGGCTGTTCCTCGGCGCCCAGTTCAAGGTGGGCATCGACCAGACGGTGAAGAACCTGTTCTTCACGATGTTCCTCTTCGCGCTCGGCTACCGCGTCGGGCCGCAGTTCTTCCGCGGCCTGAAGAAGGACGGGCTGCCGCAGGTGCTCAACGCGCTCGTCGTGTGCCTGACGGGGCTCGGCATCACGTGGGCCTTCGCGAAGATGCTCGGGTACGGGCCCGGTCTCGGCGCGGGCCTGCTCGGCGGGGCGCTCACGCAGTCCGCCGTCATCGGGGTCGCGCAGGACGCCATCTCGCACCTGCCCGGCCTCTCGCCGGGTCAGCTCAAGGAGCAGTCCAACCTCGTCCCGATCGCCTACGCGGTGACGTACCCGCTCGGCACGATCCTGTGCGCCGTCCTCCTCGCGAACGTCCTCCCCAGGATCTACCGCGTCGACATGCCGAAGGAGGCCGCCGCCCTCGCCCGCGCACTGGACGCGCCCGACGAGAACCCGGATCTCGGCGAGGGCTACCAGGAGATCGTCCTGCGCGCCTACCGCCTGGAGCGGCCCGATCTCGTCGGCCGCACGATCGAGGAGTTCGAGCGGCAGCAGGACCACCTCGGCCACCGGATCTACCTCACGAGGGTGAGACGCGAGGGGAAGGTCCTCCCGCACGACCAGGGACTCCGGCTCCGGCAGGGCGACACGCTCGCGGTGAGCGCGCTGCGCGGCTCGCTCGTCGCGTTCGACGCGCGCACGCACATCGGTCCCGAGACGGACGACTCCGACCTCCTCACGTACCAGACCGAATCGCTGCACGTCGTCGTCTCGGAGAAGACGCGGATCGGCGAGACGATCGGCGACCTGCGCGAGGAGCCGTTCATGGTCGGCGTGTACATCGACGAGATGTACCGCTCGGGCGCGCTGTACCCGTACCGCCTCGCGACGAAGCTGAGCCGGGGCGACACGCTGATCCTCAAGGGGCCCGAGCGGCTCGTGCCGGCCGCCGGGAGGGCGATCGGCAAGCCGGTCCCCACGAGCTTCGCGACGGACATGATCTGGGTCGGGCTCGGCATCGTGCTGGGCGGCTGCATCGGGATTCCCGCGCTGACCCTCGGCGGGGTGCCGATCTC
Source organism: Streptomyces sp. Tu6071 (assembly GCF_000213055.1). NCBI lineage: Bacteria > Bacillati > Actinomycetota > Actinomycetes > Kitasatosporales > Streptomycetaceae > Streptomyces > Streptomyces sp. Tu6071. Next base: position 5,017,901 of record NZ_CM001165.1, on the reverse strand, counting down.
GCTGTCGACCTCGGGCGGGGCGCTGATCATGGGGCTCGTCTTCGGCTGGATCAGGGGCCGTTACCCGACCTTCGGAAACGTGCCGCCCGGCGCGCAGTGGTTCATGGACACGCTCGGACTGTGTCTCTTCATCGCCGTCGTCGGCCTCAACGCGGGGCCGAGCTTCACGAGCGGTCTGGCGAAGGCCGGGTGGGGGCTCCTGCTCTTCGGCGCGATCGCGACGCTCGTGCCGCTGCTCGTCGGCTTCTTCTTCGGCCACTACGTGCAGCACCTGCGCTTCCCGCTCCTCATGGGCGTGCTCGCGGGCGGCCAGACCACGACGGCCGCGATCGGCGCCGTCAACGAGGCGGCGAAGAACCAGGTGCCGACGCTCGGTTACACCGTGCCGTACGCCTTCAGCAACGTGCTGCTGACGATCTGGGGCGCGGTCATCGTCCTGCTCAACCACTGAGATTCCGTACGGGTCCCTCTCAAGGAGTACGCCATGAACCAGCCCGCATCCCGCGCCGTCGACCACTCCTCCGGCTACAGCCGCGAGCAGATCAGGCGGTACGGGCAGCTCAGCCCGTTCGAGCTGAAGAACGTCTTCATCGACCTCGCCCAGCACAAGCAGGAGGACGAGCCGGGCCAGAAGGGCACCTCGCAGACGCAGATGCTCAACGCGGGCCGCGGCAACCCGAACTGGATCGCGACCGGGCCGCGCGAAGCCTTCCACGCACTCGGCTACTTCGCGCTGGAGGAGTCGAAGCGCGTGTGGACGGCCGACCACCTCGGCGGGATGCCGGAGGCGCGCGGCGCGGGCGGGCGCTTCGACTCCTTCCTGCGCCGCCACCCCGAACTCCCGGGCACGGAACTGCTCGAACGGTGCGTCGAGGAGGCGCGGCGGCGCTTCGGGCTCGACAAGGACACGCTCGTCCACGAACTCGCCGACGGCATCACGGGCGACAACTACCCCGTCCCGGACCGCATCCTGCCGTGCGCCGAGCAGATCATCCGCGGGTACCTCGGCGAGGAGATGTACGGGGGCACGCTGCCCGAAGGGAACGTGAGCCTCTTCGCGACCGAGGGCGGCACGGCCGCGATGTGCTACATCTTCGACTCGCTCCTGAAGAACGACGTCGTCAAGAAGGGCGACCGCATCGCGCTCATGGTGCCGGTCTTCACCCCGTACATCGAGATCCCCGCACTCGACACCTTCGACTTCGACGTCGTCCTCGTCCGCGCGAGCATGTTCGCGGAGGAGGGCGTCAGGGAGTGGCGCTACCCGGAGGAGGAGGTCGCGAAGCTCGCCGATCCCTCGATCAGGCTCGTGTGCCTCGTCAACCCGAGCAACCCGCCCTCGCTCGCGCTGAGCGAGCGGGTCAGGAACCAGCTCAAGGACATCGTCGCGGGGCCCAACCCGGACCTCGTCGTCGTGACGGACGACGTCTACGGGACCTTCGTCGAGGGCTTCACCTCGCTCGCCGCCGACCTCCCGCACAACACGCTGCTCGTGTACTCGTACTCGAAGCACTACGGGGCGACGGGCTGGCGGCTCGGTGTCATCGCGCTCCACGACGACAACGTGATCGACCGGCGGATCGCCGCGCTGCCCGAGGAGGCGAAGGACCGGCTCGCGAAGCGGTACGGGACGCTCACGCTCGAACCGGGGAAGATGCGCTTCATCGACCGCATGGTCGCCGACTCGCGGGACGTCGCGCTCAACCACACGGCGGGGCTCTCGACGCCGCAGCAGGTCCTCATGACGCTCTTCTCGCTCTTCGACCTGCTCGACGAGGGCCAGGCGTACAAGCACCGCATCCGCGGGATCGTCGCCGACCGGCTGCGGCTCCTCCTGGAGGGCGCCGAGATGAAGATCGCCGAGGACCCGCTGCGGGCCGGGTACTACATCGAGCTGGACCTGCTCGCCGAGGCCGAGCGCACGCGCGGCCCCGAGTTCGCGCGCTACCTCCAGGACACGTACGAGCCCATCGACCCGCTCTTCCGCCTCGCCGAGCAGACCGGCGTGGTCCTCCTCAACGGCGGGGGCTTCGACGGCCCGGAGTGGTCGGTACGGGTCTCGCTCGCGAACCTCGACGACCTCGACTACCTGCGGATCGGGCACTACGTGCGGGCCGTCTTCGACGAGTACGCCGAGGAGTGGCGGCGGGCGACCTCGGGCTGACCCGCGGGCGGGCGCACGAGAAGCGGGTGGTGGCCCCGGAAGAGTCTTCCGGGGCCACCACCCGCGATCACGGCACACCGAGGGCTCCGCGCTCCTTCCCCGGACGGGCCGGGGAGGGCGGATGCCCGGAGGGGCGTCAGTCCTTGGCGATGTCCTTCATCTTCTCCTTGGCCTGGCGGGTGTCGCCCTTGACCTGGTCGGCGCGGCCCTCGGCGGTGAGGCGCTCGTTGCCGACCGCGCGACCGGCCGTCTCCTTGACCTTGCCCTTGGCCTGCTCGGTCTTCGCCTGGGTCTTCTCGTCCGCGGCCATGTCGCGCTCCGTCCGTTTGGTCCAGTAAGTTCCGTCACGAACCGGGTGCCCCCCGCTCACCGGAGGAAACCTCCGACTCCACGAGAAGTGAGCGACCGGTCCGCGCCGCCGGGTGCGACCACCCGCCGCGCCGGGGCTCAGGCGCGGGGCGGGAGGGGCAGGACCGGGGGCGGCGCCGGGTCCCGCGGGGGCGGATCGAGTTCCCGCACGGAGGGGTCGAGACCGGGGGCGGCGTGGTCGGGTTCCGGGACGGCGAGGTCGAGTTCCCCGGCGGCGAGGTCGAGTTCCCGCACGGAGGGGTCGAGTTCCCGCAGGGGCGGGTCGAGCTTCACGCCGACCCCCCGCAGCGTGTGCAGGTAGCGCGGGGTCGCCGCCGTCTCGCCGAGCTTGCGCCGCAGCCAGGACAGGTGCACGTCGATGGTCTGGTTGTCGCCGTAGGACTGCTGCCACACTTCGGCGAGCAGTTCGCGGCGCGGGACGACCACCCCCGGACGGCCCGCGAGGAAGGCGAGGAGGTCGAACTCGCGGCGCGTCAGCTCCAGTACCGCGCCGTCGAGTTCGGCGCGGCGGCGTAAGGGGTCGATGCGCAGCCCTCCCACCGTGAGGACCCCGGCGGGCTCCTCGCGGCCCGGCCGGGAGCGGCGCAGCACCGCGGTCATCCGGGCCAGGAGGTGGGTGGTGGAGAAGGGCTTGACGAGGTAGTCGTCGGCGCCCTCGTTGAGGAGGCGGACGATCTCGGCCTCGTCCTCGCAGGCGGTCGCGACGATGACGGGCACGTTGGTGAGGCCGCGCAGCATCCGCAGCGCCTCGGCCCCGCCGAGGTCGGGCAGGCCCAGATCGAGTACGACGAGATCCACCTCGTGCTGGGCGACCTCCCGCAGCGCCTCCAGGGCCGTGCCCACGCTGCGCACCGCGTGCGCGGCCTCCGACAGGTGCCGGATCAGGGCCGAACGCACGAACGGGTCGTCCTCCACCACGAGCACACGCGCCATAGGCAGGGACGGTAGCCCATCCGGCGGGCAGGGGTCCCCCGGAAGGGCCCAAACGGCCCTGGCGGGCACGTGGTTGGCGCGATAGGGACGGGTGGGACCGCTGGTACGGGGCGGGCGTGACCCGGGGGCTTCGCGCGGCCCCCGTAAAATGTTCGGATGGCACGGAAGAGGAACGAGGCCGGGCGGCTCACTGCCGAGGTGGCCGGCGGGCGCGCGGAGCTGGTCCCCGAGCGCGGGCGTGCGCGGGCCTTCACGCTCACGCTGGACGGGGCCCCGCAGTCGTACGTGGACCTCGACGCGCCCCGGCACCTCGACTTCGCCTACCAGCGCCGCATCGGTCACCTCGCCGACCTCGTCGCCCCGGCCGGGCGCCCGCTGCGGGTGCTGCACCTCGGCGGCGGCGCGCTGTCGCTCGCGCGGTACGTCGCCGCGAGCCGCCCGCGCTCGACGCAGCAGGTCGCCGAGGTCGACGCGGCGCTGACCGCCTTCGTGCGCGAGCACCTCCCCCTCGATCCGCAGGCGCGGGTACGGGTACGGGCCGCCGACGCGCGCGACGTGCTCGCCAAGCTCCCCGAGGACTGGGCGGACCTCGTCATCGGGGACGTCTTCGCGGGCGCCCGCACGCCCGCGCACCTCACGAGCACCGAATACCTCGGCGAGATCCGCCGCGTGCTGGCCCCGGCGGGCACGTACGTCGCGAACCTGACCGACGGCCCGCCGCTCGCTTTCCTGCGCGGCCAGATCGCGACGGCTGCGGAGGTCTTCCCCGAGCTGGCCCTCGCCGCCGACCCCGCCGTCCTGCGCGGCAAGCACTTCGGCAACGCGGTCCTCGGCGCCTCGGCCGTCCCGCTCCCCCTCGCCCCCTACACCCGCGCGGTCGCCTCCGACCCCCACCCGGGCCGCGTCGAACACGGCCGCGCGCTGCGGGACTTCACGGGCGGGGCGACGGCGGTGCGGGACGACACGGCGAAACGGTCACCGGCGCCGCCGGAGGGCGTCTTCGCGCAGTAAGGGGGCTGGTCGGCGGGGACTTCGCGGGGCCGGGCACAAGGTGTGCTCCGGGCACAAGGGCGCGTCGGACGTAGGTGCGTGGGGCCTGCCGGGGTGCCGCGAGGGCGTGGACCGGGGCGGGACCGCGCCTCGGCCCGGGGCCCTCCGGGGGGTCAGCGCCTGCCGTCCGCCGCCTCGATCGTGCGGGCCGCCTCGCCCAGCGCGTGGCGCAGGATCGCCGGGTCCGTCGACTCGCCGCTCTCCTCGGGCGGCAGCAGCCACGTGCCCGTCGCGTTGCCCGTGTGCCCGCAGGCGTCCGGCGGGGTCGTGAGGCGCAGTCCGCGCCCGGCCGTCTCCGTACACGCGCTGCCCGGCACGTCCCAGCCGCGCGCGGTCCCCTCGGGGACGACGAACCCGAGCGTCTCGCACGGCCCGTCGTGCACGACGGGCCCGAGCAGCGGTGTGCTGCGGCGCAGGATGTCGACCGCTTCGAGGCCCTGGCGCACGGGGACCGTGACGAGGTCCCAGGCGGGCGGGGGGCCCACCGGCGGCTGGGCGGACATCGGATCGGTGGACGCAGTGGACTCCGGCACGGGAACCCCTCCTTGGTCGCTGCGAAGCCGGGGGGCACCTCCCGGCCGCCAGGCCGGGGGCGCGGCTCCTCGTTCCCCGCACCGTCCAACGCGCACACCCCGTCGGGGGCTACGGCACGACACCACCGGGAAGCATGGCATTTCATGGCGGATCATGGCCCGCTCCTCCCGCGTCAGCGAACTGCCTGTGTCGATCCGGTCACAGCGGGTATCTTTCTGCTCCGTCGGCACACGAGTGGCCCCGGCTCGACGGGCGCCACGTCCCGACCCCGTACCGCACGAAAGGCCGGTCATGACCTCGTCGGCACCGCAGCCGCTTTCGTCCCAGGAGCCCACCGGACAACGGGGCGCCGCCTCGCCCCCACAGCACCCGGACTCCCCGGGGCAGCGCGTTCCACGGCCCAACGCCGCCTTCCGCGCCCTGCGCGGGCGGCTCTCGCCGGGGGAGTTCGCGGCACGGGTGCGGCGGGCGGGACGGGAGATCGGCGAGGCGGTCTCGTGCGACGCGCGGTACATCGGGCGGGTCGAGGCCGGCGAGATCCGCTGCCCGAATTACGCCTACGAACGAGTGTTCCTGCACCTCTTTCCCGGGCACACACTCAGTGACCTCGGTTTCGCTCCGCGCGAGACGGTACGGGGACGCGGAGCGGCACGCCCCGCGCCCCCCGAGCAGCAACCGCCGTACGCGCCGCCGCGACCGGGCGCGCCGCGACCGGCCGGGCACCGGTACGCGCCCGACGACGGCGAGCCGTACCGACACGACGAGGAGAGCGACGTGCACCGTCGCGCGTTCATCGGTTCAGGGGCGGCAGCGGCCGGCGCACTCGCGACCGGTTTCCTCGGGACGGGCGGGACGGCGGCGGCCGCGCCGCGGACCCCGGTGATCCCGGGGCAGCGGGCGGGCGAGCGGGAGGTCGCCGCCGTCGAGGACGCGGTACGCGAGATCAGGCGCCTCGACGACAGGCACGGCGCGGGCCGGATCTTCGAGCAGGCGGCCGGAGTGCTGCGCAGCGCCCACGCGTTCCTCGACGCGGGCACCGCGCGGCAGTCCACGAGCGACAGGCTGCACGCGGCGGCGGGCGAGCTGTCCATCTCGGTGGGCTGGCTCGCCCACGACTCGGGCCGCCACGCCGAGGCCCGCTCGCACTACGGCGAAGCGCTCGCGGCGGCCCGCCTCGCGGACGACGCGGGCCTGGAGGCGCACGCCTTCTGCAACTCCGCCTTCCTCGCGCGCGACGCGGGACACCCGCGCGAGGCGGTGCGCGCGGCGCAGGCGGGGGCGCGGGCCGCGCGGCGGATCTCCGCGCCGCGCCTCCTCTCGCTGCTCGCGCTGCGCGAGGCGAGTGGACGCGCCGGACTCGCGGACCGGGCGGCCTGCGAGGAGGCGCTCGCGCGTGCCCACCGGCTGTACGCGAAGGGGCCGGGGCCCGACGACCCCGAGTGGCTGCTGTGCTTCTACAGCGAGGCGGAGCTGGACTGGCTCGAAGCGCAGTGCTGGAGCACGCTCGGCGACTGGCCCCGCGCCGTCACCCACGCCCGCCGCGCCGCGTCCCACGCCGCGAGCCGCACCCCGCACCTGACGCGCAACCAGGCCCTCTACACCGCCGAACTCGCCCAGAACCTCAGCGCGGCCGACCACCCGGAGGAAGCGGCGACGACAGGCCGCGCCGTCCTCCGCCTCCTCCACCGCGAGGTCCGCTCCTCCCGCGTCGACGCCATGCTCCGGGCAACGCGCGGACGCCTGGCCCGGTACGGGGCGAAGGGAGAGGTGGCGAGCTTCCTGGCGGCGGCCTGAGCTGCCCGAGGCCCGCAGGGCCGAGCAGCGTCGGCCGAGCCGAAGGGAGCGCGACGGTGTCGAGGCGCCCGTCGTGCGCAGGTCGCGAGGAACGAGCGACCGAGCACGTCGGGTGACTCGACACCGGCACCGGCGCTCCCGGAGGCGAAGCCGACGCCATCAAAAGAGGTGGGCGGAATCGTTCCAGACGTCGATCGCCGGGCGCCCGTACGCCCAGTCCAGCACCGACAGCGACGCGGGTGCCAGCCGGATGCGGGCTCCGAAGTCCAGCGGCTCGTCCAGCCACCGCGCGCACACCGCCCGCAGCACGTGCCCGTGCGCGAAGAGCACCACCGTGCCGCCCACCGCCCGCGCCCACTCCACGACCGAGTCCACGCGCTCCGTCATCTCCGCGACCGACTCGCCGCCGGGCGCGCCGTCACGCCACAGGAACCAGCCGGGCTCGCGCTCCTGGATCTCGGCCGGGGTCAGTCCCTCGTACTCCCCGTAGTCCCACTCCATGAGCGCGTTCCACGGCTCGGCGCGCCCGCCGAACCCGGCGACCTCGCACGTCTCGGCGGCCCGCGCGAGCGGTGAGGTCCGCACCACCGCGTCCGTGAGCCCGGCGAAGGGCTCCTCGCGCAGCCGCTTGCCGAGCAGCGCCGCGTCCCGCCGGCCGTCGTCGAGCAGCGGGATGTCGGTGCGCCCCGTGTGCTGCCCGGAGCGGGACCAGGCGGTCTGCCCGTGACGGACGAGCAGGACGCGGGCGGCGGGCGACGATGACATGGCGGGGTCTCTCCTGTACGGGTGCGGGACGGGGCGCGGGACGTACGGGTCGACGGCGCGCCGCCCCATCATCGCGCAGTCCCCGGCGCCCGCTCCGCGCGGGTTCGTCCCGCTTGGGCGGTGTGGCCGTGTTCTTCGCGGACGGCGTGACCTTTCCGGGGAAACCCCGGGAGAACCGCCCCGAAAGCCCACGTGACACGCGAGGATCGCACGAGGCGGGGGCCACCCCCGCCACAAGGCCGCATCCGTACGTAAAGTGGGCCGCCGCGCCGGAGCGAGGTCTGGGTGCGGCGGGCGCGGGCACCCGGCCTGGAAGCGGCGGAGCGAGGAGAACGTGCGGATGCAGCAGACCGAGGCCCAGGCCCCTCGCGGGCCCGGCCCTGTACGCAGGAAACCGGAAGGAGCGCCCGCCCCCACGGACCCCGCGATACCCACGGACCCCGCGATACCCGCCGTCCCGGCGGACCCCGCGGCACCCCCGGGCTCCCGCACCCCCGCCGGGCCCCCGCCGTCCGCCCCCGCGCGGCCCGTGCGGCTGCGCTGGTGGAGCGAGATATGCCTGCTCGCGCTTCTGTACGGGGTCTACTCGGCGGGCCGCCTCTTCGCCCGCGGCGACGTGCGGGACGCGATAGGCCACGGCCTCGCGATACTCCGCCTGGAGAAGTTCCTCCACATCAACCTCGAACACCCGCTCAACCGCCTCTTCACCCGCGAGCCCTGGCTCGGCATCCCGGCCGACTTCTGGTACGCCTCGCTGCACTACCTCGTCACCCCGCTCGTGCTGATCTGGCTCTTCCGCGCCCGGCACACCGTCTACCGCGCGGCCCGCACCTGGCTCATGACCTCGACGCTCATCGGCCTCATCGGCTTCACGTTCCTGCCCACCTGCCCGCCCCGGCTGCTCGCGGCGGGGCACGGCTTCGTCGACACCATGGCGCAGTTCAGCGACTGGGGCTGGTGGGGTGGCGAGGCGAGCGCGCCGCGCGGCCTCGGGGGCATGACGAACCAGTACGCGGCGATGCCGAGCCTGCACGTCGGCTGGGCCCTGTGGTGCGGATTCCTGCTGTGGCGCCACGCGCGCACGCGCTGGATGCGGGCCGCGGGGATCGCCTACCCGACGATCACGGCGCTCGTCGTGATGGGCACGGCGAACCACTACCTGCTCGACGCGCTCGCGGGCGCCGCCGTGATGGGCGCGGGCGCGCTCCTGACCCGCCCGGTGCTGCGCGGCGCGGCGCGGGTACGGGAGTGGCTGCGGCCCCGGCTGCCGCGGCGGCTGCGTCCCGTGCTGCTCGCGGGCGGGACCGCGTACACGGTGGCCGTGGGCGGCGGCGCGACCGGCGAAGGTGTCGGCGGTGAGGGTGTTGTCAGTGGGGGATGCGAGACTTCGCCGGGTGAGCGAATACCCCAGCAACGACCCCCGCGACAGCTCGCTGCCGAGCGCCCCGGCGGGGCTCCGGCGGCGGCTCGCTGAGCTGCGCGGGCCCGGGACGGCGCCACGCCCGCTCGACGCCCGCGCGCTCGCCGCGCTCGCCGCCAACCCGGGCTGCGACCGCCGCGCGCTGCTCGACGGCGCGGGCATCGACAAGAACGCCCTCGCCACCGCGCTCGGCGCGCCCTCCGACGCCGGGCAGTCCCAGTTCGCGTTCATGCGCGGCAACGCCTTCGAGGCGCGCGTCAAGGCGGACGGCGGTGCCGAACTCCTGCGCCTCACGCACGCGCTGCTCGGCGGCGGTCCCGCACCGGCCCCCGCTTCCCGACACGTACCGGATCTCGCCGCGCGGGGCCCCGAGGCGCGTACGCGGCGGACGGCCGAGGCGCTGCGCGAGGCGGCGGGGCGCGAGGCGTGGACGCTGCTCGACCACCCGATGCTCGCGCTCGACGTGGCCGGTTCGCCCGCGTACCTGGAGCCGGACGCGGTCGTCGTGGCCCCCGACGGCACGTGGACGGTCGTCGAGATCAAGTCCTTCCCGATGATCGACGGCGCGGCCGATCCGGCGAAGGTGGGCGCGGCGGCCCGGCAGTCGGCGGTGTACGTGCTGGCCCTCGAAGGGCTCGCGGAGGCGGTTCCCACGGCCCGCGTGCGGGACCGGGTGCTGCTCGTCTGCCCGCGCGACTTCTCCAACCTCCCCACCGCCGCCCCCGTCGACGTCCGCAAACAGCTCTCCGTCACGCGCCGCCAGCTCACGCGGCTCACGCGCGTCCCCGACCTGCTCGCCGCGCTCCCCGAGGGCACGGTCCTGGACCCGGCGCTGCCCGCCGAGGAGTTGCGTTCGGCGGTCGCCGCCGTGCCCGCCGCGTACGCCCCGGAGTGCCTCTCCGCGTGCGAACTCGCCTTCCACTGCCGCGCCTCGGCCCGCTCGGGCGACGAGGTGACGGCGCTCGGGCGGGCGGTACGGGGCGAGCTGGGCGGGCTCGCGACGGTCGGCGCGGTCCTCGCGGCGGCGCACGGCGAGACGGGCGACCCGGCGGACCCGGCGGTCGCCGCGCTGCGGCGGGCGCACCGGCTGCGCGGCGAGGCGCTGGGCGGTACGCGGACGGGCGGCGCGCTCCCGTGGGCGGCGCCCCGGGCCCGTACCGCGCCGGACGACGCCCGTGCCGGGGAGGCCGCCTGATGTCGCTCATCGCCACCCTGGCCCGGCTCGAAGCGGTGCGCGCGGGCCGCGCGCAGCCGCTCGCCACCCGGCTGCACCGGCATCTGTCGGAGCGTCCGCTCGTCCTCGTCCCGCTCACCACGGCGGGGGAGACCGGCGCCCCGCTCGGCGCGCTCGTCGGGACCGAGCGCGAGCGCCCCCGGCTGCTGTACGTGCCGCAGCCGCGCGACCGCGAGCTGCGCTTCGGCTTCCTCGCGGCGCTCGCGGCCGAAGTGCTCCCGTACGTCGAGTCGTTCGCGTCCGACGTCGAGACGGTCGAGCGCAAGGAGACCGATCCGGAGAGCGGCAAGAAGGTCACGGTCGAGGCCGAACTGTGCCGGGACGCACCGCAGTTGCTCGTACCGAGTGCGGCGGGCGTCGAGTTCGTGCGGCTGCTCGGGCGCTCGATGCGCTTCCGGCGGACTGCCGAGCAGGACCCGGACGAGCCGTACCCGGCGCCCGCGCGGGTCCCGCTGCTCGGGCGGTGGCTCACGCACTTCGGGGAGCGGGCGCGGGTGCCGGGCTCGGCGCTGCTGCTGCCGATGACGGGGCTGCTCGGGCGGCACTGGGCGACGGGGCAGAGCAGGATGGAGGAGCAGCACCTCGGCGCGCTCCTCGGCTGGCTCGACCCGCCGGAGGGCGGCGACGGGGCCGCCGCCGCGCTCGCCGCCGAGCTGGAGCGCGACGAACAGGGGCAGTTGCGGCACCCCCCGGCGGGCCCCGCGACCGACCCCGCCTTCGACAACAGGCTCCTCGCCCCCGCGATCGAGCGCTACGACGCGGCCCGGCTCCGCTTCGCCGCCGCCGAGGACCCCGAGCGCGCCGACGCGCTCCTCGCCGCCCTGCACGAGGCCGAGCACGCGGTCGGGCAGCTCGTCGTGCGCGCGACCCGGCCCACGTGGGACGCCGTGTGGCACGGTCTCGACCTGCTCCGCACGCTGCCCGAGGCCCCGTACGCGCGGGAGCGCTGGACGCGCGACCGGCTCTCGTACACGAGCCACCGCGACCGCCTCGCCGCGGGCGAGCCGCCGCAGCCGCGCCGCGACGACGCGGTGACGGCCGCGCGCAAACTCGCCGCGCGCGAGCGCGAGCAGGCGCGGCTCGACGCGCAGGAGGCGCTCGACGACCCGCTCGTCATGGCCGAACGGCGCCTCGCGGGCGAGGCGTTCCACGGGACCGTCGAGTCCGTCGAGCTGACGTACACCGAGGGCCGCAGGCCCCGCCCCCGCCCCGTGCTCACCGTCCGCACCGAGGACCTGCCGCAACTCGCCGAGCGGACACCGGTGTTCCGGGTGCTCGACGGCAAACCGCAGACCGCCGACTTCACCGGCCGCACGGAGGACGGGGCGCTGCTGCTCACCGTGCGGGACCGGATGGGGCGCGGCGCGGAGCCGGACGCGGGCTCGGTGCCGGAAGCCGGGGAGACGCTGTGCTTCACGCTCTTCCCGCACGATCAGCGGCCGGGGCCCGGCGTCCCGGACGCGGAGGCGACGCCGTGGACGCACGGGGGGCCGCCGGGCGAGGTGTCCGTGCCCGAGGCGCCGGACGCGGTGACCGAGGAGGACGTGCTGTGAGGGACGACGTGGCCTTCGACCCCGGGGCCGAGGCGGCGCGCGCGACGGAGGCGATCCTCGCGGACACGCTGCACGGGACGCACCGGGGTGTCGTCGTGGACTCGCCCCCGGGCGCGGGCAAGTCGACGCTCGTCGTGCGCGCCGCGCGCGAACTCGTCGCGGCCGGGCGGCGGCTGATGATCGTGGCGCAGACGAACGCCCAGGTCGACGACCTCGTGCTGCGGCTCGTCGCGAAGGACCCCGAACTGCCGGTGGGGCGCCTGCACAGCAGCGACCAGGACGCGTACGACGCCGCGCTCGACGCGTACCCGCAGGTCGTGAAGTCGAGCCGGGCCGGGGACCTCGCGGAGCTGCCCGTCGTCGTGTCGACGGCGGCGAAGTGGGCGCACGTGCGGGATGTGGAGCCCTGGCCGCACGCGATCGTCGACGAGGCGTACCAGATGCGCTCGGACGCGCTGCTCGCCGTCGCGGGCCTCTTCGAGCGCGCCCTCTTCGTCGGCGACCCGGGGCAGCTCGACCCCTTCGCGCTCGTCGGCGCGGACCAGTGGGCGGGACTCGCCCACGACCCCTCGGCCTCCGCCGTCGCGGCCCTCCTCGCCCACAACCCGGACCTCCCGCAGCACCGCCTCCCGGTCTCCTGGCGGCTGCCCGCCTCCGCCGCCCCGCTGGTCAGTGCCGCCTTCTACCCGTACACCCCCTTCCGCAGCGGTACGGGTCCGGGCGACCGGAGCCTCGGCTTCGCCGCGCCCGGCGACGGCTCCTCGTACGACGCCGTGATCGACGAGGCGGCGCGCGGCGGCTGGGGGCTGCTCGAACTGCCCGCGAAGCTGACGCCCCGTACCGACCCGGAGGCCGTGGGCGCGATCGCGCGCCTCGTGCGGCGGCTCCTGGACCGCGAGGGGACCTCGGTCTCGCCCGGTGAGGACGCGGTGCCGCTCACGGCGGCCCGCATCGCGGTCGGCACGGCGCACCGCAACCAGGCGGCGGCGGTGCGGGAGGCGCTCGCGGCGCTCGACGTCACGGACGTCACCGTGGACACGGCGAACCGGCTCCAGGGCCGCGAGTACGACGTGACCGTCGTCCTGCACCCGCTCTCGGGGCGTCCCGACGCGACGGACTTCCACCTGGAGACGGGCCGCCTGTGCGTGCTCGCCTCCCGGCACCGGCACGCGTGCCTCGTGGTGTGCCGGGCCGGGGTCGCCGAACTGCTCGACGCGCACCCTTCGACGGAGCCGGTGCGGCTGGGGGTCGAGCTGCGGTTTCCGGACGGGTGGGAGGCACATCACGCGGTGCTCGCGCGGTTGGAGGAACATCGGGTGGGGGTGTGACGGGGGCGGCTCGCCTCCGCGGGGGTGGGCTGCGAGCGGCTGTCGGGGAGGCGGGGGTGCGGGTGGTAGGCGGGCGTGGGGCTGCGGGCGGCTCGGCGGGCGTCGGGCTGTGGCGGCTCGGCGGCTCGGCGGGCCTGGGGTTCGGTGGGCGTGGGGCCGGTGGGCCTGGCGCTCGGCGGGCCTGGCGCTCGGCGGGCCTGGCGCTCGGCGGGCCTGGGGCCCGATGGGAGCTGGTTCCGGGCGGAGGCCAAAGGCCGGTCTTGCGGGGCCGGGGGACAATAGTGGGTGGTGCGGAGGTCGTCCGCGCCGCTCCCACGTGTGCGATGGAGGAAGTTTCTATGGCGGAGCCCGAACGGCGACCGCGGCTGCGTCCCGCGCCGCTGCTCCACGAGCCGAGGGAGGTGGCGGCCGATCCCGAGCACTTCTTCGACCTGGAGGCGATCGAGGACCCGCGCCGGCTGCTCGACCGGGCGACCGAGCTGAGCCACGCCTTCCGCGCCGCCACGGACCGCGCGGTCGAGTACCAGGCCATCGCCGCCGCGCAGCTCGCCGACCCCCGCCGTTTCGACCGTCTCACGGCCGCGTCGATCGGCGAGCGGGCGCAGTGGACCGAGGATTACGCGCGGAAGATGATCGAGTTCGGGCGGGATCTGCTCAAGGGGGAGCCGGAGGAGGACTGACGCCTCCGCGCGGCTCGGGTCACCGGGGCCCCGGTCGGCCATCGGCTCCGCCCGCGGGGGCACGGGTGCCGGGCATATGCCGAGTGACAGGGCACGGTACGCCCGTACAGCCGGTCTTGTCCCCGTTTCCGCGAACCTCGTCCGCCGCCGGGGCGGGCGGGGTGACCGTGGGGACATGACGAGCAGCGCACAGCAGGAGCGGCCCGGCATCACGGGCGAGGCGGTACGGGACCTGGGCGGGGCCCGCTGGCTCGCGGGCGCGACCCCCGACCCGGAGGCGACGCTCCGTACCTGGGCCGCCCGCCCGCACGCCCCGCTCCGCCTCCCCTGCGGCACGGTCTTCGACCTCGTCAGCGCACCCCTGCTCTTCGGGCGCCGCATGGTGGAGCGGTTGTGGGCCGAGGGCCCCGGCTGCGGCCCGCTCGCGGAGCGCGGCGACCGCCTCCTCCTGCTCGCCGCCCCGGGCACGGCCGACCGCCTCGCCGCGCTGCTGCGCTGGGAGCAGTGGGGCGGCAGCCCGCGCCATCCCCTCCCGCCCCTGCTCTGCCACGGCCGCGGCGACCTCGCGAGCCTGCCACCCCTGGAACGCCCGCTTCCCGGCGCGGCCCGGGACCGCTGGCTCGTCGCCCCCAAGGGCCCGCGCCCCTGGCTCCCGGGCCCGGAGGTCCTGCTGTGGGCAGCCCGGACAGGTGTGCGGATATCGATTTCGCACCCCGCCGACCAGGGTGCTAATGTCTACGACGTCAGCAGGCGCCGCTAGCTCAGTTGGTTAGAGCAGCTGACTCTTAATCAGCGGGTCCGGGGTTCGAGTCCCTGGCGGCGCACCGACGGAGAAGGCCCCCCGAGCGATCGGGGGGCCTTTCTCGTGCGGCGCGGCGGACGTCAGGACGGGCGGGCGTCACAGCGGGCGGACGTCAGGACGGGCGGACGCGGACGGTCCATTCGGCGTCCGGGTTCTTCGCCTCGACCGTGATTTTCACGTCGCGGCCCGGGACCGTGTACGTCTCGCCCACGCCGAGCGGGGCGTCCGCGAGGCCCGGCTGCACGGAGCGGCTCGCGCAGCCCTCGGTGGCCGGATGCGTGTCGTAGACCTTGACCGGGCCCTGCGCCGAGGCCGTGTCGGTGCGCACCTCGTAGACGAGCACCCCTTCGGCGCAGGTCGTGGCGTCGTTGCCGCGCGCCGTCCGCACCTCGATCGCGAGCGCCCGGTACGGGCCGGTACGGACCACGGCGAGCCGCGGCGCGCCCCGCATCCCCCGCGGCGGCGGGGCCGCGAGCGGGGCGAGGTCCACGCGGCTGTCGCCCCCCGCGGGCAGGCAGGCGACGCGCGCGCTGTCGAGCCAGCCCAGCTTCCACTTGTGCCAGCCGAAGAACTCCGGGGAGAGCGCGAACTGGCTGCCCATGAGGTCCCAGTCCCCGACGTGCGTGTCCCAGTCCCCCTTGCCGTCCGCCGGGCGGCGGTAGAGGTCGGGCAGGTCGAAGACGTGCCCCGTCTCGTGGGCGAGCACGTTGTGGTCCGGCGGGTGCTGCTCGAAGACGGTCACGAAGCGACGCAGATCGGTCCCGTCCGCGTGCAGCGGGGTGCCGAGATTGACGACCTTCGTCGCGTCCGAGTTCACCCCGGGCGCGTCCGGGTCGGCGACGAGGTACACGACGTCGTACTTGCTGAAGTCCGTCCCCGGGTCGGCGGCGGCGAGCGCGTCGCGCAGGTACGCCGAGCGCCCCCCGTCGCCCCAGTCCCGCTCTATCGCGTACGCGCTCGCGGGGCGCGGCATCCGCACCCAGCCCGGCCGGACGTGCGGCACGAGCCTGAGGCGCCCGTACGAGGCGCGCTCGTAGAAGTCGGTCGTCGCGGGGAAGTAGTCGCGGCTCAGCTCGTGCGGCGTCGCGTGCGGCGTCGCGCCGGGGAAGGAGAGGTAGACGAGGACCGCGTCGAGCCGCCCGGACGGGCGGGGGTAGGCGGTGTTCCACGTGTCCAGGCCCTCCGAGTGGTGCACCCCCGTGCGGGGCAGGACGCAGGGCCCGGAGCGGAGCCCGGCGAGCGCGGGCGCCGGGGCGAGGACGAGGGCCCCCGAGACGAGCGCGAGAAACGCGGTGGTGGCCGCCCCGAACCGCATGCGCCACGAGAGCCCCGTACCGCCACTCCGGCCGCCCGCGCACCACCACGCGCCGCTCGCGGCGGTCTGCGGGGCGCGGGGCCGGGGGACGCGGCGTTCTGGACGCGGTCGATGGCGAAACACGCCACTCACCTTGCGGCGTCATACGTACATATGCACTGTTTGTCTGATCTACGGGAGTGAAGGCCCACCCGCTCGGCCCTTCACCCCGCCGCCACCCGGGCGACGCGGGGGGAGCGGGAGCGGGCGCGGGTGCTGGGAGCCGGAGCCGGAGTGGGCGCGGGTGGCGGGCGCGGGCGCGGGCGGCGGGAGCCGGTGGCGGGCGCGGGGGCGCGGGTAGCGGGCGCGCTGGTAGCGGGCGCGCGGGTAAGCGGGGAGTGGTGCCCTGGGACACGACCAACGATGCGGTAAAAGTTCAAGCTTCACGCAGCGTCGTCTACGCGCCTTGAACGCACACTTCCGCCCCTCACCCCCACCAGAAGAAACGGGAGCGAAAGCAAAGCGCTCAACTCCGGTCGCCTGCCGCGCGGCACCCCCGAATGGCCGCTGCGACAGCCTCTGGCCTGCCTCTATGATCGGCACACTTTCCAGCACGGACACCCTGGCCAACGGCGGGAGCGAGCGGTGAACGGACCCCCCGAACAACCTCCAGCCCCCACCCCGGCGGGCACGTCGCACCCCGCCGCCCCGCCCACCCGCCACCACGCGGCCCACCACCCGCCCCGGGCAACCGAGGCCGAGCCGGGCCTCCTCCGCGAGACCACCGCGCGGCGCGAGGCCGGGGGGCGCGAGGCCGTGGGGCGTGAGGGCGGTGCGCGCGAGGCCGGGCAGAGCGGGGCGTCCCACCGGGAGGCGGCTTACGGCGAGGCGGCCTATGGCGAGGCGGCCTATGGCGAGGCGGCCCGGCGGGGGACGGCCCAGCGCGAGGCCGCGCACCGCGACGCCGGGCAGCGCGAGGCCCCGCACCACGAAGCCGCACACCGCGAGGTCGTCCACCACGAGGTCCCGCACCGCGAGGTCCCGCACCGCCCGGCGGAACCGGCCTGCGGGGCGGTACGTGGCTTCGGTCCGGAACCGGCCCGCGCCGAGGCCGTGCCCCCCTCTTGGTGGCCGCTCCCCGCCACGCAGCCCGCCGCCTCCCGCGCCCGCACCCCGGCTCCGCTCCAGGCGCCGCACTCCCACGAGCACGACGTCCCCGCCCGGCCCGGCGCCGAGCCGCCCCGCCGTGACCCGTCCCCGCACTCCGGGCACCGCCCCACCCGCGCCCGTCCCGCCTCCTCCGAACTGCCGTCGCCGTCCCGGGCACGCCACGCGGCCCCCCGCGAACACCTGGGCGCCGGCCGCCACCTCACCGTCCTCGCCGAGGGCCTCCCCATCCTCCCCGAGCACTCCCTCCCCCGCACCCAGGCCCGCCCCCACCCCGAGGACCGCACTCCTCTGCCGGGCACGCCGCAGCCCCCCGTGCCCACGACCGCGCACCCGGACTCGGCCGCCGCATCCCCGGGCACCCCGCACGCACCCGCCCCGTACCCGTATCCCTCGCTCGCCGCGCCCTCCACCTCCCTCGCGCAGGCCGCCCCCGCCTCCCGTCCCGGGTCTCTGGCCAGCACCACCGCCCGCCCCCGCGCCCCGACCCCCCGCACCCCCGAACACCGCGCACGAGACCGCCCCACCCCGGGCATCCACGCCCCCGGCCCCCACGCACCACTCCCCCGCACCCGCACCCGCACCCGCTGACCCGGACTCGGCCGCCGCACCTCCGGGCCCCCCGCACGCACCCGCCCCGCACCCCTCCCTCACCACGCCCTCCGCCCCCCTCGCGCAGGACGCCCCGGCCCCCGGCCCCGGTCTCTGGCCAGCACCACCGCCCGCCTCCGCGCCCCGACCCCCCGCACCTCCGAACACCGCGCACCAGACCGTCCCACCCCGGACATCCACCCCCCCGGCCCCCGCACCCACGGACCCCCCGCCCGACGCCCCCCACCGCGCCGCCTTCGACGCGGCCCCGCTGCCGATGGCCCTCGTCGACGAAGCGGGGACCATCACCACGGCCAATCCCGCCCTGCACGACTACCTCGCGCTTCCCGCCGCCTCGCTCCCGGGCCGTCCCCTCACCCACCTCACCGTCCTCGGCCTCACCCCGCACACGACCCCCGGGCTCCCCGAGGTCTTCACCGGTCGCCGTCACCACCTCGTCTGCACCCGGCGTATCGCGTCACCCCGGGGCGGCGAGACTTGGGCCGAGCTGCGCCTCGACTACCTCGCGTCCGTGCGCGGCGCCCTCCTCACGGTCCGCGACACGAGCCTCGGCCACGACCTCAGAGCCCGCCTGCGCACGGCCGAACGGGAGGATCCGCTCACCCGGCTCGCGGGCCGCGCCCATTTTCTCGACCGCCTCGCGGACACGCTGGAGGAGCACGGGCTGCGCGGCGGCCGGGGCCGCGTCGGCCTCTGCGTCCTCGGCCTCGACGGCTTCCGGCACGTCAACACCGCCCACGGCCACCTCGTCGGCGACCACCTGCTCCGCGCGGTGGCCGCCCGCCTCGCCCGCCTCGCCCCGCTCCTCGCGTCCGCGCACGGCGAGGCCCCCGTACTCGCCCGGCTCGGCGGCGACGAGTTCGCGCTCCTCGTCGGCGAGACGACGGGCCCCGGGCAGCTCACCGAGCTGGCCGCGACGGTGCTGCGCGAACTGCGCGAGCCGTACGACATCGCCGGGCGCCGCCTCGCCGTCTCCGCCTCCGCCGGAGTCGCCGAGCTGCGCGCCCGCGAGACGAGCCCCGCCGAGCTGCTGCGCGCCGTCACCACCGCGCTCGGCTGGGCCAAGGCCGAGGGCCGGGGCAGGTGGGCCCTGTTCGACTCCGCCCGCTGCGAGGACGGCGCGCACCAGGACCTGCTCGCCACCGCGCTGCGCCCCGCCGTGCGCGACGGCGAGTTCGAGCTGGAGTACCAGCCCCTCGTCGCCCTCGCGGACGGCACCCTGCACGGCGTCGAGGCCCTGGTGCGGTGGCGGCACCCCCGCTTCGGCCGGCTCGCCCCGAACCGTTTCATCGACGTCGCCGAGCGGGACGGCTCCATCGTCGAGCTGGGCCGCTGGGTGCTGCGCACCGCCTGCGCGCAGGCCCGTAGCTGGCAGCTCGCCCGCCCCGGAGCGCGGCCCCCCTACGTCAGCGTCAACGTCACGGTGCGGCAGTTGTGGGACTCCGACGTCGTGGCCGACGTCGCCGACGTGCTCGCCGAGACCCGGCTCCCGCCGTCCCTGCTGCAACTGGAGCTGACCGAGTCCGAGGTGGTCGGGCAGACCGGCCGCCCCCTGCGGGCCCTCCAGGAACTGAGCGACATGGGGGTGCGGATCGCCATCGACGATTTCGGCACCGGCTACTCCAATCTCTCCTACCTCAGTCGCCTCCCTGTCTCCGTCCTGAAGCTGGACGGTTCGTTCGTACGAGGGTTCCCTTTCACCGGCGCCGCGCAGGGAGCCGAGCCCCAGGAAGCCGAGCCCCCGGGAGCTAAGGCGCCGGGAGCCGAGACGCCGGAAGCCGAGCCCCCGGCCGCCATTGGAGCCCCCGCTCCCGGAGCCGCCACCGCCGCCCCCGTCCCCGGCCCGCTCACCGCCCCCGACCGCTCGGCAGCCCCCGGCTCCAGGGACCGGGAAGCGGCCACCGTGATCGCGGGCGGCCCCGCCCGGTCCACGACCGCCGAGGGGCGCCCGGCGGACGAGGTGATCGTGGAGGCCCTGGTCGGCCTCGCCCACCGGCTGGGCCTCACCGTGACCGCCGAGTGCGTCGAGACCAGGGGCCAGGCCGAACGACTGCGGGCGATGGGCTGCGACATGGGGCAGGGCTACCTCTACTCGCGCCCCGTGCCGCCCGAGCGGATCGGCCTGCTCCTGGAGACCACGGGCCGCTGCCCCGGCTGGCCCACCCCACCCCCTTCCTGAACCTCTCCTGAACCTCTCCGTGTCTTGTCCGGGGAACGGAGGCGGCCCCCGCCGAGATCCCGCAGGTGTCCGAACTCACCCGTACAGGTGAAATCCCTCCCCCATAGGTGGGAATCCAAGCCGTAGAGCTGCCGCCGCCCCGCAGAGCCACGGCCTCCACCGCCGGGCACGTACGAATGGAAGCCGTCGCTCGCGCGGGGCCGTCCCGCCCGGCCGTATACGTCATGCGGGCGGGTTAACACGGTCGTAAGGTGACCGGCATGCAGGTGATCCAGTCGGCGAAGCTCGCCAATGTCTGTTACGAAATCCGCGGCCCGGTGCTCGACGAGGCGATGCGACTGGAGGCGGCGGGCCACCGCATCCTCAAGCTCAACACCGGGAACCCGGCGGCCTTCGGTTTCGAGACGCCGCCCGAGATCCTGGAGGACATCCTCCGGAACGTCTCCTCGGCGCACGGCTACGGCGACGCGAAGGGCCTGCTCGCCGCCCGCCGCGCGGTCACGATGCACTACCAGACCCTCGGCGTCGAGTCCGACGTCGAGAACGTCTTCATCGGCAACGGCGTCTCCGAGCTGATCGTCATGGCCATGCAGGGCCTGCTCGACGACGGGGACGAGGTCCTGGTCCCCGCGCCCGACTACCCGCTGTGGACCGCCGCCGTCTCGCTCGCCGGGGGCACCCCCGTCCACTACCGCTGCGACGAGCAGTCCGACTGGATGCCGGACCTCGCCGACGTCGAGCGCAAGGTCACCGACCGGACCAAGGCGCTCGTCATCATCAACCCGAACAACCCCACGGGTGCCGTCTACGACGACGAGATGGTGCGCGGCCTCGCCGACATCGCCCGCCGCCACAACCTGCTCGTCTGCTCCGACGAGATCTACGACAAGATCCTCTACGACGGCGCCACGCACACCCCGACCGCCGCGCTCGCCCCCGACCTGCTGACGCTCACGTTCAACGGCATGTCGAAGGCGTACCGCGTGGCCGGTTACCGCGTGGGCTGGATGGTCGTCTCCGGGCCGCGCGCCCACGCCACCTCCTACCTGGAGGGGCTGAACATCCTGGCGAACATGCGGCTGTGCGCCAACATGCCGGGACAGCACGGCGTCGTCGCCGCGCTCACCGGGCGGCAGTCGATCGACGAGCTGGTCCTGCCGGGCGGGCGGCTGCGCGAGCAGCGCGACACCGCGTACGAACTCCTCACCCAGATCCCCGGCGTGACCTGCGTGAAGCCCCGGGGCGCGCTCTACCTCTTCCCGCGCCTCGACCCGAAGGTCTTCAAGATCAAGGACGACCGCGAGATGGTCCTCGATCTGCTCCGCAAGGAGAAGATCATGGTCGTCCAGGGAACGGGTTTCAACTGGCCCGAACCCGATCACTTCCGGATCGTCACGCTGCCGAGCGTGCAGGACCTGACAGAGGCCGTGGGCCGGATCGGCCACTTCCTGAGCGGGTACGGACAGAGCTGAGCGGATACGGCCGGGCCCGAGCGGACACCGCGCCCCCCCAGTCGCTACGAACTCCTTCTCTGGACGGATTCTAAGTTAGACGGATTCCAAGGTAGGATGCTCTCAGGCAACCCTGGAGGTCCTTCGTGTACGAGCCGATCCGCACCAAATCCATTCATTCCACCTCCGGCGAGCAGTCCCGTTTCCCCCGTCACTCGCGTGAGGAGGAACTGGACATCCAGCTCGCCGGGCACCTCGCGGCGCTGCTCGCGCTCACCGACGCGCTGCGTGCCCTCTCCCCCGCCGACGAGGCGGCCGAGCTGGGCGAAGCGGGCGGGGAACTGAGCGCCCACCTCCGCAGGCTGCGCGGTGGCAGCCCCGTACGCGCCGTCGCCGGAGCGGTCCGCGGGACCGACCTCGCGGCCCTGCACCGGCGCGCCCACGCCCTCGCCGGACGCGCCCTCGTCGTCGCGGCCTCGCGCGCCGACACGGGCGCGGCGATCCTGGCCGCCCGCCGCATGGAGGCCCACGCGGCGGCAGCCGGCTCCACCGGGTCCGTAGCACCCACGGCGCTCGCGGCCTGAGCCGTCCGTACGCGGAACCAGGGCCGACCAGCGCCGGTGACAAGAGACGGGGCCCCTCGCACGCCTTTGTGCGAGGGGCCCCGCCCCTTGGGGTTCATCTGCCGGCCAGCACCCCGGCCGACCGGCACCGGCGGACTGTCACCGGCCGACCGGACCGTCACCGGCCGACCGGAACCGGCGGACCGGCCGCGTCAGCCGAGGCGCCGCACCAGCGCCCGGTACTCCTCCCACAGCTCCTCCGGCGTGTGCTCGCCGAAGGTGTTGAGGTGCTCGGGGACGAGCGCGGCCTCCTCGCGCCACACGTCCTTGTCGACCGTGAGCAGGTGGTCGAGGTCGGAGGCGGAGAGGTCGAGGCCCTCGGTGTCCAGGGCGCCCTTCGCGGGCAGGACGCCGATGGGACTCTCGACGCCCTCGGCGCGCCCGTCGAGCCGGTCCACGATCCACTTCAGGACGCGGCTGTTCTCGCCGAAGCCGGGCCACACGAAGCGCCCGGTGCCGTCCTTGCGGAACCAGTTGACGTAGTAGATCCTCGGCAGCTTCTCCGGGTCCTTGCCCTTGGCGACGTCGATCCAGTGCCCCATGTAGTCGCCCATGTTGTAGCCGCAGAACGGCAGCATGGCGAAGGGGTCGCGGCGCAGTTCGCCGACCTTGCCCTCGGCGGCGGCGGTCTTCTCGCTCGCGACGTTGGCGCCGAGGAAGACGCCGTGGTTCCAGTCGAAGGACTCGGTGACGAGCGGTACGGCGCTGGCGCGGCGCCCGCCGAAGAGGATCGCCGAGATCGGCACGCCCTTCGGGTCCTCCCACTCGGGCGCGATGATCGGGCACTGCGCGGCGGGCACGGTGAAGCGCGCGTTGGGGTGCGCGGCGGGGGTGTCGCTCGCGGGCGTCCAGTCGTCGCCGCGCCAGTCGGTGAGGTGCGCGGGCGGCTCCTCGGTCATGCCCTCCCACCACACGTCGCCGTCGTCGGTGAGCGCGACGTTGGTGAAGACCGCGTTGCCCCACAGGGTCTTCATGGCGTTGGCGTTGGTGTGCTCACCCGTGCCGGGGGCGACGCCGAAGAAGCCCGCCTCGGGGTTGATCGCGTAGAGCCTGCCGTCCTCGCCGAAGCGCATCCAGGCGATGTCGTCGCCGATGGTCTCGACGGTCCAGCCCCTGACGGTCGGCTCCAGCATCGCGAGGTTCGTCTTGCCGCAGGCGCTCGGGAAGGCGGCGGCGACGTACTTCGCCTCACCGCGCGGCGGCGTGAGCTTGAGGATGAGCATGTGCTCGGCGAGCCAGCCCTCGTCGCGCGCCATGACGGAGGCGATGCGCAGCGCGTAGCACTTCTTGCCGAGCAGCGCGTTGCCGCCGTAGCCGGAGCCGTACGACCAGATCTCGCGGTCCTCGGGGAAGTGCGAGATGTACTTGGTGGGGTTGCAGGGCCACGGCACGTCCGCCTCGCCCGCGGCGAGCGGGGCGCCGACGCTGTGCACGGCCTTGACGAAGAAGCCGTCCTCGCCGAGTTCGTCGAGCACGGCCCGCCCCATGCGCGTCATGGTGCGCATCGACACGGCGACGTACGCGGAGTCGGTCAGCTCGACACCGATCGCGGAGAGCGGCGAGCCGAGCGGCCCCATGCAGAACGGCACGACGTACATCGTGCGCCCGCGCATCGAGCCGCGGAAGACACCGTTCCCGCCCTGGAACGTCTCGCGCATGACGGCCGGGTCCTGCCAGTGGTTCGTGGGGCCCGCGTCCGCCTCCTTCTCGGAGCAGATGAAGGTCCGGTCCTCGACGCGCGCGACGTCGGAGGGGTCCGAGGCGGCGTAGTACGAGTTCGGGCGGAGCGTCGGGTCGAGCTTGCGGAAGGTGCCCTTGCGCACGAGCTCGGTGGCGAGCCGGTCGTACTCCGCCTCCGAGCCGTCGCACCACACCACCCGGTCCGGCTCGGTGAGGGCGGCGATCTCCGCGACCCAGGCGCGCAGCTCGGCGTGCCTGGTCGGCGGGGTGTCGGCAGCGGTTCCGGGGTGGGGGATGCCGTTGGTCGTGCCGAGAGTGTCGGAGGACAGGGGAGCCGCGATGTCGCGCGCCACGAATTGCTCCTAAGCGAGGGTGAGAAGTCTGTCTGCCCCGTGGGGGCTGCGACCCGGACGCTCTCGTAGCCGCTCATCCGGTGCCGACCGCACTCATATGATCCTGCGCCTTTCCCGCGCATCTGTCCAGGGGGCCGCCCATGTGAGCGGAGTGACGCGGGACACGGCTGGGGCGGTGGCCCCGTACCGGCATGCGCGGGACGGTGTCGTACGGGCGTGAGGCGCGTGCCCCGTACGGCACACGGACGCCGTGCGTCCTTTGAGCAGGCGGGACGCCGGGCGTTCAACCGGCCTCGCTACGATGCCGACAGGACCGCGCCCGCTCCCGGGGCGACGCGGGCCGTTCCCGACCGGCCGGGCGGACCGCCCCGGCTCCCGCCCCGCTCCCTGTTCACCCCTCGGCCCCCGTCCCCGCCGATTCGCTCGTGCGGGACGGACACGCGCACACTTCTCCTCTCCCGGACACCGGCTCGAAGGACACGCGGCAGATGACCACGCAACACGACCCGACGCCCGCTCCCGACTCCTCCGGGGCGATGACGGAGACCGCCTCCGCGCCCCCGGCTCTCGCCCTTCCGGCCCTGGTCAAGCCGCGGATGCGCGGCTGGCTGCACGCGGTGATGTTCCCCGCGGTCGTGGTGGCGGGTCTCGTCCTGACCGCCTTCGCGGACTCGGGGAGGGGGCGCGTCGCCTGCGCGATCTACGTCCTGACGGCATGCCTGCTCTTCGGCGTGAGCGCGCTGTACCACCGGGGGAACTGGGGGCCACGCGCCGGGGCGGTGCTGCGCAGGCTGGACCACGCCAACATCTTCCTGATCATCGCGGGCACGTACACGCCGCTCACGCTGCTCCTGCTGCCGGACGGCAAGGGCACGTGGCTGCTGTGGGCGGTCTGGGCCGCGGCAGCCGCGGGCATCGCCTTCCGGGTCTTCTGGGTGGGCGCCCCGCGCTGGCTCTACACGCCCTGCTACATCGCGATGGGCTGGGCGGCGGTCTTCTTCCTGCCGGACTTCATGCGCGCGGGCGGCGTCGCGGTGCTCGTCCTCGTGATCGTCGGCGGGCTGCTCTACAGCGCGGGCGGCGTGATCTACGGGATCAAGCGGCCCAACCCGTCGCCGCGCTGGTTCGGGTTCCACGAGGTCTTCCACTCCCTCACGCTCGCGGCGTTCGTCGTGCACTACGTGGGGATCTCGCTGGTGGCGTACCAGCACGCGTGAGGGTGCGGGGCTCCGGCAGGTGATGTGACGAGCTGATGATCCACAGCTCCTGTGGACAACGTTCGGCAGTCTGTCCGGAGCCCGTGCAAGTCTGTGGGCGTGAACGGAACCGACCTCGTCCTCACCTTCGCGCCCGGCATGGAGACCTTCCTCCCCCAGGGGCGCCTGACCCTGACGTCGCGCGCGGACGGTGTCTCCACGCTGGGGCACCTCGTGGAGTCGCTCGGCGTGCCGCTCACCGAGGTGGGCGGTCTCACCCGCGACGGGAGAGCCGTGCCGGTCTCCCTCATACCAACGGGCGGTGAGCACATCGCCGTCGCCCCCGTCGACCGCCCCCAGCGAGCACCGGGCGCCCCGCTCCGCTTCCTCCTCGACGTCCACCTCGGCACGCTCGCGCGCCGCCTGCGCCTGCTCGGGGTGGACACCGCCTACCAGCGGGAGGACCCGGGCGACCCCGCCCTCGCCGCCCGCTCGGCGGCTGAACACCGCGTGCTGCTCAGCCGCGACCGGGGCCTGCTGCACCGCCGTGAGCTGTGGGCCGGGGCGTACGTGTACAGCCACCGCCCGGAGGAACAACTCCCCGACGTCCTGGACAGGTTCCGCCCCCGACTGCACCCGTGGACCCGCTGCACCGCCTGCAACGCCCCCTTGCGCCCGGCCACCCCGGCGGACGTGGCCGACCGCATCGCCGCCGGCACCCGCGACACGTACGACGTCTACGCGGAATGCCCCGCCTGCGAAAGGGTCTACTGGCGTGGCGCCCACCACGACGGCCTGGCCCGCATCGTCAGGGAGGCGCTGCGGACGGTCGGCCAGGACCCGGAGGCGGAGGCCCCCACATGACCCCGCTCGCCCTCGCGGCCCGCACCACCACAGAGTGGCGCGCGAGGATGTGCGCCGCCGCTCACGGCCTCACGGGCGTACGCACCCACGCGCGCCCTGCGGTCGATGCCGCGCCGCCCGCCGCCTTACTGCCCGGACGCGGTGACGCCGAGCCCGGACATCTCACCGGCCGCCGTACTCGCGGCGGCCGACACCTCCGCTCCCGGTGCCACGGGGAGCCGCCTGCTCCGGCCCGCGCTCCGCGCGGACGGAGCGGTCGGGGCCCCGCCCCACGACGAGACGCGGGCCCTCCGTGGCGGGGCGATCCTCCCCAGGGGAGCCCGAGCCGTCGGGGTCTCCCTTGTGTGGGCGCCCGCGCGGGAGGCAGCGGTCCGCGATACGGCGGTGGCGTACGCGGCCACGGTGGGACTCCCCCACGTGGGACGGGAGCGGGACCGGCCCTCGCCCTCGCCCTCGCGGGGAGCGCGGGGCTCGGCACGATCGGCGCGCTGCGGGTGGGGGCGCGGGGGCAAGGGAGGGATGAGGGGCGGGGGCAGGGGGCGGAGGAGAGGAGCTAACGCCTGACCAGGACCCGTCACGCACGGGCGCCTCTCGCGGCCGGGGGGCTCGCACTGCCGCCGGAAGCGAGCGCCCGTAGCGGCGATTCCCGCCCCGGCAGGGCACGTTGGGGCTCGTCCCGCGCCTGCGCACCGCGACCCGCGCGAGCCGGACCCGCCCCGAAGCGGCGCCTCCCCGCCCGCGTGCGGCGCGAGCCAGGCACCCTGCCCGGTCCGGAGCGCCCGCGCGCCGTCCGGAAAGCCCCGCGCGCCTGCCCCGTGCAGCTTCCGCGCGTCCGCCACTCCGCCGGGAACGACGCCCCGGCACGGTGGTACTACGCCTCGTGGCTGCCCAGTCGCCTCGCGACCTCGTCCGGGTCCGTTTCGGGGCGGTCGCAGACGAAGCCTCGGCAGAGGTAGGCGGCCGGGGTGCCGTCGACCAGGGGGCGGTCGGCGAGGAGCGGGAACTCGGGGTCCGGGGAAGGGGGGCCCGCGGCGACGACCGTGCCGGGCGAGGTGGCGAGGAGGGCGGTGCGGTGGAGGGCTCGCGTGCGCGGGTCCTCGGGGGCGCCGACCACGGCGACCTCGTAGGGGCCCGCGAGGAGGGCCTCGGCGACCGCGAGGCCGTGGCCGACGAAGCGGGGGGCACGGGGGGCCAGCGCGCGGACGACGGAGAGGGCCTGTTCGGCGGCGGCGCGGTGAGGGGTGGAGCCGGTGAGGGCGGCGTAGGTGAGCAGGGCGCCGGCGGCGGCGTTCCAGCCGGAGGGGGTGGCGTTGTCGGTGGGGTCCTGGGGGCGGTGGATGAGGGTTTCGGCGTCGGCGGCGGTGTCGTAGAGGGCTCCGCTGTCGTCACGGAAGCGGTCGAGGACGTGGTCGAGCAGCAGCCCCGCGAAGTCCGTCCACACGCCCTCGCCGGTGACGGAGGCGAGGGTGAGGAAGCCCTCGGCGACGTCGGCGTAGTCCTCCAGGACTCCGGTGTTGGAGCCGGTACGGCCGTCGCGGGACGTGCGGCTCAGGCGGCCGTGGGTGTCGAGGTGGACGCGGACGAGGAGGTCGGCGGCGCCGAGGGCGGCTTCGACGAGGTCGGGGCGGTCGAAGTAGGCGCCGGTCTCGGCGAGCGCGGCGATGGCGAGGCCGTTCCAGGCGGCGACGACCTTGTCGTCCCTGCCCGGGGCGGGGCGTTCGTCGCGCGCGGCGAGCAGGGCGCGCCGGATGCGGTCGAGGCGGGCGGCGTCGACGGGCGGACTGTCGAAGCCGTCCGTGCGGGGCAGCCTGAGCACGGAGCTGCCGTGCTCGAAGGTGCCCTCGGGGGTGACGCCGTAGTGGGCGGCGGCGAGGGCGGCGTCGTCCTCGCCGAGGACCTCGCGCAGTTGCTCCGGGGTCCACACGTAGGAGGCGCCTTCGACGTGGCGGCCCGTGCCGTCGTCGCTGTCGGCGTCGAGCGCGGAGGCGAAGCCGCCCTCGGGGGTGCGCAGTTCACGGACGAGGAAGTCGGCGGTCTCCAGGGCGACGCGCCGGGCGAGGGCAGAACCGGTGGCCCGCCACAGGTGGGCGTAGAAGCGGCACAGGAGGGCGTTGTCCGAGAGCATCTTCTCGAAGTGGGGCACGATCCACTCGCGGTCGACCGCGTAGCGGGCGAAGCCGCCGCCGAGCTGGTCGTAGATGCCGCCGCGCGCCATGTGCTCGGCGGTGTCGGCGGCCATCTGGAGGGCACCCTCGGCGCCGGTGCGGGCGTGGTGGCGGAGCAGGAACTCCAGGACCATGACCGGGGGGAACTTGGGCGCGCCGCCGAAACCCCCGTGGCGTGAGTCGTAGTCGCGCGTGAGGCCGAGCAGGGCCGCGCCGAGCGCGTCGGGGCCGGGCGGCGACGCGTCCGCGGGCAGCCCGAGCCCCCGGCCGGTGAGGTCGGCCGTGACCCGCGCGGCCACGTCGGCGACCTCCTCACGGCGGTCGGCCCAGGCGGCCCGCACCCCTTCGAGAACCTGCCGGAAGGCGGGCGTGCCGTGCAGCGGCCGGGGCGGGAAGTACGTACCGAAGTAGAAGGGCTCACCCCCGGGCGTCAGGAACACCGTCATGGGCCACCCCCCGTGCCCGGTGGCCGCCTGCACGGCCTCCATGTACACGGCGTCCACATCGGGCCGCTCCTCACGGTCCACCTTCACGCAGACGAAGTGCGCGTTCATGTACGCGGCGGTCTCCGCATCCTCGAAGGACTCCCGCGCCATGACATGACACCAGTAAATTATCAGAAGCATAAGTGGCAGGACGCATAGCCCACACTCAAGAGAATGGGCACGTCCCGCCGCTTAGCTTCCGTCATCGCCCCCTCTCCCCATGGCCACCAGTCCACTGGATTGGAGGCGTGCTGGAGTAGGTAGGGCGACTGTGCGTTAGCCAGTCTGTTCATACCGGCATCGTCGCACGGCCCAACCCGTGGCGGGCGCCCATCCGCGCTGCAGGCGCGGCACCGATGGCATCCCGTTTCCGCAGAGCGCTGCCAGGGCCGCGGCCTGCAGGGTCTCTTCCGGGACATACACCGCCCCCGGGCAGCCGGCGGGGGCTGGTGATCGGTCCCTTCGCATCGCCGGAACCGGTCATCAACACGCTCCGTCAGCTCGTTTCACGCAGACGCCTCAGGAAGCGCATGAGGGACGCCATCAGCTCCTTCGGGTTATCGACCACCTCGACCGGCAATCGGTCCACAAAGGCGAAGCCAGCGTCCCTCAAAAGGTGGTCGCGCGAGGTGTCGACAGCTCTGCGGACCCGATGATGAGGTCCATCGATCTCCAGAACGCCTGCACGACCTCTGTACGTGACCACCAGGTCCGGCTCCCACGTGTGTCCGGCGACCCGTCCGTACGGCAAAGGGAAGATCGAGATGGTCTCTTCGGCAGGCAGTTCGCTCTCCTGGATGTGTTTCAACGCGCGGTACACGCACAGCTCGCCAGCGTTCGTGAAGGCCAGACGATCCTCGACAAACGTAGGCTTCTCTGGCATCACCCGTCGTGCCTGATTTGCCGGTCGATCGCCGCTCATCATCGCTTCCAACCGCTCGCGCCAGTCAGGCCCGACACGCGGCATCGTCTCGCGAAAGCCAATCCAGTCCACGCCGTAATCAAGGCGCGCGGAGACCCGGCTGAACACCTGACGCAACGCCTCCTGAGCATCCTCGGCAAGACTGGCGTAGTCGGCCGGATCGAACTCCAACCAGAGATCGATGCTCCTGTTCTCGTAGTCGTCTTCGATCTCCGCACTGCGAACCTGGCGCAGCAGCTCCACGTGAGGCAGCTCCCCTCGCTGGAAGAGCAGAGCAGCCATGTGCCCCAACAGCGAATCCGCTTTCGCTCGCCGCCTGTCTTCCTCCGACGCTTGGCCGTCGTTGATGATCTCGTCGTACGTGCGTGCGACCGGCACCCACGCGCCGGACCTGATCGGCTGCTCCGCCACTGCCCCTCCCAACACTCGCCCGTCGGATCAACATACCGAGGGATGCTGACAGTCGAGGCGGCACCAGCCTACTGATGTCGTCTCCACCTGCACGAGCCTGGAAGGGGACGGATCGCCGAGCAGGTGTACGCACGATCCGCCACCAAACCGTAGAGTCCCCGCCATGGCGATAACCCTTTTACCACTTCACGAAGCCCGAGCACTGGCCCGCGATTGCCTCGTCTGCGATCCTTGAGCCTCGTTGGACGGCTGCCGGGCCGGACGTGGTGCCCACGGTCCATCTCATGGACGCGCCGAACCGCGAGCTCCTGCCGTGGGCCTTGCGCGAGGACTACACCGTGCGGATCCAGGTGAGCGTGCCCGAGGCGGAGGTCCACAACTGGCACACGTGGGGCAAGGACCATGTGCCCGCCAACGCCCACATCTCGTGGGGGATCCCAGTGTCGCGACCAGAGGGGACATATCTGTCCCATGACAACAAGAGCAGTGCTCACTGGCACGTGGTGGAGCGCTCCATTCCCCAATCTGAGTGGGTGAGGGTGGAAGACCTCGACACCAACCACGTCTTGTGGTTGCCAGCCGAAGCCTGATCGTTTTCCGGTGAATCCGATCCCCCGCCGGGGGCGAGTCGCCAGCCGACCGCCGCTGAACGGACTTGAACGGCCCTGGTGCGACTTTCAGACTTAACCACAACCCATCCATTCAGGCCCAAACGGACGCCAGTGAGGGATCTTCAGGGTTGCGGGAGAACCCTTTAAAACGGTCTGCCAGGCAGGCAGTGGGAGACTCTTGTCATGCCTATGCAGCCTTTCGCAACCGACTGGGACCGCGCGACCGTACACGAGGCCGAACAGTGGAACTGGCTCGCGGTTGAGATAACCGAGATCCGGCGATGCGCCGAGGCTGGCGACCAGGCACACAACCGTCTTGCTCTCATCCTCCTGGACCACCTGGTGGAGGTGGTCATCGGCCGCGAGGTCAACGCCCGGCTCGCGCTCCAGGTCGCTGACAGCATCATCGCGGAGATTCGTGAGTTCCGTGACGGTGGTGGGGAGCTCACCGAGGAGCTGAGCCAGTTGGTCGACGATCACGTGGGGCCTGAACGACGCAAGGCCATCGATGACCGCCTGCACGAGAAGACCAAGTTCCTTAAGCAGAAAGGCGTGCTGACAGCCCAGGAACGCGAAGTGCTCGACCGGCTGCACCAGTACCGCAACGCCGCATACCACCGAGACACACTGGAATCTGATTTGATCTCAGATCTGGTACTGGCCTACAGGGTTTTGGCTAATGAACTTATCGGCCGGCATCGCCCGATCATGTGGGTCATGGCGTCATCGAAATCTGACCGCGTCGTAACGCCGCAGCAGCTTCGGGGCCAGCTCATCGAAGGCGTCGATGTCGATGTCAAAGCGATGGCCCGCCGGTTCCATGGTCACGCGGTGAAGCGGATACATGCCGTTGTTGCGGCTGTGGCCACCGCGCGGCAACTGTTAGCCGTCGACAGCTCCGGGAAAGCGGATGCCTCCCTCCCAGATGACGACATGGCCAGAATGCTGACCGGCCTCACCGACGTGTCCAAGCACCTGCCGTCCTGGGCGAAGCAAGCGGAGGGACTGAAATCCAAGACGTCATCGCTCACCGGGCTGATGATTCCGTTCATCAACCTAGACCGGGCCCTCAACCGCATCGAGCCGTCCGTCAGGCGCCTCGAAACGATCCTGGACTACTGGGAACAACAGCGGATCGATGAACTCCGCGGCAAGTAGCAGTCTCCTAACGAAATCACATGCAGCCAGCCGTCACTTCAGGGTCACCCCCGTAACCCTGAAGAGGGCGCCAGAGAGCTCGCTAATCTCCGTGGTCTACCCCGCCACGTCCTCGTCAGATCCGATCCCGGGCTGGGACCCGTCGAGCCCGCCCTCGGCCGCGATGCGCTGGAGCCCCTCGCTCCAGGGCTGCCCCTTCATGAGGTGGCTGAAGGCGTCCATCGCCGTCCACATGAGCACGAAGGCGATGTAGGGCGAGCAGTCGGCAGGGTTGGCCGCGCCGTGGCGGAGGGTCGGCTCGCCATGGAGCACCACCTTGTCGTCGGCAGTGTCGTCGAAGAAGCACTGTGCGGCGGTGAGCGTCGGGTGGGCGAGCTGGGTCTCGCCGATCCACGCGGCGAGCAGCGGGGCGCCGAGCCGCTTGAGGAGCGGGTTCAGGTTGATGAACTGGTTGGCCGGGTTGGACGGGATTTCGGCGGCCTGGACGAGGTCGGGGATCGTGGGGTCGTACGGCAGGCCGGCGAGGTCGGCGGCGTCCCGGAGCTTTTTCTGGCTGTGCTTCAGGGCCAGGTTCATGGTGTCGACCGCGTCCGCGCCGTCTTCGGCGAGCCAACGGATCTGTGCCATGTGTTCTATGAGCGCGCGGCGGTTGGGGGCGGCCTCGTGGCCGAAGCCCTTCCGGTGCAGCAATACGACAGCGGCGGCTTGGCGGTGCATGGCCGCGAGGAGGCCCCATGCGACGTAGTAGCGGCGGTTGTCCTCGTCGGGGTTGAGCTTGCTCCCCACGGTCTCCATAAGCTCGGCGAGCGCGGTGAGTCCGGCGTACGCGAGCCGGTTGTCCTGTTCGACGTCCTCGTTCATGTCGGACATGATCGCGGGGCGGAGGAGGATCGCACCTCCTGTTTCCGCAGCAAATATCGCGGGATATCTGGCACTGCAGAGACTGGGGGAATCGTACAACTACAGCGGCCGGCAGTCCGGCTACTCCGCCACCGAGCAGCCCGCGATGGGAGTGATCTGACGGCGAGTACCGCCTCGGCCTCGGGACGCTTACGCTGGTCATGGACGATCACTCGGTCTCAGCTTCGTGCCTCACTCGGACGCCAGCCTGGCTCTGCACTCGTGTTGCCCCAGCAGCGACGACACCGAGGAGGGTCCTATGGGTCCCGAGAAGTACAGTCCCCTCGCTCCCGATCCGGACGTGCACGAAACGGGGGGCTCGACGCACCGAATCCGGCGGGACGTCTGATCAACGCCGACCAGTTCGGCCATGGGATGAGCCGCGTCTACAGCGACGCTCCGGGCTACCCGGTATCGCACGCGCGGATGCGGGCCATGCCGCACTGGAGCAGTACGGCGGAGGGGCCATGCCGACCCCAAGCCGCGAGGGCGAGGAAGCGGCATACCGCAAGCTCGACCGGCTCGCCGAATGCCTGGAGTCGGCGGCCCGGATGCATAACCCCGGAGCAGGGGCGGATACCGGAGGGGGACGTTCGGCCGTTCTCGCTGCCGGACCGCTATCTACCGGAGCCATGTCGGTTGGTGGAGCGTTCGTGGAGCCGATCGCGACGTCCGCTGAGTGCCAGACGGCGAGGTCCCCCGCTCGGTCCGGCAGCGGGGCGTGCCTACGGCCTGCTCACGTGCTGGGACGACTCCAGTAGAGCTGCTCAAGATCCGAGAAGAACCTGCGGATAAACGAGAGGTCGTCGCGAGCGTCGAGTATCTCCTTCCCGCCGAAGCGGAAGACCTCGTAGCCCTTGAGCCGGAGTGCACGGTCTTCCGCGGCCATCTCGGAGTAGAGGTCTGCCGCCGCCTCCCACTTGCCTGATCCAGGGGGAACCTCCCGCGCGTAGTGCTGCTTGCCGTCGACCTCGATCACGACCCGCACGCCAGCGGGCAGCAAGAGCAGGAAGTCCATGCGTTCTCGCGCGAGTCGGCGAGGCTTCTTCAGGAGCCGCCGCTGCCGCTCGGTGAGCGGGTCGAAGTGGAGGTAGACCTGGGGCAGGAGCGCGGGCTGCGACATGGCGTCGGGTTCGGCGTAGCGGCTGGCAAAGGCGTGGAAGAGGAAGCGCTCGGCCTCTGAGGCGAGTGATGCCTTCAGCCGTTCGTAGAGCGATCGGGCCACAGAGCTGTCGTCGGCGCCCTCCATGTCGTTCTGTGCACGCCACCAGTCGATGAGTTCGCCCCAGGTGAGACCGGCGTCGGTCAGCGGGCGGTTGTAGACGAGGCAGGTGTCCGCGTGCTCGACGATCTCGATCGCACCGTCCACGACCTGGTCGATTACGATCTCCGGCTTGAGGCCGGTGGAAGCGAAGATGATGTTCTTGAGTCCGCCGTCGATACCCCGCAGCCCGCTGTCTCCAGTGCAGCTGGCCTCAAACTCATCAAGCTGCACCCATACCGGGGCAAACAGCTCGTTCAGGTACCCGCGCCGCGCGGCCCAGCTTCCGCCCATGTCATTGCGGCTCCAGTAGCCGTGGAAGCTCCGAAAGTCCCGAAAGGGCGGGTTGAAGGCAATACCGAGCCGACGGAGCAAAGCCTTGAGGGTCCGAAGGCATTCGGCAATCTCATCCTCTTGAAGCCGGCACCCACCACCTGTGCCGTACTCCTCAAGTTCTGCGTGTGCAAGGCGCGTGAGGCCCTGGGCCGCGTCGAGGTCGGATATCCCCTCCGGCGCCTTGGTCCTGAGTTCAGTGATCAACCCAGCATCCAAGCGCGGCCCCCACGACGACCACGGGTCTCCGTTCATCGACCACCCGGGATCTTGCTCCACCTTGAAGAAGTCGTCCGGCTTCATAGCAGCAGGCTACTGACGCCCACCGACACCGAGGGCCCTATGTGCGGGTCCAGCCACCGGGTCAGGGCGGCTGTTCAACGCGTCGCCCGATCGCGATCAACTTTGGCGACCTCAACGCCGCCGGGAACGATGTCCTGCTCCGTACCACGGGGGCTTCGACGTACAGGTGGCCAGAGTGGACAGGAGCTTCGGCCGACCACTACTCCGAAGGAGGGACAAAAGCGCGCGCCTCCCCGACGTCCCTCCGGCCGGATGATCCGCGAGGCCCTGAGAGGCGAATGGCTTGGTACCACTGCCGGGAACGTCGCTGAGGCGCGAGTGGTAAGCGCCCTGGGGCCGGAGCCGAGCGGACGGGAATCCGCACTTGCTCGAACCACTGCCCCGAGTGGGCTTGAACTCCGCCTTGCCCTGCACCAGGCTCTCTGAGGAGCGCGAGCGATGACGGCCGCCCGACGGGTCCGGGCCGTGGAGGAACCGCTCCCCAAAGCCACGGCCGAAGAAGTGAGCATTTTCAGTGTGGCCACTGATCAGGTGACGGGCCGGTGTGAGGTCGGGGTGGGCAACGACAGGGCCCCCGTGCCGTTGAGGAGGTGTTCGACGTCTCAACTCAGCAGCACTGCAGCCCTGTTGGTTCCCTATCCTGTCGCACTCGACCTGCCTAATGCGCTGGTCGAGTGGGTCACGATGCTGGTGGCGGGGCCCATGCCCTCCGCACGACGCGCGGACGGACGGCGTGCCGGAGGATCTGAGACTGCGGGAACTGGTCCGTTGGACACCCCACAGCACTCTTCGCCGCGTGGGCCGCCCTGGCCCCCTCGCACCCGCCGGTCTGGTCGGCAGCCCCGTCGCGGCGGCCCTGGCCGCCCTATCAACGCCCAAGGGGGGTACCACATCACCCGCGAACTGCTCTGGTCAGTGGCGGGAGTCGTCCTGGTCATAAGCATCCTGATGCGCATGTGGGCAGTCACCGTCTCCACCCGTCAGGCCCAAGCATGGCGACCACGCGGCGACTAAGTCCGGCGCCCGCGATATTGGAGATGTCTGCGGACCCATGCATAAGGTTCTGATCACTGCCACCAGTGGCAGGAGGCGTAGCCGACTGACAGGAGGATGGGGGTGTCCCGGCGTTCGGCTTCTTCCTTGGCTTCCTGGCTCCATGGCCACCAGTCCACTGGGTTGGAGGCGTGCTGGAGGAGGTACGGCGACTGTTCGTGGGCCAGTCGGTTCATACCGGCATCGTGTCACGCTCCCACCCGTTCCGCCGACGGCGGGCGGGCTCGTTTGGCCGCGTTCGCCAAGGGCCCGGCCCCTGGGGCCCTACGGGGTATGAGACGCCCGTCCCAAGGGGGGCTCCACACCGGTCCGGCGGACCCTCGGCCGTGCTCGGGCTCCCGCCGAACGCGGCGTGGGCACGGCTGGAGTCCCGGCGGGTCTTCCGCAGGTCGCGACTCGGTGCCGACCGGGTCGGCGCGGGACTTCACTCCGCCCGGACGAACCGGCAACGTGCGGGAGGTCCAGAACCAGTCGGGCCAGACGGAGGAAATCTGCATTGGCGAGAGTAGACATTGGGGCTGTCGCGGGTTAGGTTCTTCCCGTAGCCGGAAGTCAGCAAGGCGCGGCAGAGGCGAACTGCCGTGCGAGCAGTCGAAGCAGGAGCGGAACGGCGGCGGAGCGTTGGAGCCGTGAGTGGAGGGTTCCCTCGCTGGCCGCCGGGCCGGGCGACCCCAGGGGTCGCACCGCAGTACCGTGTTCACCAGTCAGTACAGATCGACCGAAGAGGTAAGGAGCGGAACGCCATCAGGATCGCCCGGGGCCAGGACCCTGTCCGCCCGGGTACCGCAGACCCCGGATTGGAAGGTGGTCCCCGGTCACGCAACCGCGATCCCCGCAGACCCGTCCTGGCGGATGGGCCGGCGGAACAAGAAGGTCGGCGCAGTCAGCCGGCAGATGGTGTTGAAAGCTCGGGGTCCGGGCGCCGACAGGCGCCCGGACCCCTCGACGCGTTCCCGGAAGAAGAGGTCTATGCCCCCTCGCAGTACCCGCCTCGCCGACAAGTTCGACGACGACGACTATCCCGCCTACACC
Source organism: Streptomyces sp. Tu6071 (assembly GCF_000213055.1). Taxonomy (NCBI): domain Bacteria; kingdom Bacillati; phylum Actinomycetota; class Actinomycetes; order Kitasatosporales; family Streptomycetaceae; genus Streptomyces; species Streptomyces sp. Tu6071. Next base: position 4,981,222 of record NZ_CM001165.1, on the reverse strand, counting down.
ATGGGCCGGGCCGCCGAGATGCTCGGCGCCACACCGGCCTTCCTGCGCATGCTGGGTGAGCACCGGCTGATCACCCCGCTACGGTCCGAAGGCGGACACCGCCGCTACTCCCGCTACCAGTTGCGCATCGCCGGCCGGGCGCGCGAACTCGTCGACTCCGGTACGCCCGTCGAGGCCGCCTGCCGCATCATCATCCTTGAGGACCAACTGGCGGAGGCGCAGCGCATCAACGAGGAACTCCGCCGCCGTGACGAGTCCTCCGCCTGATCCGCACCCCGCCGCCGAAGGGGACGGAGCACCCGAAGGCGCGAGCCCGTCTCCCCCGGCGATTCCTGGAGCGCGATCCCGCACGGCAAGGCGTGCCGCGCGGCTCCCCACGGCAATGCGTGACGCCCGGTCTCCCACGGCGATTCGCGAGGCGCGGCTTCCCACGGCAATGCGTGAGGCGGCGTCACGGCTGCGGGAACGTGGCCGGGAACGGAAAGCCCCCGCTTCACCGCTGACGCGCGAGCCGCCGTCAACCGCGGCGGTCCGGCGCCCGGCCACATGACGGCGGCTTCGCCGCTCACCGGGGCGGACGGCGGCGGCAGGCGGCCGGTCTCCCGCCGCGTAGCGGCTCTGTTCGGTTTCCGCTCACCCCTGGCCGTGGTCGAGGGCGACGTGTCACGTGCCGGGCGTCGCGGGTGCCTTCCGGCCGAGGGGGGTCGCGGGAGCCGGTCCGCCCGTGGGGGGCGTCCGGCAGGTGAAGCCGAGGCGGGTCATGGCGCGCAGGATCTCGGCGGTGCTGAAGTCGCGGTGGTCCTGGCCGGTGATGACCTGTCCGACCTGTTTGGCGGGGTAGCGGCGGCGTCCGACGATGACGAGGTTGTCGGTGACCGGCTCGGGCTTGACGCCCCTCATCGATTCCAGCACGCCGTCTCTGGTCAGGTCGAACGGGAAGCGGGCGATGACGCAGCGCATGATGCCTCACGAGGGGGAGCGGACGAACGTGCGGAACGGGGGCGTTGTTCAGCGGGAGGCGGCGAGCGCGCCCCGTACACCGTCCTCGTCGGCGGCGGGAAGGCGGGGAGCGGGGAGCCGGGCGGCGGGAGGCCGGGCTTCGCGCGGCTGATGGCGCGCCGGGGGGCCGGCTTCGGCGGCCGCGTCGTCGTGGACGTCGCGCAGGCGCGTCCGGTCCGTGGAGCCGGGGCTGCCGGAGACGTGGGTGAGGCGGGCGAGGGTGACCTGTCCGGTGCGCCGCCCGTCCTCGTCGCAGATGACCAGGTGGCGCGTGCGGGCGGCGGTCATGAGGGAGAGCGCGACCTCGACCGTCATGGCGTCCCAGACCTGCGGCCCGGCCGCGGCCGTGGTCGTCCGACGCCCTGACGGTTGCGACGAGGGCGGGGCGCGGCTGCGACTGGACCGGTCTCGAAAGGTGTCTCCTGCGGTGTCGGGTCGGCTTGCCGAGTCCTCGGCCGTCGGGCCGGAGTCCTCGGGGCCGGATGTCCTAGGCCGTCGGGGCCGGATGTCCTAGGCCGCCAGGCCGGACGCGGGTGCCGGTCCGGGCGTCGAGGTGGGGCGGCGGCGTCCGCGTGCGGCGGTTCCGCGCCGGGGGCGGCGGGTGCTCGCCGGTGCGGTGATGACGACCGGGACGCCGGAGGGGGCCTGTGCGCCGGTGATGCGGTGCAGTGCCTCTTCTCCGGCGCGGACCTGGGTGGTCTGCGGGACGACTCCGACCGCCGCCATCAAGCGGGCCATGCTCCGCCGCTGGTTGGGGGTGACCAGGGTGGCGACCCTGCCGGACCGGCCCGCGCGGGCCGTACGGCCACCGCGGTGGAGGTAGTCCTTGTGGTCGGTCGGCGGGTCGACGTTGACGACGAGGTCGAGGTCGTCGACGTGGATTCCGCGCGCGGCGACATTGGTCGCCACCAGCACACTGACGTGCCCGGTTTTGAACTGTTCCAGCGTGCGGGTGCGCTGCGGCTGCGACTTCCCGCCGTGCAGGGCCGCGGCCCGCACCCCGCTGCGCAGGAGATGCTCCGTCAGGCGGTCGACGGCGTGCTTCGTGTCGAGGAAGAGGAGCACGCGGCCGTCGCGCGCGGCGATCTCCGTGGCGATCGCGTGCTTGTCGGCGCCGTGGACGTGGAGCACGTGGTGCTCCATCGTCGTGACCGCCCCGGCCGAGGGGTCGACGGAGTGCACCACGGGGTCGTTGAGGTAGCGGCGCACGAGCAGGTCGACGTTGCGGTCCAGGGTGGCGGAGAACAGCATGCGCTGCCCTCCGGGACGCACCTGGTCGAGGAGGGCGGTGACCTGCGGCATGAAGCCCATGTCGGTCATCTGGTCGGCTTCGTCGAGGACCGTGACGGCCACCTGGTCCAGGCGGCAGTGGCCCCGGTCGATCAGGTCCTTGAGGCGACCGGGTGTGGCGACGAGGACTTCGGCGCCCCGGCGCAGCGCGGTCGCCTGCCTGCCGATGGGCATCCCGCCCACGACCGTGGCGAGCCGCAGGCGCACGGAGCGGGCGTAGGGGGTGAGCGCGTCGGTGACCTGCTGGGCCAGCTCACGGGTCGGCACGAGGACCAGGGCGAGGGGTTGCCCGGCCTCGGCGCGCTTCCCGGCGGTACGGGCCAGCAGGGCCAGGCCGAAGGCCAGCGTCTTGCCCGAGCCGGTGCGCCCCCGGCCGAGCACATCGCGGCCCGCGAGGGAGTTCGGGAGCGTCGCGGCCTGGATCGGGAACGGCACCGTCACGCCTTGCGCGCCGAGTGCGGCCTCGAGCGCCTTGGGCATGTCGAGATCCGCGAACCTCTCGACCGCGGGAAGCGCGGGGCTGACCGTCCTGGGGAGGGCGAACTCCGCCGGCGGCCGGGCGGAGCGCACGCCGCCACCGGAACGGGACGGGCTGCCGGGGCGGCTCGCGCGCGGGTCGCCGAAGCGGCTGCTCCTCCCCGTGCCCGGGTTGCCGCCACGAGTGCGGGAAGAGTGATTGCTGGTGCCTGTGCGATTCATGCGGAGCCTTCCTTGCCGCGGCGCGCGTCGAGTGAGGTTCCGCGGTGATGAGCGGCGCGGAGAATCACAGGAATCGGCCGGATGGGACGCGAAAGAGAAGGTCGCGTCACGGTCCGCGCAGGCGCTCGCAGGGGAAGCGGCCACGCGAGGGGCGGCGCCACCGGAAGCTCCGAGGGCGGGCGCGGTGGGATTCCGCGCCCCTCTTCGGGCACTTCGGGTACGGCGAATGCCGCCTCGTCGGCGTCGCCCAGGACGGGGCCGACGCCGCGCACGCAGCTGGGGCCCGCACCCCGAGGGATGCGGGCCCCAGCTGCGTGTGTGTCAGTCGCGTCAGGCCGGAACGATGTTCTCGGCCGTCGGGCCCTTCTGGCCCTGCGCGATGTCGAAGTTCACCTTCTGGCCCTCGAGCAGCTCGCGGAAGCCCTGGGCGGAAATGTTCGAGTAGTGGGCGAACACGTCGGGGCCGCCACCGTCCTGCTCGATGAAGCCGAAGCCCTTTTCCGCGTTGAACCACTTCACGGTGCCTGAACTCATGTCATTCTCCTTCGGGGCAGTGCACCGGAATTCGCACTGTACGAATTCCGTGTCGCCGCTATGATTGCCCCGACCGGAAAAGACCGGAATTACCAGGGACATTTCAGCGGTGCGCACACCGGCCGAAATACCTGAAGCATTGGGAACCACGACTGCAACTGAGAAGGACACTAGCACGCCGAAACGGCCGCGCGAGTTGAAGGATGCATTTACGGCCCGCCGCGAGAACAAATACCTGCGCGACTCCGGTGCAAATTCTGTTTTCGCCGGAACAGTTTTTGAGGCGGCCAGGTCGCAGCATTCCGGGAGCAGCGGTACAGCGCCACGGGCCGCACGGAGCAATGACGAAGAAGCGCGAGCCCTCCGGACTCGGTACTGTACGGGCGCCCTCGGCTCGGGGAGGGCGGCTCCCTGCCCGCTCCAGCGGTTCCCGACCGCTGGGGTGGTCCTGCCGTGGCACACCGGAGGCTCCCGTGTCCGTCCAGCAGAAGTCATCGGCCGTTCCGCCCGTCACGCCGCTCCGCCCCGTTCGCTCGGTGCTCCGCTTCAACGCGCTGCTCGCCGTGGCCGTGTGGGTCCTGTGGCTCACGATCGGCGGGGTGCGGGCGCTGCATGCCGTGCGGGAGCACTGGCAGGTGTCGGTGACCATGGTGTTCGGCTCACTGGTCGGCGGCGGCACGAGCGAGGGCGGAGGGGCGGTCGCCTTCCCCGTCTTCACGAAGGTGCTGCACATCGCGGCCGACGACGCCCGCGTCTTCACGTACGCGATCCAGAGCGTGGGGATGAGCATGGCGACGCTGAGCATCCTCTATCTGCGGGTGCCCATCGAACGCCGGATCATCGCGTGGGCCTCGCCCGCCGGGGTGGCCGGTGTCGTGTGCGGGGCCGTGGTCGTCGCCCCGCACCTGCCCCTGCCCGAGGTCCGCGTCTACTTCACCGTGCTGCTCACCGCCCTCGCCATCGCGATGGTCGTCATGCGGCTGCGCCGCAAGGAACGCCGCAACGCGGCGATACCGGTCTTCGGGGCGCGCGAGGCCGCGGTCCTCGTAGTGGCGGGCTTCGTGGGCGGTCTGGTCAGCGGCCTCGTCGGCGTCGGGGAGAACACGGTGGCCTTCATCGTGCTGGTGATGCTCTTCCGCGTATCGGAGAAGGTCGCCACTCCCACCACCGTGATCCTCATGACCGTGGTCTCCCTCGCCGCCTTCCTCAGCCATGTGCTCGTCATCGACGACTTCTCCGCCGCGCGCGTGGACTACTGGCTGGCCGCCGTCCCCGTCGTCTGCGTCGGCGCCCCGCTGGGCGCCCTGATCTGCTCCGCGCTCAGCCGGAGCACGATCCGCAACGTGCTCGTCGCGCTGATCACCGTCGACCTCGTGAGCACCGTGGTGATCGTCCCCGTCCCGGCCACGACGCGCGTCGTCGCCGGAGTCCTTCTCGTCGCGATCACCGCGGGCTGCTTCCTGCTCACCAGGGTCGCGCGCTACGACCCCGCGGAGACGGGCGACCGCGCGCCCGCGTCCGAGATCCCGCCCCCGCGCCCGTCGGCCTGAGTCCGTGTGGGCAAGGCGCCTTGAGCCGGAGGCCCCGCGCCCCCACGGTGGTGTCCGGTCCGCCCCGGGGCGGACCGGACCCGTCCTCGTGCGCGCGGCTCAGTCCGTACCGGAGCCGCCTCCCGGGCCGCGCTCCGCCTGCCGCCGGGCGGTCCGCGCGTTGTAGTCGTCCAGCCGCCGCTGAGCCGCGACGGTCGCCTCGCCGAACCGCCGCACGGGGTCGGCGCCCCGCTCCAGCACGTCCCCCATCGCCCGGACCAGGTCCGCGTGCGTGTGCCAGAACTCGCCGAGCAGCGCGCCGGTCGCGGCGGGCGAGCCGTCGGAGTCGGCGAGTTGCCGGGGCGCCTCCAGGTGGTGGGGCCGCTCGGCGAACCAGCCCTCCGCCTCCAGCAGGCGGAGCGAGCCGTGCGTCGCGGGCATGAAGCCGCTCGCCTTGTGCCAGGCGGCGGCGCTCTCCGGCTGGAGCAGGAACTGCAGGAAGGCCAGCGCGCCGTCCTCCACCTCCGGCGACAGACCGGCGGCCAGGAACAGGGAGTCGCCTCCCAGGACGTGCCCGGCGTGCGGCACGGCGTCGCGGTGCGGCAGGCCGCGGGCGAGGACCTCGAAGCCCGCCTTCGCCCCGGCCGACACCACGGACTGGGCCATCACCGAGGAGTTGCAGAGAAACGCCACCCGGCCCTCGGTGAACGCCTCGAACGTGCCCACCCAGTCCTGGGGCGCGCCGGTGTACAGGTACAGGCCCTCCTCGTGCAGCCGCTGCCACCACGTGACCCAGGCCAGCATCTCCCCGGAGGCCAGGTCGGTCGTCCGGGCCCGGCCCGTACGGCCGTTGGCGGGCTCGGCCAGCACTCCGCCCTGCTGGCAGACGGCGTCCTGGAAGAACCAGCCGTCGACGGCCCACGTGACGCCGTGCGGAGGACCGCCGTCCGCGCGCACGAGGGCCCGGCAGGCGGCCTCCAGTTCCTCCCAGGTGCGCGGCACCTCGGTGATCCCTGCCGCCCGCAGCATCGTCATGTTCGCGTACAGCAGCCCCGCGGAGACGCTGAACGGCATGGACACCAGCTCGCCGTCCTGGCTGTAGTAGCGGCGCGCGGCGTCGATCAGGTCGTCGACAACCACCTTTTCTCCGAGGACCTCCCGGCGGCCCGCGAGCGCGCGCTCCACCGGCGTGAACAGCGGCCCGCCGGTCGCGGACACCGCGTCGCGGGCGGTCTGGGTCTCGATGAAGAAGACGTCCACGAGCGCCGGGACGCGGCCCTCGTCGAGGATGCGGACGAAGTCCTCGCGGCCGGTCGGGGTCCAGTAGCGGTACGTCGAGATGCGGATCTCGTACTCGGGATGCGCCGCGCCGAACGCCTCGGCCCGCCGTCGCACCGGGTCGAGGAATCCCTCGAACGGGTGGTCGGCGAGCAGGACGTCGACCACGACCGGGTCTGCGCCTCCCATGTCTCAGCCCTCCCGCTTCGCGGTGAGGAGCACGAAGGTGCCCGGCCCGGACTCCTCCACGACGCTCAGCCCGGCGGCGGCCAGCCAGGAGCGGATCTCCCGGGGCTCGAACAGCAGGTACCCCTCGGGCCGGGCCGGGAAGATGTGCGAGCGCTGGAAGTAGCGGTACACCTGGTCGTCGGCCCAGCGGAAGGTCATCAGGGTCAGGACGCCGCCCGGTTTCAGGCACCGGCCGATCTCCGCTATCGCCTGGGCCGCGTCCGGCATCGCCTGGAGGGCGTTCCAGCAGTTGACGGCGGTCACACTGGCGTCGCCGAGGGGCAGTTCGAGGGCGTCGGCCCGCACGGCGCTCACCTGCGGCAGCCGCCCGCGCAGCCAGTGGAGCATGGCGTCGTTGAGGTCGGCGGCGATGACGCGGTCGGCTCCGACGGCGTCGGCGACCACCCACGTCCAGCGGCCGGCCCCGGCGGCGAGGTCCAGGACGGGGCCCTCGGAGTGCGCGGCGGCCCTGCGCAGCCGGCCGTGGAGGTAGGCGTCCTCGATCGCCGGGGTGACGGCACCGTCCCAGTTCTGGCCCATGACCCGCAGGAAGGCCGGGCGCAGCCCGGCCTCGTAGTGCTCGCCGATGGTGCTCATGACGGCGGCGTTCTGCAGGACGTCCGCCTCGACGTCCTCGGCGGCGTCGCTCACGCCCGCGCCGGAGCGTTCGCGGCGGGAGAGGTCGAGGATGCCGCCGAGGGCGACGGGGTAGAACGTGGAGCAGTTACGGCAGCGGGCGCCCCTCTCCTCGAAGGCCAGCTCGCCCCGGCAGGAGGGGCAGCGGAGCGAGGACGCGTGCCCGGCGAAGTCGGTGCCGGGCCGGGGGCCCGCCGCGCGGTGCCCGGCACTCCAGTAGGGGTTCTCGTCGGTGACCGGGGTGGGCATGCCGTGGGCCAGCGACCACAGGGCCTTGGCACCGGCCGTGGCCCACAGGGTGCGGGTGTCGTCGTCCCAGGTCCCGGTGATCTGCTCCGGCGTCAGGGTCATGGTCCAGGCCCGGTCGAAGTCCCGTTCCTGCGCGTCGATGTCCCAGTCGTGCGGCGAGGGCCAGGCGCGGCCGAGGTCGGGGTCGTCGGGGTCGAGCCTGGTCAGCCCCCGGTCCAGGCGGGTCCGGTCGTCGGGGTCCAGGGGCACGTGCGCGAAGGCCGGGAGGACGCGGGCGCGCTCGTCCGGGAAGTGGGAGAGCAGGTACACGAGCGCCAGCGTGAGCGGAGAGACGGTGGTGTGGCCGCGCGCCTCGTCGAGGAAGCGGTCCAGGCCCTGGCGGACGGTGAGGGCGACGGGGCCGTCCAGCTCGGGGTACTCGGCCTCGGCGAACAGGCCGAGGCCGAGTGCCAGGTAGCCGCGGTGCGCGGCGTCGGCGCCGTCCCAGGAAGCGAGGAACCGGGGTACTGCCTCGCGCGCCGCGGCCGGATCGTTCAGCGCCCCGTCCGTCCAGAAGGCGGCGACCAGGCGGCCGAACTCCCCGGGCAGCGCTTCGGAGCCGGCCTCAAGGAAGGCGGTCAGCGGTTCGGCGGCGGTGGCCGGTCCGGCATGGGGAGCCATGGCGAGTCCTCTCGTCGACAGGTGTCCCCCCACGATCGTCCGCCCGGCGGTGGCCGACATCTTCGGGAATGCCCAACGCGCTTTCCGCTCCGCCGCGTTGAGCATTCAGGGAGAAGGGGCCGGGCGGGGGCCGCTGCTAGCGTCTCGAACCGAGCGAACCGCGCGACGTCGGTGAGATCCGCCGGTCCTCTCCGGAGACCGGGACGGCTCGGCCGACGGTGACCTGGGCGGGCCCTTGCCGGCTTCGGCTCGCCCCCGAACTCGGGAGCGAGCATGAAGACTGCGCTGCGGACATGTCCCCTGTGCGAGACATCCTGCGGGCTGCGGCTGACCCTGGACGACGACGACTCGGTGGTACGGGTCGAGGGCGACAAGGACGACCCGTTCAGCAAGGGCTTCCTGTGTCCCAAGGGGGCGGCGCTGGGACGGCTCGACGAGGACCCGGACCGGCTGACCCAACCCCTGGTGCGCGTCGACGGACAGTTGCGGCCCGCCAGTTGGGAGGAGGCGTTCGATGAGGTGCACCGTGGGCTCAACGCGACGATGGCGGCGCACGGCCGCGATGCGGTGGCGTTGTACTTCGGGAACCCGACGTTCCACACCATGGCCGGGTTCCTCTACCGGCAACCATTGACCCAGGTGCTCGGCAGCCGCAACGTGTACTCGGCGAGCACCGTGGACCAGATGCCCAAGCACGTGGCGAGCGGCCTCATGTTCGGCGATCCGATGGCCGTGGCGGTCCCGGACCTGGACCGGACCGACTACATGCTGATCCTCGGCGCGAATCCGGTGGAGTCCAACGGCTCGCTGTGCGTGGCGCCCGACTTCAAGGGCCGGCTGCGCGCCGTGCAGGAGCGCGGCGGGAAGGTCGTCGTCGTGGACCCGCGGCGCACCCGCACCGCGGAACTCGCCGACGAGCACCTGTTCATCCACCCCGGGACGGACGCCGGTCTGCTCTTCGGCATCGTGCACACGCTGTTCGCCGAGGACCTGGTCTCGGTGGACGTCGAGGTGTCCGGGCTCGACGAACTGAGGTCACTGGCGCGCGACTTCGCGCCGGAGACGGTGGAGCGGGCCTGTGGGGTGCCGGCCGCGACGATCGTACGGCTGGCGCGGGAACTCGCGGCGGCGCCGTCCGCCTCCGTCTACGCGCGCATCGGCACGTGCACCGCGGAGTTCGGCGCGACGGCGTCGTGGCTGGTCGACGTCATCAACGTCCTGACGGGGAACCTGGACCGTCCGGGCGGGGTCATGTTCGCCAAGACGGCGGGCCTGGAGATCTTCCGCAGCGGGCAGCCGTTCGCCACCGGCGCCTGGCGCAGCCGGGTACGCGGTCTGCCCGAAGTGCTCGGCGAGTTCCCGGTGGCCACGATGGCCGACGAGATGGAGACGCCCGGGGAGGGGCAGATCAGGGCGCTGCTCACGGTGGGCGGCAACCCCGCGCTGTCGGCGCCGGGTGCCCCGCGGCTGGCCCGCGCCCTGTCGGGGCTGGACTTCATGGTCTGCGTCGACCCCTACCTGAACGAGACGACCCGGCACGCGAACGTGATCCTGCCGCCGCCGCGCATCCTGCAGAGCCCGCACTTCGACTTCCTGGTGCAGATCATCATGGTCCGCAACTACGCGCGGTTCTCACCGCCTGTGCTGCCGCTGCGCGAGGACCAGTACTCCGAGGCCGCGATCCTGGCCAAGCTGCTGCTCGTCCTGGCCGGCCAGGGCCCCGACAGCGATCCCGCCGGGGGCGAGGAGATGCTGCTCGGGCAGTTGCTCGCGGCTGCCCCCGGGCTGCGGGAGATCCTGGACGGGGCGGACGGGACCGAGCGCATCCTCGACGCGTTGCTGAGGCTGGGCTCCTACGGCCTGTCGCTGGAAGCGATGCGGCAGGCCCCGCACGGCCTGGACCTCGGTCCGCTCCTGCCGCGCCTGCCGGAGATCCTGTGCACGGCCTCGGGCAAGGTCGACCTGGCACCGCCGACGCTGGCCGCCGACGTGCCGCGGCTGCTGCGCCGCCTGCGGGGGCCGGTGCCCGAGATGGTGCTGATCGGACGGCGGCACCTGCGCTCCAACAACAGCTGGATGCACAATGTCGCCCCGCTGGTCGGCGGGAGCAACCGGTGCACGCTGCACGTCCATCCGCGGGACGTGGCCCGCTTCGGCCTCGGGGAGCGGGCGCGGGTGCGGTCGGCGGCCGGGGAGCTGGAAGTGCCCGTGGAGGTCACCGAGACGGTCATGCCGGGCGTGGTCAGCCTGCCGCACGGCTGGGGGCACGAGGACACCGGGCAGACCGTGGCGCGGCGCCACGCGGGCGTCAACGCCAACGCCCTGACCGATGAGCTGGTCGTGGACCCGGTCTCGGGGAACGCGGTGTTCAACGGCGTACCGGTGCGCGTGCTGCCGGTGTGAGGACGGACGACGGCGGCGCCGTGCGCGAGGCACGGCGCCGCCGGTCCGGTGGGCGTCAGTACTGGCCGGCCTCCTCGGGCACGACGTTGACGTTCAGGTGGAAGATGTTGCCGGGGTCGTACTCGTGCTTGAGCGCCGCGAGCCGCTGGTACACCGGCTTCGGGTACACCGCCTCGATGTCCTCCGGCAGGACGTCGCTCAGGAAGCCGCTGTAGGCGCCGGACGTCCAGGGGGCCAGGGCGGTCCAGAACGCCTCGTAGGCGGGCAGCAGGGGCTCGTTGCCCTCGGGGGAACCGAGCAGCACGCCCATGATCATGGCCTCGGTGGAGCGGTGGGCGAACGCGGTCGCGTCGTTCGGCACCCGGTTCAGGGCCCCGCCGATGCTCCGGATCTCGACGTACAGGTTCTCCAGGTTGGCCTGTTCGGCGAGGATCGTCGCGGTCATGTCCGCCGTCAGCGCCGGGGCGAAGCGGTTGCGGACGCGGGGGCGCCAGCCCGGGGGGAGGTCGCCCGCGGGCTGGAGAGCCTCGCCGTAGGGCATCAGGCGGACCTGGTCGTCGACGACGGTGCCGAGCGCGCGGATCGGGTCGATGGCCCGGGCGGCGGCGGCCTCGTCGTCGCCGCCGTAGCAGACCACGAGGGCCAGCGGCGGCTTCTCGTCCTCGCCGAACGTCGGCCAGCACATGGCGGTGGCGGTGAGTTCCTCGGGGGCGGAGTCCATGTACGCCGCCCAGGCGCGCAGGACGTCGGCGGTCTCGTCGGGGGCGAAGGAGATCTGGCCGAAGAAGACGCGCGGGACCGGCTGTGCCACCACGGTGAAGGAGGTGACCACGCCGAAGTTGCCGCCGCCGCCGCGGATCGCCCAGAACAGGTCCGGGTTCTCGTCGGCGCTGACCGGCAGGATGCTGCCGTCGGCGGTCACGACCTCCGCGGCCACGAGGCTGTCGAGGGCCAGGCCGTACTTGCGGGCGAGCCAGCCGACGCCACCGCCGACGAGCAGGCCGCCGACGCCCACGCTCGTGGTGTCGCCGGAGGTGAAGGCCAGGCCGTGCGGCTCCAGCTCCGCCGCGACCTGGGACCACTCCGCGCCGGGGCCGAGGCGGACGAGCCGCTCGGCCTCGTTCACCACCTCGATGGTGTTCAGGTGCGCCAGGTCGATGACCATGCCGTCGACGTTGGTGCTGTACCCGGCGTTGCTGTGGCCGCCGCTGCGGGTGGAGATCTCCAGGTCGTGGGCGATCGCGAAGGCGAGACAGCGGGAGACGTCGTCGTTGTCGCGGACCTGGATGATCACGGCCGGGTGGCCCGTGTGCACGATCAGGTCGGTGAGTTCGTCGTACCCTTCGTCGCCCGGCACGTACACCTCGCCGGTGATGTCGGCCCGCAGGGACGCCACGGCCTCGGGATCCAGGACGCAGTCCATGGTGGTCACCCTCTACTTTCGTCGAGCAGCACCCGTCGGTGCTGTCCTCTTGCTGGTACGGGGGGGCGGAGCCGCGGCGCGGGTCCCCGCGGGAAGCCGCCGCGCCGGCGACGGTCGTCCGTCGTCGGCGCGGCTGCGGCGTGGTCTCAGCCCGCTTCGGGCATCTCGAAGAACGGCCGGACCTCGACGGCGGACCACTGCGCGTCGGGGATCATGGCGGCCAGCTCGATCGCGCGGGCCTTGTCGGCCACGTCGACGATGTAGTACCCGCAGAAGTACTCCTCGGACTCGACGAGCGGGCCCTCGGAGGTGATCGTTTTGCCGTCGCGCACCTTGACGACGGTGGTCTTGACGGGCTCGGCGAGGGCCTCCGCCGCGACCAGCTCGCCGGCCTCCTCGATGACCGACATCAGCTTCTCGTGCGCGGCGCCCACGGCGGCCTGTCCCTCCTCGTTGAGCGCCTCGTTGGTCCTCGGGTTGAGGTTCATCATCAGCATGTACTTCATCGCGGGTCTCCTCCGGTTCCGGCGCCCGGGGCGGACGCTCTCACCCGTAGGTCGGAGCCGCCCCGGGGAACAGGACACGGTGCGCGGAAGTTCTCGCCCGCGCACGCCGGAAAAGGGGGGACGGCGTCCGCCGCCCGTGTCTCAGGGCCGGTCGGCCCGGCTCCGGAGGTCGCTGAAGGACTCCAGGTCGGGGACCGTCCAGCCGTCCAGGTCGTACTCGCCCATGCACTGCTCGGCGAACTCCTCGAAGCGCGCGAGCCTGCCCGAGGCCAGCTCGCCCGCGTACAGCTCGACCCGGGTGTTCTCGTGGTTGCCCGAGTAGTTGCGCTCGTAGAGTTCGTGCCGGCCGCCGAACTCGCTGCCGACCGCGTCCCACAGGAGCTTCATGACCTTGACCCGCTCCTCGGCCGTGGCCCCGCCCGAGCCGCGGATGTACTTGTCCAGGTAGGGCCGCGTCTCCGGGTTGCGGAAGTCCTCGGCGCTGGACGGGACGTAGATCAGCCCGCTCGCCACGTCCTGCAGGATGATCTCCCGGATCCTCGGGTAGCCGACCTGCATGAACCAGCGGTAGGCCATCCCGTAGTCGCCGTTGGGCAGCACCGCCCCGTCCTTCCACGGCACGGGGTTGCGCGCGGCGGCGTCGGCCAGTCCCTGGAACAGGTTCCGCCAGGCCAGCACCTCCCCCAGCCGGCTCTGCACGCCGCGGAAGTCGCGGGTGCCGGTGAGCCGGAGGGCCTTGGAGAGCAGACCGGCCAGGAACTCCAGCTTCACGGCCAGCCGGACGCAGCCGTGGAAGGTGAAGCGTTCGGGGAAGCCGGAGCGGGCGGTGAACATCTGCACCTTCCCCAGGTCTCCGTAGATGAAGACGTTCTCCCAGGGGATCAGCACCTTGTCCATCACGAGGATGGTGTCGTTCTCGTCCAGCCGCGAGGACAAGGGGTAGTCGAAGGGGGTGCCGCGCACGGCCGCGGTCGCGCTGTAGGAGGGGCGGCAGATGAGCTTCACGCCGCGGGCCTCCATCGGCACGGTGGCGACCAGCGCGAACTCCCGCTTGCGGACCGGCAGGCCGTAGTGGGCGATGAAGTTGTAGTGGGTCAGCGCCGAGCCGGTGGCGACCACCTTGGCGCCGCTGACCACCAGTCCCGCGTCCGTCTCCCGCTCGACGTGCACGAAGACGTCGGCGACCTCGTCCGGCGGGCGGTTGCGGTCCACGGGCGGGTGCACGATGGCGTGGTTCCAGAAGAGGACCTTCTCCTGCGACTCCCGGTACCAGCGCCGGGCGTTGTCGCCGTAGGGCGCGTAGAAGTCGGCGTTGGCGCCGAGGGTGCCGAGGAACGACGCCTTGTAGTCGGGGCTGCGCCCCATCCAGCCGTAGCTCAGCCGGGCCCAGGTCGCGATCGCGCCCTGGGCGGCGACCAGGTCCTCGGCGCTGCGCGGGGTGGTGAAGAAGCGGTGGGTGTACCCCTCGCCGCCGCCGTCGACCGGGCAGGTCAGGACATCGCGGTAGCGCTCGTCGTGCAGGGCGTCGTAGAGCCGGGCGGTCATGCGGACCGGGTTGTGGAAGGCGGGGTGCGTCGTGACGTCCTTGACGCGTTCGCCGTCGAGGTAGACCTCGCGGGCGTCGCGGATGCTCTCCACGTACTCGTCGCCGGTCATCGGCCGTGTGGCCATGGGGGGTGTCAACCTTCCTGTCGCTCCGGGGGGTTCGGGTCTGCCGGGCGCGGCGGTCAGCGCAGTTCCACGCCGCGGTCCTCGACGGCGGCGACGAAGTCCCCCCGGGTCAGGGCGGCGGCGACGGTCTCGATGTCGTCGGCCATGTACCGGTCCTTGTTGAGCGGCGCCACGAGCGAGCGCACGGCGTCGTAGGTGGCGCGACCGGCGGGGCCCAGGCCGTCGTAGCGTCCCGAGACGTCCACCGCGGAGGCGGCGGCCAGGAACTCCACGGCGAGGATGTACTGGTTGTTGGACAGCACCCGCCGGGCGTTGCGCGCCCCGATGAGGCCCATGCTGACGATGTCCTGGTTGTCGCCGTTGGAGGGCACGCTCTGGGTGCTGGCGGGGCCGATCGTCCGGTTCTCGGCGACCAGCGCCGTGGCCGGGTACTGGGCTCCGGCGTATCCGCTGCTCAGCCCCGGGTCGCCGGCGACGAGGAACTCCGGGAGGCCGTAGCTCAGGTGGCGGTTCAGGACCCGGTTGAGCTGCCGCTCGGCCAGCACGCCGAGCTGCGTCAGGGCGATCGTGGTGAAGTCCATCGCGAAGGCCACCGGCTGGCCGTGGAAGTTCGCGCCGTGGAAGACCTCGCGGTCCTCGAAGAAGAGCGGGTTGTCGTTCGCGGAGTTGAGCTCCGTGTGGACGCGGGCGGTGACGTGCGTCAGGGTGTCCCGGACGCTGCCCAGCACCTGCGGCATCGCCCGCAGCGAGTACGCCTTCTGCAGGTAGATCTCGGTCCGGGTGACGTCGGCGTCCTCCTTGGCCGCGGCGACCTGACGGCGCAGGTCGGAGTGCTCCACGGTGAGTTCGCTGCCGCGCAGCAGGGCCCGCATGTTCGCGGCGGTGTCGATCTGGCCGGGGTGCGGGCGCGCGATGTCGTGGCCCTCCGGCTGGAAGGGGCCCATCGAGCCGCGCATCGCCTCCACCAGGAGCGCCGAGACGATCTCGGCGTGCCGCACCTGCTCCAGGGCCCGGCCCGCGACGAGCGCGCCGAGCCCGGTCATCGCCGACGTGCCGTTGATCAGCGCCAGCCCCTCCTTGAACTTCAGCTCCAGCGGGGTGATCCCGAGCGAGCGCAGCACCGGGCCGACGGGGCGCGGTCCGTCGGGGCCGAGGAAGTAGCCCTCGCCGATGACGGTGGAGGCGACGTGGGCGAGCGGCGCGAGGTCCCCGCTGGCGCCGAGCGAGCCGATCTCCGGGATCGCCGGGATCAGGTCGTTGTTGAGGTACAGGGCCAGGCGCTCCAGGATCTCCGGGCGGACCGCCGAGTAGCCCTTCGCGAGCGCGTTGAGGCGCGCGGAGAGGATCGCGCGTGCCTGGTCGTGGGGGAAGAACGGGCCGACCCCGGCGCTGTGGCTGCGGACGAGGTTCGTCTGCAGCTCGGTCTCCTGCGAGGGGTCGACGAGCATGTAGATCATCTCGCCGTAGCCGGTCGTGACGCCGTAGACGGGGGTTCCGGAGCGGACGACGTCCTCGAACACGGCACGGCTCTTGGCCGCCTTGGCCAGCGACTGGGGGGTCAGCGACACGTGGGCCCGCTGCTCGGCCACGCGGCGGACGGCGTCGATGTCGAGCGACTCGCCGTCGAGGACGACCGGGGTGCCGGCGGACGGTTCGCTGCTGGGGGTGTGGGACACGGGGTACTCCTTCATCGGATGCGGTCGACCAGGGCGGCCAGGGCGGCCAGGCTCTGGTGGGCGTAGAACTGCGGAGCGGTGACGTCGGCGGCGAAGTGCTGCCGTATCTGGTGGAGCAGGCGCGGGACCAGCAGCGAGGTGCCGCCGGCCGCGAAGAAGCCCTGGTCGGCGTGGCTCGGCGGGGTGCCCAGCACGTCGGTCCAGAGCGCGGCGAGTTCGGTCTCGGTGCCGGGGGCCGGGCGCCGGGCGACGGCGTCGCGCTCGGCGGCGGCGACCTCGCGGGCCAGCCGGGGACGGTCGACCTTGCCGGTGACGGTCCGCGGCAGGCGGTCCAGGGTGCGGTAGAGGGCGGGGAGCAGGGAGCGGCCGAAGCGGCGGCGCAGGTGGGCGCGCCATTCGCTCGGCGAGCCCTCCGGGGTGCCGTCGGGCCGGTGGCGCGGGACGACACAGATCACCAGGCGGGTGGCGAGGCCGTCGCGGTCGGCGTTGGCGAGGACGGCGCAATCGGCGACGGCGGGGTGCCCGCCGAGGGCCGCCTCGACGTCGGTCAGCTCCAGGCGGCTGCCGTAGAGCTTGACCTGGCTGTCCTTGCGGCCCCGGTATTCGAGGGTGCCGTCGGGGCGGCGGCGCGCGAGGTCCCCGGTGCGGTAGCAGGGCGCGTCGGTGTGCGGGAGCCGGGTGAAGGCGGCGTGGTCGTGGACGCCGAGGTAGCCGTCGGCGACGTACGGGCCGGTGACGACGAGTTCACCGGTGACGCCCGCGGGGCAGACGCGGCCGGACGGGTCGACGACCAGGACGCCGCGGCCGGGGATGGGGTGGCCTATGGGGATCTGGGCGGGCGGCGGGGGCGCGGTGGCCGCGCGGACGCCGCGCGGGGGGCGTCCGCGCCGTACCGGGTACCAGGTCGCGGCGACGGTCTCGGTCGGTCCGTAGAGGTTGGCGAGGCGGACCAGCGGCAGGGCGTTCAGCAGTCCCTCGGCGAGTTCGCCGGGCAGTGCCTCGCCCATCAGCAGCAGGACCCTGAGCGTGCCGAGGCCCTCGGCGGAACGGCGCTCGGTGAGGACGCGCAGCAGTTCGCGGGCGAAGCTCGGCACCGTCTGGAGCACGCCGACGCGTTCGGCGGCCAGCCAGTCCAGGAGGCGTTCGGGGTTGGCCCGGATCTTCGCCGGGACCGGGCAGAGCGTGGCCCCCGAGCCGAGCGCGGCGAACGTCTCGGCCAGGGCGGGGTCGTGCTCGGCGGCGACCCATTGGGCGACGCGCACGCCGGGGCCGATCTCGAACTCGGTGGCCATCCACGCGGCGAACTGCGCGAGGGTGCCGTGCTGGTGCGCGATGCCCTTCGGCACACCGGTGGTCCCGGAGGTGAAGGCGACATAGGCGCGGTCGGTGAGGCGGGGAGGAGCGGGGAGGGCGCTCCGGGCGGGGGCCGGGCCGGGCTCCGCGATCGTGACGACCCGGCCGCCGATGGTCGCCCGGTACCAGTCGACGAGTTCGTCGTGGCCGGACGCGTGGGCGCCCTCGGCGTGCGCGGGGGACGCCTCGGCGGCGTCCGGGGCGGCGGTGGTCCCGGCGGCCACGAGCATGGCCGCGGGCTTGAGCGCCTCCAGGACGGCCCGGCCCCGGTCCCCGCTGTCGGCGGTCCCCGACCAGGACACGTGCGCACCGGCCGCCAGTACCCCGAGGAGCGCGGCATACTGGCGCACTCCCACCGGCTGCCGCACCACGACCGCGTCACCGGCGCGCACCCCGGCGGCCCGCAGGTCCGCCGCGACATGTGACGCGGCGTCCTGGAGCGCGCGGTAGGTGAGCGTCCCGTCGGGGCCGTCGACTGCCACGGTGTCCGGGTCCCGCTCGGCCCGCCTCCGGATCGCCTCCACGCTCGTGTGCCGGGGGGTGCCGCCCTCGGCCCGCCGGTCGGCCCGGCCGAGGGCGCGCGCTGCCCTGCCGGGACTGTCGAGGGCCAGTTCGCCGACTGCTACCTCCGGCGACCGCACGGAGTGCCGCAGCAGCGTGCGGAACTGCCGCAGGATCATCCGCGCGGTCGCGGGCCGGTACTGGTCCGCGTCGTAGAGCAGGGTGAAGGCCGGTCCCCCGGCGCCGTCGTCGACGCGCAGCACCAGGTCGGCCGGGGCGGGGCCGCCGTGCTCCGGGCAGGGCTCCACCACGGCGCCGGGGAGGGACGGGACCGGTCGCGGCCGGTCGCGGTAGTCGAGGACGACCTCGCTCAACGGCACGCGGCGCGCGTCACGGACGACGGGCAGGGCCCCGAGGACGCGCGCCAGGGGGACGTCGCGCCGCGCCATCGCCTCGGCGGTCGTCGCGGTGCCGCGGTCGAGGACGTCCTCGAAGCGGTGTCCCGGCGCGATGTCCGCCGGGAGGATCAGCACATTCGCCCCGGCGCCCGGCGTCCCCGAGGACACGGGCACCGCGACGGCCACGCGGTCGCCCCCGGTGTAGCGGTGCAGGAGCACCTGGAAGGCCGTCAGCAGCACGGTGAACGGATCGCTGCCACGGGCCTCGGCGCAGTGGGCGACGGCGCGGCCGAGCCGCGCGTCGGCGGGGGCGTGGATCTCCCCCCACCGCCCCGAGGCCCGCTCCGGACGCGGGTGGTCGGCGGGGAGCGGCAGTTCGCTCGGCAAGGGGGTCAGCGTCTTGACCCACCAGGCGAGGGCCTCGGCAGCCTCGGGGGTGTCGGGGGCCTCGGGGGCCTCGGGGGTCCCAGGGATCTCAGGAGTCTCAAGGGTCTCGGGGTCCGTACCGGCCGCACCAGCATCCGCATCCGCACCCGCACCCGGTGCCCACGCCGGTAGGGGCTTCCCCGCGCACAGTTCGGACAGCTCCTCGACCAGCCTGTCGAGGAAGTCGTCGTCGGCGAACGCGCGGGGCACCGCCACGTGGACCCGGTGCTCCTTGGGCCCGAACGCCGTGACTGTCATCCGCGCGCCCGTCGGCACACCGACCAGGTCCGGTCCCCCGTCGGCGACCGGCCCCTGGTGGCCCTCGGCGGCCTTCCCGCGGCCCCCCTCGCGCAGCCGGAACGCCCGTTTCCCGGCGCGCTCCCAGACCCGTCGCACCGGCACGCCGTCGCGCGCCAGGAGGGCCGAGCGCAGTCCCTCGTGCCGGTCCACGAGCGAGCGCCAGGCGGCGGCCAGTGCCGCCACGTCCAGGTCGCCGACCACCCGGTACGTACGGCACCTCGGCGCCGGTTCCCGCCCGAGCGAGCGCAGCAGCCACAGCCCTTGCTGCGCCTCGCTCGCGGGGACGTCCCGGTATGCGGGATCGCTCATGGACAGCCTCCGTCAATCCGCGCGGGTTCATGGGAAGGGGACGGTGCGCACGCACCACCCGGGCCGGGTCGGTGCCGGCCGGCGTGCGGTCCCTCACTGCACAATGGCCGCCCGGTGTGGCGACGGCATCTCCTGGAATGCGCCTGTCCTCGCCGCCCGTGCGGGCCGGTTCCGGGCATGCCGCCGCAAGGGCGCGACCGATGCCGGGTCCCGGGCCCGGAACACCGTCAACTCCCTTGTCCCGCCTGGTCGGCGGCCACGAGGCGCGGGGCGCGGTCGGTGCCCGCCCCGCGAACCCGCGGTGGCTCAGGGGCGGTTGTTCCGCCGTGCGGTCTTCCGGGCGGCCCGGGCGACGGGCTGTCGGCGTGGGACCGCCGTCCGCTCAGGGCAGGCGGACGGACAGGGCGTGGCGGAACACGTCGCGCGGGTCGTAGGCGCGTTTCGCGCGTTGCAGCCGCGCGTAGTTGTCCTTGAAGTAGAGGGCGGTCCAGTCGGTCCCCGACGTGTTCCACCCGGGGTCGGCCAGGTCGGTGTCGGGGTAGCCGATGTAGGAGCCGTCGGTGCTCTCGTCGGGGACGGGCACGCCGCCGGAGTGCGCGTAGACGTCCCGGTAGTACGCGCGTACCCAGGCCAGGTGGCGTGCGTCGTCGGCGGGATCGGTCCAGGAGCCGGTGCTGTAGGACGCCTTGAGGATGCTGTCGCGCTGGGGGACCGCGGTGGCGTCCGGGGCGACGGCGTTGACCTGCCCGCCGAAACCGGTCACGACCAGGCAGCCCATGGGGTTGTCGTAGTCCGGCGAGGACAGGTGCCGGTGGATCGCGGTGATCTGCTCGTCGGAGAACCCGCGCCGCAGATAGGCCGCCTTGTTCTTGTAGCGGCCGTGCGGGTCGCTGGGCCAGCTGTACGAGGGCAGCCAGGTGTCCTTCCACGAGCAGGTCTCGGTGGCCGCCGACACCGGCTCCGCCCGGATCGCGCGGGTGACCGCCTCCGTGTGGGCGGCGAGGACCCCGGCCGCGTCGGGGGTGTCGTCATGGATCACGGAGGTCAGGGTGAGCATGGTGCCCGAGCGGTGGGTGATGATCAGGTTGCTCCACAGTGCCGCGGCCGGGGTCCCCGGCTCGCTGTTCTTCTCGTACCAGTCGCAGTAACCCCGCAGCAGGGCGCGGAAGTCGGCCTCGGAGAACCCGTCCCAGGACCACGTGGTGTCACGGCGCAGCACGGCGCGCGGCGCGCGGGGGAGCTGGGCGGCCGGGTCCCCGTCCGGCGTCCCGGGCGTGCGCAGCCAGTACTTCGTGACGACGCCGAAGCTGCCGCCCCCGCCTCCGGTGTGGGCCCACCACAGGTCGTGGTGCGGGTCGTCGGGCCGGTCGGTGCCCACGAGGAGGCGCGCGCGCCCGTCGGCGCCGACGACGACCGCCTCGACCGCCGTGACGTGGTCCACCACGAGGCCGTCGCGGCGGGACAGGGGGCCGTAGCCACCGGCCGCGAAGTGCCCCCCGGCGGCGACCTCGAAGCAGGTACCGGCCGGGATGGTCACGCCCCAGCCGTCGTACAGGGTCCGGTAGACGTGGTCGAGCCTGGCCCCGGGTTCCACCACGAAGGCGTCGCGCCCGGCGTCGTGGCCGACGTGCCGGAGCGCCGACAGGTCGAGGAGCACCTTGACGTCGCGGTGCGCGGTGAAGTCCTCGAAGCAGTGGCCGCCGCTGCGCACGGCGATCCTCCGGCCGGTGTCCACGGCCGCCTGGACCGCGGCCCGTACGTCCTCGGCGTCGGTGGCGAGCCGGACCTCGTCGGGGCGGCCCACGAAGCGGTGGTTGTAGCCCTCGACGAGGGCGGGGTAGCGGGGGTCGTCACGCGTGACGACGAGGGCGGTCGGGTCCGTCATGGGGGCCTTCCTCAGCGGTTCGCGGTCAGTGCCCCGACCGTGTCACCGGCGCCGGGCGGCGGGCATCTCGGCGCGTGCGCTCTTCCCCGGGGCGGACGGACACCCGGCATAGAATGGCCCGGTGCGTTCCGACCAACAGCTCGAAACCCTCCTCGCGGAGCTGCGGCCCTCGGTCCTCGGCGCCCTGGTCCGGCGGCACGGTCAGTTCGACGGCTGTGAGGACGCGGCGCAGGAAGCACTCGTGGCCGCCGCCACGCAGTGGCCGGTCGAGGGCATCCCGGAGAACGCGCGCGGCTGGCTCCTGACCGTCGCCGGGCGCCGCCTGACGGACTACTGGCGCAGCGACGCGGCCCGTCGGGCCCGGGAGGCCACCGTCGCGTCGATGGCGCTGCCCGAGGCGTCGCTGGCCCCGGCCCCGGACGACGAGGACGTGGTCTCCGCCGACGACGACACCCTGATCCTCCTGTTCATGTGCTGCCACCCGGTGCTGACGCAGTCCTCGCAGGTGGCGCTGACCCTGCGTGCGGTCGGCGGGCTGACGACGGAGGAGATCGCCCGCGCCTTCATGGTCCCGCAGGCGTCGATGAGCCGCCGCATCTCGCGCGCCAAGCAGCAGATCAAGAACGACGGCATGGACTTCCGGATGCCGCCGGAGGCGGAGCGCCCCGGCCGCACGCGTGCGGTGCTGCGCGTCCTGTACCTCATCTTCAACGAGGGGTACACCGCCACCGTCGGGCCGGACCTGCTGCGTCCGGACCTGACCGCCGAGGCGATACGGCTCACCCGGCAGGCCCACCGCGTCCTGCCGGACGACGCGGAGGTCACGGGCCTGCTGGCCCTCATGCTCCTCACGGAGGCACGGCGCCCCGCCCGTACCCTCGCGGACGGCGACCTCGTCCCGATGGCCGAGCAGGACCGCTCGCGGTGGAACGGGGCGCTCGCCGAGGAGGGGCTGGCGCTCGTCGTCGAGGCCCTGTCCCGGCCGGGCGCCGGCTTCTACCGGCTGCAGGCGGCCATCGCCGCCGTGCACGTCGAGACCCCGGAGGGCGGCGAGACGGACTGGCCGCAGATCCTGGCCCTGTACGACCTGCTGGAGCAGATCGCGCCGGGTGCGGCGGTGCGGCTGAACCGCGCGGTGGCGATGGCGATGGTCAAGGGCCCGCGCGAGGGGCTGCGGCTGCTGGAACCCCTGGAGCGGGACCGGTGGATGGCGGGCAGCCACCGGCTCAGCGCGGTGCGGGCGCACCTGCTGGAGATGGCCGGGGACACGGACGGGGCACGAGAGGCGTACCGGGCCGCCGCGCGCCAGGCGGGCACCGGCCCCGAGCAGCGGTTCCTCAGCGAGCGGGCGGAACGGGTGGGGGCGGCCGGGACGGAGAAGGCGGGCGGGGGGAGGGGCGGAACGGAGTCCGGCGGCCGGGAACTCGCGGCCGACGAGCGGGAATCCCGAACCGAGCAGCACGAACGCGCGGCCGGGGAAGGGGAGTCGGCACGCGAGGAGCCGCTGCGGCACGATCGTCCTCATGGTCCCGGCGACCGCGCCAAGCGGCTTCGGGCCCGTCGCTGAGCACTCTGGCGGATGCCCGTACGGCGGTCCGGCTCGCACCCTGGGACGCACACGTCCGGACTCAAGGGGATCAGCCATGCCCGACACCACCACCCCCCTCGCCTTTCCCGGCGACCCCGCCTACACCGCCGCCACCAGCGTCTACAACCTCGCCGGCCCCGCGCGGCCCGCCGCCGCGCTCACCGCGACCAGCGTCGCGGATATCCGGGCCGCGATCGGCTACGCCTCCGCGCGCGGCCACGGCGTCCGCGTCCACACCACGGGCCACTCGGCCGGTGCGGCCCCCTCGATGGCCGACGCGGTCCTGATCCGCCCCCGGCTGCCCGGCGGCGTCGCGATCGACGCCGACCGCCGAGTGGCCCGCGTCCTGGCCGGCACCCCGTGGAACGACGTCGTCGAGGCCGCCGCGCCGCACGGCCTCGCGGCCCCCCACGGCACCTCGGGCACCGTGGGCGCCATCGGCTACCTGCTCCACGGAGGCGTGAGCCTCTACGGCCGCAAACTCGGCCTCGCCGCCAACCACATCCGCTCCGTCGAACTCGTCACGGCGGACGGCGTCCTGCGCCGCGTCAGCGCCGCCGAGGACCCCGAACTCTTCTGGGCCCTGCGCGGCGGGGGCGGCGGTCTCGGCGTCGTCACCGCCGTCGAGGTCGGGCTGTTCCCCGCGCGCGACCTCGTCGCCGGGGCCGCCTTCTGGTCCTGGGAGCACGCCGAGGCCGTCGTCGGCGCCTGGTACGACTGGACGCTGCGCGCGCCCGAGGAGGTCTCCACCTCCCTGCGCGTGATGAACCTCCCGGACCTGCCGGAGATCCCGCCGATGCTGCGGAGCGGCCCGGTGGTGTGCGTCGCCGGAGTCGCCCTGACGGCAAGCGGCGCGGAGGAACTGCTCGACCCGCTGCGCGCGATCGGCGAACCGGTGCTCGACACCTGGCAGAAGTGCGGTCCCGAAGCGGTCCCGGACATCCACATGGACCCCGACGAGCCCGGCACCTTCATCGGCGACCACATGCTGCTCGCCGACCCGGGCCACGAAGGGATCGCCGCGCTCCTGCGGCTGACCGGCGAGGGATCCGGCTCGCCCCTCATCGCCGTCGAGCTGCGACAGCTCGGCGGGCGCATGGCCCTCGCCGACCCGGACGGCGGCGCGCTCGACCACCTGGACGCGCACCTGGCGTACATGGGTGCCGGTGTTCCCGAACTGCGCGGCACCCGCGCGGAGATCACCGGACACTGCGACAAGGTGCGGGCCGCTCTGGGCCCGTGGGACACCGGCCGCACGGCACCCGGCTTCGTGAAGGGCCTGGACCGGCCGCGCGCGCACCTGTCCGAGGCGGATATCCGGGCCGTCGAGCGGGTCCGGGCGCGCGTGGACCCCGGGGGCCTGTTCCGGGGCGACGCGATGCCGGAGACCGTCACCGCGTCCTGACCACGGCACGACGGAAGACGCCCCGGCGCCCGGGTTCTGCGATCGTCGAGGACATGACCCAGGTGATCGCTGACATCTCCGTCTCCCTGGACGGCTTCGTCGCCGGCCCCGACGACGGCCCCGGCCGCCACCCCCTGGGCATCGGCGGCGAACGCCTCCACCGGTGGCTCTTCGACCTCGCCACCTGGCGCGCGCGGGCCGGGCAGGAGGGCGGCGACCGCGGTGCGGGCGACGACATCATGGGCGAGTACTTCGCCCGCACGGGGGCCGCGGTGATCGGCCGCCGCATGTACGACCACGGGGAGAAGGCGTGGGGCGAGGAACCACCGTTCCACGTACCGGTCTTCGTGGTGACCCACCGGCCGAGGGCGTCGCGGCGGCTGTCCGACGGCACGAGCTTCGAGTTCGTCACCGCGGGCGTGGCCGCGGCCGTCGCACAGGCGGTCGCCGAGGCCAGGGCCCGGGGCGGGGACGTGGCGGTGATGGGCGGCGGACAGATCGTCTCCGCCGCCCTGGCCGCCGGTGTGCTGGACGAACTCCGCCTCCACGTCGTGCCCGTGCTCCTCGGTGGCGGCCGTCCGCTCTTCGCGCAACCCCTGCACCCCGCGCGCGTGCTGGAGACGACGCGCGCGGAGATGTCCTCCGGCGTGACCCACATGTTCCATCGCGTTCTCCCCTAGGAAAGAAGGCGAAGATGCTCTCCGACAAGGTGATGCTGGTGTCCGGCACCGGCCCCGGCCTCGGCCGCGAGATCGCGGTCCGCGGTGCCGCCGCGGGGGCCGACGTGGTCCTGGCGGCCCGTACCGAGAAGGTGCTGAGGTCGGTGGCGGCCGAGGTCGAGGCGCTCGGGCGCCGCGCGCTCGTGGTCCCCGCCGACATCCTCGACCCCGACGCCTGCCGCGGGCTGACCGATCGTGCCCTGGAGGCTTTCGGCCGGGTGGACGTGTTCGTCAGCAACGCCTTCGTGCCCCCGGCGATGGGCGACCTGGCGACGATGGACGTCGACGCCGTGCGCGCCTCGCTGGAGACGGACGCCCTGGCGGCGCTGCGGCTCGTCCAGCTCCTGACGCCCACCCTGACCGAGCACGCGGGCTCGGTGGTGATGGTCAGCTCGGCGGTGGTGCACCACTCCCGGCCC
Organism: Streptomyces sp. Tu6071; assembly: GCF_000213055.1. Classification (NCBI taxonomy): domain Bacteria; kingdom Bacillati; phylum Actinomycetota; class Actinomycetes; order Kitasatosporales; family Streptomycetaceae; genus Streptomyces; species Streptomyces sp. Tu6071. The sequence continues at coordinate 4,956,138 of NZ_CM001165.1, read as the reverse complement.
GGCTTCGGCGCCTACAAGGCGTCGAAATCGACGCTGCGCTCCCTGGCCGGCAGCCTGGCCACCGAGCTGGGTCCCCGCGGGGTCCGGGTCAACACCGTGGTGCCGAACTACATCTGGACCGAGGGGCTGAAGGGCTGGTTCGCGGTGCAGGCCGCCGAGCGGGGGGTGGCGGTGGAGGACGTGTACGCCGAGACGGCGGCCCCGTTCGACCTGCGGCGCCTGCCCGAGCCCGGCGATGTCGCGAACGCGGTGCTGTGGCTGGCCTCGGATCTCGCCAGGGCGGTCACCGGGCAGAGCCTCAACGTCGACGCGGGCGAGTTCCACAGCTGACCCGGCCCTCGCACTCCGGCCCCGAACGGCTCCCCCCTGATCCTCCGGGGGAGCCGTTCGGGGCCGCGCGGGTGCTGCCGGGACCGTGACGGCCCGATCACCTCGGTGGACAGCGTGACAAGGCGAGTTGCTTCCGCACGGACGGCACGCCACGCACCCGTGCCGGTGGCTCGCGGCCACCGGCACGGGTGCGGTCCTCGCGGGACGGGTCAGCGACGCGCGCTCAGCAGCCGGAGCTGGGCGAAGCCGCGGTTGGCCGCGGTAGTGAGCAGGATGGCGGAGCTGGCGTGCGTGCGCCCGGTGGACAGGTCCCGCCAGACGCGCTCCAAACGGGTCCCCTCCCGTACCGCGGGGCTGCCGGCGGTGGGCTGGAGGATCTCGTCCACGGCCTGCCAGGCCAGGTTCGTGGCCTCGCGGCACGTGAGCGCGATCCGCAGGTCCTCCTCGGCGGTGAACGCGCCGACCGGCAGCGCGGCCAGCTCCTGCCAGCGGCGCGAGGCCGCGAGGGCGAGGGTCTCGGCGGCGGCGATCATGCCGCTGGCCTTCCCGTACCAGAGCAGGAAGTCGGGGTCCTCCGCGCGGGGCGGGAACGGCGGGACGATCGTGGTGCGGGAGAACATCAGCTCCGTGTACGCGTCGAGCGCGCCCTGGCACATGCCGACGGCGATGTGCGCGCCCTCCAGGGCCATCGAGCTGGCCGGGGCTCCCCCGTACTGGGGGTGCGTGTGCAGCGCGCGCCCCGGGGTCCCCTCGGTCACCGAGATCTCCTCGAAGTCGACCTCGATGCCGAAGTGGCCGGGGATGTGCCCGCCGGAGATCCGGATGCTGTGCGAACCGCTGCCCTTGAGGCCCAGTTGCCCGCCCCAGTCGTCCAGCATCTCCCACTCCTCGCGCGGCGCGATGAACAGCAGCCGGCGGGGCGGGTCCGCGTCCTCCCCGGCGATCACCGTGTTGCCGATCAGGTGGGTCGCGTAGGGCGCGCCGGAGCAGTACTTCCAGACGCCGTCCAGAATCCAGCCGCCGTCCTCGGCGCGCCTCGCCGTCCCGTGCGGGGCGTTGACGAGGGGGGCGATGAAGTCGCCGCCGCTGAAGATCTCCGCCTGCGCCTTCTCGTCGAACATGCTGGCCGCGAAGAGCGAGTGCGCCGCTCCGAGGCAGAACATCCAGCCGGTGGAGGGGCAGGCGCGGCTCAGGGTCATCGCCACCTGGAGGAAGGTGTCGAAGCCCAGCTCGTAGCCGCCGTACCGCTTGGGCACCGCGATGCGGTAGAAACCGGCCTCCTGGAAGGCGCGGTGGGTGTCCTCGGCGTAGTAGGTGCGCCGCTCCGTCTCCTGCTGGCGCGCGACCAGTCCGGGCACCATGGCCTCGGCCCGCTCGATCAGCAGCGCCGGGGTGACGTCGGACCCGGTCGGCGCGGCCGTGCCGCGCGGGGCGTTCTCGGTGTCGGTCATGGCGCCGGCCTCAGATCGCCGCGTCGGGGTCGGCGACGAGCTCGCCGATCAGGGCGAGGAACTCCTCGGCCTGCTCGACGACGTCGGCGCGCTCGAAGAGGTGGCGGCTGAAGCTGAGCCCGCCGACCAGCTCGGTGCTGCCCAGGTGCATCGACCAGATCATGCCGTCCGGGGTGTCCGAGCCGAGCGGCTGCGGGATGACCCGCCGCCAGATCGCGGTGAACTCCAGGTCCCCGTACCGGTCGCCCTCCATCAGGTAGGGCGGCTGGACGGCCTGGAAGAGGGTCGGCACCGCTTCGGGGCCCGCCGACGACATCAGCTCGGGCGCCTCGGCGAGGAGGTGCAGCAGCGGCAGCTCGTGCGAGAACGCGCCGACGCAGGCGGTCCTCGTACGGGCGACCACGTCGCGGAAGGTCCGGCAGTCCTCCAGCCGCACGCGGAGCGGGGTGAAGTTGAAGAACGACCCGACCGTGGACTGGAAGCGGTGCTCACGCCCCGGCGTGAAGGTGGGGACCGTGATGTCGGTCGCCTCGGTGCGGCGGTTCGTGAAGACGGCGAACGCGGCGAGCAGCACCATGAACGGCGAGCTGCGCGTCGCCTTGGCCAGGCGGGACACCTCCTCGCTCACCCGCGCCTCGGTCGTGAAGCGGTGGTAACTCGTCGCCGGGCTCTGGTCGGTCGTCCGCACGGGCGCGACGAGAATCCGGGCGCCCCGCAGCGTGTCGCGCCAGTACGCGCGCGAGGCGGCCACGGCCGGCGAGTCGGCCTCCTCCTGCTGCGCGGTGACGTAGTCGCGGTACTGCGTCGCCTCGGGAAGCGCGGGTTCCTTCCCGGCCGCGCGGGCCGTGTAGCACTGCGCCAGGTCCTTCAGGACCACCTGGATCGACCAGACGTCGGCGGCGCTGTGGTGGGCGCACAGGACGAGGACGGAGTCCTCCTCGTCGAAGCGGCCCAGGACGGCCCGCAGCAACGGGACGTGGTCGGCCGGGAAGGGCCGGGTCTCCGTCTCGATCATGAGTTCCTCGGCACGCCGGTCCCGGTCCGCGCCCGGCGACGCGTCCAGGCCGACCACCTCCAGCTCGGGCGGCACGGCGGGCACGATGCTCTGCCCGCCGCCGTCCTCCAGGTGCACCACGGTGCGCAGCGCCTCGTGCCGCTCGACCACGTCGGCCAGCGCCAGCCGCAGAACGTCCTCGTCGACGCTTCCGCTGACGCGCCAGGCGAACGCCTCCGTGTAGTGCGGCCCGAACGGCCCGGCCTCGAAGCCCTGGGCGAACATGCGGAGGAACTGCTGCTGCAGCGAGAGCGCCGCGGTCGGCTGCTGGGTGTCCGAAGTCGTGGTCATGTCTCTCCTCAGAAAAGGCGGACGCTGCGGCTGCCGTCGGCATCGTTCAGCGTGTCGCGTGCGGGTGCGGTGTGGCCGGGCGTCGCTGATCCCGCGAGGGCGTCGCCGCCGGACGGGGGGTCCCGGGCCGGTCGTCCGGGCACGGCGGTCCGGGCGCTGCGGTCCGGGCGCTGCGGTCCGGGCGCTGCGGTCCGGGCGGTCGTGCGGCTTCTCGCCGCCGCGACGGCGGTGACGGGGGTGGGGACGCGGCCCAGGCCGCGCGAACAGGGCGTGAGGACAACGCAGTTCACGCCACGGGAGCCTCTGGCCGGGAAAGGCGGGGTTTCGGCGGCCGGTCCGGCCGGAGGGGGGCGGGTGCTCCGCCGGGGTCGTGTCTCGATTCTCCGGGCGACCGCCGTGCTCGCGCATCTTCGTACGTGCCGCCCCCACCGGCACCCCTGACCCGCGCGTTCCGGCGCGGGAGGGGCCCGGCCGCGCCCCGTCCGGGCGTCAGTCCCGGGGCTTGCGCGCGGTGATGATCGCGTAGCCGATCCGGCTCGCTCCCGGGGCGAAGAAGGTCTCCAGCGTCCCGCGGAGTTCGTCGACGGCGGCCCCGCCGAAGCGCGCGGCCAGCTCCTCGCGCCGGACGTCCACGGCGTGCAGGTACTTGGGGCCCATGCCGAAGACGCGCGGCCCGCACTGGAGGTACTCCATCGGCTCGAAGCCGGCCTCCCGCAGGGGACCCAGCCAGTCCTCCACCGACAGCAGCCACTTCGCGCCGAAGTCGGCGGCGAACCCGGCGGCGGCCACGACACCGAGGCCCTCCCGGGTGGGCTCGGCCAGGGACAGCCGCGCGCCGGGGCGCATCACCCGGCGCAGGCTGCCGAGGGTGTGCCCGAGATCGGCGACGTAGACGAGGGACTCCATCGCCACCACCGCGTCGAAGCTGTCGTCCGGGAGGTCGAGGGACCCGTAGTCGCCCAGGTGGAAGTCGACCTGGTCCGCCAGTCCGGCCTTGCGGGCGCGGGCGCGTGCCTCGGCCACCTGGCGGGGGCTGATGTTGACGCCGGTGACCCGCACCCCGTACTCGGTGGCGAGCTGGAGGGCCGGGGCCCCGAGGCCGCAGCCGACGTCGAGGACCCGGTCGCCCTCGCGCAGGCCCAGCGAGTCCGCCACCTTGCGGGTCAGCCGCTGCGCGGCCTCGATCAGGGGGGCTTCGTCCTCCTCGTCGTACCAGTAGGACAGATGCACCTGACCGTCGTTGAAGACCTCCGACATGTCGGAGGACTCGTCGAACATGTCGGCGATCGCGTCCGTCTCCTGGGGAGTCCCGTCCGTGGTCGTCGCGCTCTCCATGCCTTTTCCTCTCACCGTGGGACCGGATGGATGCACCGCGCTCTCGCCCCAGCGTCGCAAGGGCGGGGGCGGGGGGCATCTTCCTGGTTGCGCCCGTCCCGGCGGTGCGGCGCCGCCGCCCTCTCAGAGGTGGACCGGCAGCGCGAGGCGGCCGTTCATCACGAAGGTTCCCTGGCCGGGGAGTTGACCGGGCTCCGCGGCGAGCCGCAGGCCGGGGAATCGCGTGAACAGCTCCCGCACCGCGATGCTCACCTCCATACGGCTCAGTACCGGGCCGACACAGCGGTGCACGCCGTGGCCGAACGCGACGTGCCGCTTGTCCTCGTGCCGGGCGTCGAACTCCCCCGCCGCGGCCCCGTGCACCTGCGGGTCGCGGCCGGTCGCCGCGTACCCGACCACCACCGGGTCGCCCCGCGCGATGGTCACCCCGGCGATCGTGACGTCCTCCGTCGCGAACCGGAACGGCAGGTGCGCCACCGGCGCGTCGGTGCGCAGCGTCTCCTCCACCACGTCCTCCCAGCCCACCTCGCCGTCCTCGGCCAGGGCGCGCTGGCCGGGCCGGGTGAGGAGCGCGAGCGCGGTGTTCGTGATGAGGTTCCTGGCCGGTTCGGCCCCGGTGTTGAGCATCAGCTGTGCCAGGCCCACCACTTCGGCGTCGGAGCCCTCACCCGCGCCGGACACCGGGCAGCCGCCGGACCCGGCCGCGATCAGGTCGCTGATCAGGTCCTCGCCCGGTTCCCGGCGCTTGTGCGCGACCAGCGCCTCGATCTTGTCGCGCAGCGCGGCGAACTCCGCCGCCGCCTTCCGCGGGTTCGGTTCGACGTACCCCGCGCGGTCCAGGATGCCGTCCGGGTCGCCGTCGGGCACGCCGAGCAGTTCGCCGATCACCCGCGAGGCCACCGGGTGCGCGTAGCGCAGCTTGAGGTCGACGGGCTCGCCGGGCCGCTCGGCCGCGTACGCGGCGAGTTCGTCAAGCGCCCCCGCGACGACGCGCTCGACGCGCGGGCGCAGGAAGGCGATCCGCCGCGGGCTGAACGCGCCCGCGACGAGGTGGCGTTGGCGGGTGTGCCGCTCGCCGTCGGCGGTGGACATGTTGTCCATCCGGGCCCAGGCGATCAGCGGGAAGTCGGGGCCGAGGGTGCCCTCGATGTACGCGGGCCAGTGCTCCCTGGCGTTCTTGGCGAACCGGTCGTCCGCCAGGACCTGCCGGGCGGCGTCGTAGCCGGTCACCGACCAGGCCGCGAGGCCGCCGGGCAGCAGTACCCGGGTGACCGGTCCGCGGGCCCGGAGCCTGGCCCCCTCCCCGTGGATGTCGGTTCCGGCCGGATCGATGACGAAGAGCCCGTCGTCGTCCACGTCTACCTCCTGTGAGGACGGTTGGATACCGGTCCTCCCATGGTGTCGAGCGGGCGCCGCCGGAAGCGTCTTCCACGGTGCGGACTCGGACCGCCGCACCGCGCCACCTCCCACCGGCCCCCTCCGCGAGGCCCCGGGGTCCCGGCAGCGGATCTCGTACAGTGGCTGTTCACAGGGTGGGCGGTGTGATCCCGTCGATCGCTCGTACCAGACTTCACACATCGTTCGGTTCGCGCGCGCGACCGAGGAGGCCGAGGGCTGACATGAAGTACCTGCTCATGATCTACGGCAACAAGGAGAAGTGGGACTCGATCCCGGCGGAGCTCCTGGAGAAGAGGATCGCGGAGCAGGACGCCTGGAACGCCCGCTACCGGGCCTCCGGGGAACTGCTCGCGGCCTACGGCCTGCACGACGCCAAGGACGCCTCGCTGGTACGGAACCAGGACGGGGCCCCCATCTCGACGGACGGCCCCTACCTGGAGGCCAAGGAGTACCTCTGCAGCCTCTACCTGCTCGACGTGGAGTCGGCCGACCGCGCGCGCGAGATGGCGGCGCGGATGCCGTGGGCGCGCGAGGACCCGATCGAGTTGTGGCCCATCGAGCACGACGGATTCGCGCCGAAGCCCGGCGGCGGCGCCTGACCGGGACACCGCCGCGCCCCGGCTCGCGGCGCCGAGCGGGGCGCGGCTGAACCGGGGCCCCCGACGCGGGGAGCGGGTCGGGGCCCGTCACCTCGTCGCCGGGGCCCTCCGGTCGGTCGCCTTCTCCGCCGGGCCCTCCGGCCCGTCACCTTCTCGCCGGGTCCCCCCGGTCGGTCGCCTTCTCCCCGGAACTCCCAACTCCCCCGCACGGCACAGCGTTCCACGCGCGGACCACGAGGCCGGACCGGCCGCCCAGAGCACTCCGGAAGATGCGGGCGAGGACGGCGCCGGTCGAAGCTCGTCGGGCGGAAGGGCCGCTCCCGGCCCGGCGGGCCGGTCCCGCCGAGGCCGCCGCGCCGTCTGCTCGCGGGGCTCCACGTCGTCCGCGAGGACCGGCGGTTCCCCGGGGATCCGCGCGCGAGCGCCGGACCGTGTCAGCCCGCGGGGGCGGCAGGCCGCGCAGCCCTTCCCGTCCACCCGAAGCCGGAGGGTTCACGCGTATGAAGGCAGCCGTCATTCCCGAAGTCAACGCCCCCTGGGAGATCCGGGAGGTCGCGACCCCCCGGCCGGGGCCCGGACAAGTGCTCCTCAAGGTGCACGCCTGCGGGCTCTGCCACAACGACCTGTGGACCGCCCAGGGCGTCTTCCCCTTCCCGTCGTGCGACCCGGCGATCACCGGGCACGAGGCGGCGGGCGAGGTGGTCGAGGTGGGGCCCGGCACCACGAGCCGTCAGGTCGGCGACCGGGTCGGCACCACCTGGGTCCAGGCCACCTGCGGCCGGTGCTCCTCCTGCCGGGGCAACCCGCCCCTCACCGGCTCGTCCGGCATGACGTGCGCGGCGCCGGTGATGACCGGCCTGAACGTCCAGGGCGGCCACGCCGAATACCTCTGCGTGGCCGCCGCGAGCACCGTGCTCCTTCCCGACGGGCTCGACTACGTGACGGCCGCGCCCGTCCTGTGCGCCGGGTACACGGCCTGGAGCGCGCTGCGGGCGAGTGAGCCGCAGCCGCACGAGCGGATCGCGGTCCTCGGCATCGGGGGGCTGGGGCACATGGCCCTGCAGTACGCGCGGGCGAGCGGGTTCGAGACCGTCGCGCTCACCCGCTCGCCGGACAAGCACGCGCTCGCCGCGAAGCTCGGCGCCGACCTCGTCGTGCGCGACGGGGAGGAGCTGCGGGAGGCCGGTGGCGCCGACGTCGTCCTCGTGACCGGCACGTCGTACGAGGCCGCCACGGACGCGCTGCGCGGGCTGCGGGTCGGCGGCCGGGTCGTGCTGGCCACGATCGACCCGGTGGGCTCGTTCAGGATCGGGCCCAACGCGCCGACGTTCTGGGCGCGGGGCCAGCGGGTGCTGGGCGCCTCCCACGACGGGCTGGGGTATCTGACCGAGGCGCTGGACCTCGTCGCGCGGGGCGAGGTCACGCCGATGACCGAGGTCTTCCCCATGGAGAGGATCACGGACGCGGTCGACAAGGCGGCGCGGGGCGAGGTCCGCTTCCGCGCCGTCGTGACGTACTGAGCCACGCCCCGGGCGCGGGAATCCGCCCCGGCCGCCCGCCGGCGGCCGGGGCGGCCGTGCGTTCCCGGACCGGACACTCCGTCCCCACCGCGGCCCGTGCCGGCTCTCGCGTCGCCGGCGGGAAAAGCCGCAGCCGGTGCGTCCTCTCTCATGAGGGCGCACCGGCTGCTTCCGGCGGACGGGCGGCGCTACTTCAGCGGATTCGCCCCGCGGGGCCGGGTGGCCAGTTCCTCCTGCGTCCGCTCCAGCAGCAGGTGCGGGTCCTGCGTCTCGACCTGGCCGAGGCCGGGCGGGCAGCGGTCCCAGCCGAGCAGCCTCTGCACCTCCTCCGGAAGCGTCATCACGGTCTCCCGGGGGACGGCGAGGTACTGGTTCTCCTCCTGCCGCAGGTTGCCCAGGTCGAGCGCGACGGAAAGGCTGTACCGCGGGGAGTCGGTGGTGTTGGCGCCGCCCCCGTGGTACACCCCGCCCGGCCACAGGAGGGCGGACCCCGCGGGCATGACCGCCGGGACCGCCTCGGCGTACGTGGGCGCCCGTTCGTCGTCCCAGTGGTGGCTGCCGGGGATGACCAGGGTCGCGCCGTTGGCGCTGGTGAAGTCGTTCAGCGCCAGCATGAGCTGGAGCCGGCACGGCGGTCCCGGGTGCCGCCACAGGTGCATCGCGTCGTCCCGGTGCAGGGGCTGCCTGCCCTGGCCGGGGTCGATCCTGATCGCCTGGGTGAAGCTGACCTGGACGCTGGGGGTGACCTCCATCCGGATCTTGCCGATCCACATGTGCGTGGGCTGTTGCAGCAGGCGCCGGGCCGCGCCGAGGAACTGCGGCTGGAGGACCACCTCGGTCATGTGGCGCGGCGAGCGGTGGAAGAGGCTGGACAGGCGTTTGGTCTTCTTCCCGTCGTAGCCGCTCTCGCTGTAGCCGGCCGTCTCCAGGCCGAGGCCGAGGTCCTCCCGGAGCCCGGCGAGCGTCGCGGGATCGACGAACTCCTCGACGATCACCGCCCCTTGTCGTTCCAGGATTCCGACGACCTCGTCGAGCGGGGTGTCCGGGGTCACGTGGGTCAGTTCGGCCATCGCCTTCACCCCTCGATGCGGGCGAGTATGTCCCGGGTGAGCGTTTCCAGGTCCGGGTCCTCGAACAGGTCGCCGATGTCGAGCGTGATGCCGAGCTGCTCCTCGATCCCGGCGGCGATGCGCACGGCCGCGATGGACTGCCCGTTGAGCTCGACGAAGGTGGCGCCCGCGCGGTCGGAGCCCGGCCCGAGGACGTCCGTCCAGATGGCGGCGATCCGCTGCGCGATGTCCGCGGGGGCCGCCGGCTGCTGAGTGGTCATGTCACTGCTCCTCACAGTTTTTCGGGAAGTGCGGGGTCGTGGTTCGGGGCGTGCCCGCGGGCCGGACGCCCGGATGGCGCGAAGCTCTGCGTGGGAGGCGGGGGCCGCCGCCGCTCCCCCCGTAGCGGCGGCGGCGCGGTGGGGGACGGGCGTCCGGCCCGGTGTCGCCCGGAGGCGGGACGCCCGTCCCGGCCGGACCCGCGTCGGTTCCGGCACCACCGTGTCCGACTCTCGCAGCCCCGGTGATCGCGGCGCATCTCCTGAACTGCCGTCCCCCGCCCGCGGGAGCGACAGCGGGTCGCCGGGCACCGCGCGGGAGCGCGGGCGCGCGGGACCGGAGCCCGGTCAGCGGGCTCCCGAGCGGCTCGGGGCGGGGTCGGCGAGGGCCGGCGGGACGGCGGCGCGCCCGGCGGGGCCGCGCAGCGCGTTCAGCAGGACCCTGAGGATCATCGCGGGCCGCATCAGCTGCTCCGGCCGGTCGAGCATCCCGGCGGCGCGCATGTACCCGCGGGTGACCACGGGGTCGCGGGTCGCCGCCGTCTGCACCATCGCCAGGTAGCGCTGGCCCACCCGCACCTTGAGGTCCCGCTTGCCCTCGACCCCGTCGAAGCCGAGGTCGACGGTGCGGGTCATCTCCCAGGGCGGGTCGATGACGTCGTGGGCCAGGTCGCGGAAGTACTGCCGCCCGTCCGGCGTGGCCCCGGAGTGGAGGTGGCGGCGCAGGGTCAGGGCGGACATCGCCGCGACCGTCATGCCCTGCGCGTAGACCGGGTTGAAGCACGACACCGCGTCGCCGATGACCAGGAGGCCCGACGGGAAGCGGGGCATGTCCTCGTAGCGGCGGCGCTGTGTGGTGGGGAAGCGGAAGGCGACCGGCTCGTCGACCGGTTCCGCGTGCTGCAGCGCCTCGTGGATGTCGGGGACGGGCAGGCGCTTGACGAACTGGTAGAGCCCCTGCTGGTCGGTCGGCGGGTGGTCGCCGAGGATGCCGTAGACCGTCATCAGGGTCGTGTCGCCCTCGGTCTTGGTGAAGATGACGCCGCGGGGCACCTCGGGGTGGGCGACGGCGATGATGGCGAGGTCGCCGTGGTACGGGTCCGCCTTCATCCGGTAGTTCTGCGTGACGTAGCCCAGACCGATGTCGGTCCGCTCCTCCGCGACGCGCGGGTAGCCCATCTCCTCCAGCCACAGGGGGGTGCGCGAGCCGCGCCCGGTCGCGTCGACGACGAGGTCGGCGGCGATCGTCTCGGCGGTCTTGCCCCGGCGCTGGATCTTGACGCCGGTCACCCGCGCGTGGTCGGCGCTGGCGGCCAGGCCCAGGATGTCGCAGCCCTCGGCGAAGCGGACGTTGGCCAGCTCGGCGGTGCGTTCGCGGATGCGGCGCTCCATCAGCGGCGCCGTGGCGGGCACCGCGATGAAGCCGATGTCGGCGCGCTTGACGGGACGGCCGCGGAAGTACCAGCGGACGGAGCCGGAGAAGTCGCCGATCGGGACGCCGTCGGCGACGAGCTGGTCGGTGATGCCGGGGTACAGCTCCTCCATCACCACCCTGCCGCGCACGTGCATGGCGTTGATGTGCTTGCCCTGGGGACGGCCGCGGCGTGGACCGTCCACCCCGGTGACCGCGTCCCTGTCCACGACGACCACCTCGTCGTACGCCTCGGCGAGCACACGGGCCGCGAACAGCCCGGCGATGCTGCCGCCCAGCACGACGGCGCGGGTCGGGTCGCCGTCGGCCGTCGGCCGGGATGTTTCCTGGGGCATTCAGCCCACCTCCTGGGGGTCGTGCGGGGGATGTCGGGAAGTCGTGCGGGGCAGGTCGGGAATCCGCGGTTCCCGTGCTCGGGGTCGCGCGGACAGACCGGTGCTCCGGCCGTCCGGGGGTGCGAGGGGGCCGGGTGGAGGGCGACGGGGGACACGGCGTCGGAGCGGAGGAGCCGCCCGTCGCCCGCCCGGGGAGCGGTGGCAGCCGTCACAGCGGGATCGGCTGCCACCGTCACCACCCACGCGCTTCACCATGTGCTCTGCGGCCGGAGCCGGGCATCTCCTGGATTGCGGGCCGCTCACGAGCGGTGCGCGTGTCCCCGTACCGGGCGGTGGGCGCCGGGGCGCGGAGCGGCGGAATTCAGCCCCAGAGTCGGTGACTTGTCCTCAACTCGCCCTGGAAAGGCGGAACATGGCACGTACGAAGATGCCGTCGGGGGTTTCAGGCCCGATGCTCTACGTGCGCTTCAGCCCCGCCGCGAGAGAGCCGAGGACAGGCATGTCGCAGAACAGTCCACAGACGGGCCTCCAGGCCCCGCCCGACGCCCCCGGCACCGAGCAGCGACCCGCAGCCGGTGCGGATCGGCCCTGGTGGAAGAGGTACTACCCCTGGTACGGCGTGGTGGGCCTCGCCGTGCTCTTCAACGTTTTGTACGCGTTCCCGCACTACTTCACCACGGACGAGACCGCCTCCCGCAGCCAGCTCGACCCGGGCTTCCACCCGCACTTCGCGTTCCTGGTCGCCCACGTGGTCACGGGCAACCTGGCCCTGGTGACGATGATGCTCCAGGTCTGGCCCCACCTGCGCCGCACGCGCCCGAGGGTGCACCGCCTCGTCGGCCGGGTGTACGTGTTCGGCGCGGTGATCCCGACGTCGCTCATCGTGCTGTTCGTCCTGGTGCCGCACCGCGCCAACCAGGGCAGCACCGGCCTCGCCACCGGCGCGGTCCTGTGGCTGGGCACGACGCTGTACGCCTGGTACAAGGCGCGGGTGCACCGGTACGCCGAGCACCGCCGCTGGATGGTCTACAGCTTCTCGCTCGCGCTGTTCACGACCTACGGCCGCATCGTGGCCTGGATGATGCTGCACTGGGGTCTCCAGGTGAACATCCAGGTCCTCATCGAGGCCACCAGCTGGGGGGCGTGGATTCTCCACCTGCTGGGCGCGCAGGCGTACCTGGAGTTCACGGCCCGGCGACGCGGCCGGAAGGACCACGTCGGCCGCCTCGACCGGGCGACGGGGGCCGTACGCCAGTAGGCGCCCGCCCGGTCCACGACCACCGGAAGCGGGCCGTCCCCCTCGCCCCGCCCCCGGGGAGCGGCCCGCGAGGACACCGTCCCGGGCCGCTCGCCCGGCGGGCGCGCGTGTCGGAATCCCGGCGTCTGCTCCGACTACCGGGAAACGGCGCCGCGCGGCGCCGTCCTCGGCGGTGACGTGAGAAAGGATCGCCATGAGTGACACGACGCAGGAGGCTCCCCCACGGGCCGGGCGGCGGGAATGGCTGGGCCTGGCCGCACTGGCGCTGCCCACGCTGCTCGTCGCCTTCGACATCGGGGTCCTGTTCCTGGCACTGCCCCACCTGAGCGCCGACCTGGGCGCGAGCGGCACCGAACAGCTGTGGATCACCGACATCTACGGCTTCATGCTCGCCGGTTTCATGATCACCATGGGGACGCTCGGTGACCGGATCGGCCGCCGCAAGCTGCTGCTGATCGGCGCGAGCGCCTTCGCCGCGGCTTCGGTGCTCGCCGCGTTCTCGACCAGCCCGCTGATGCTGATCATCGCCCGCGCGCTCCTCGGCATCGCCGCGGCGACGCTGTCCCCCTCGACGCTGGCCCTGATCAGCAACATGTTCCGCAACCCGAAGCAGATGGGCACCGCGATCTCCCTGTGGGCCTTCTGCAACTTCGGCGGGGCCGCGCTCGGGCCGGTCATCGGCGGGGTCCTGCTCCAGCACTTCTGGTGGGGCTCGGTCTTCCTGATCAGCATCCCGGTCATGGTGCTCCTGCTGATCTTCGGGCCCATCCTGCTGCCCGAGTACCGCGACCGCGAGGCCAACCGCCTCGACCTGCTGAGCGTGGTCCTGTCGCTCGCCGCGATCCTGCCGATCATCTACGGCATCAAGCAGCTCGCGGCCGGCGGCGACGACAGCTCGCCCGCGGGGGCGATCGTCGCCATCGTCGTGGGTGTCGTGTTCGGGGTCGTGTTCACCCTGCGGCAGTTGCGGCTGAGCAACCCGCTGCTCGATCTGCGGCTGTTCCGCAACACGAAGTTCAGCAGCTCCCTGCTGGCGATGCTGCTCGCCTCCGGGACGCTCGCCGGTCTGGGCCTGCCGACCAGCCAGTTCATCCAGAGCGTGCTCGGGCTGGACCCGGAGCAGGCCGGGCTGTGGCAGGCGCCGACCGGGGTGGGCATCGCGATCGGCGTGGTGGTCACCCCGGTGCTGACCCGGCGCATCCAGTCGCGCACCGCGATCCTCGGCGGCCTCGTGCTGTGCTTCGTGGGCCTGATCCTGCTCACCACCGTGACCAGCGACAGCAGCGCCGCCCTGGTGTCGCTGAGCGTGGCGCTGGTGGCACTGGGCATCGCGCCGATGTTCGTGCTCGGCACCAGCCTGATCGTCGGGGCGGCCCCGCCCGAGAAGGCGGGCTCGGCGGCGTCGATGTCGGAGACGAGCAACCTCCTCGGCTCGACGCTCGGCCTGGCGCTGCTCGGCAGCATCTGCGGGGCGGTCTACCAGTCCGGCATGTCCTCCTCGCCGGTGCCCGAGGCCCGGCAGACACTGGCCGAGGCGGTCGCCGCCGCCGCCGACCTCCCGGCCGCCCAGGCCCGTTCGCTGCTGGCCTCTGCCCACAGCGCCTTCACCGACGGGCTCAACACCGTGGCCGTCGTCGGCATCGTGGTCATCGCGCTGGTCGTCGTCCTGGCCTGGATGACGCTGGGCCAGAAGAAGGAGGGGGCCCCCGAGACCGAGGGCCCCGCGTCCGAGGCCCCGGGGGCGGTGGCCGACGGCGCCGGGACGAGCGCGCCCTGAGCAGGGTTCCGCCCGGTACCCGTCGTGACGGGGTACCGGGCGGAGGGGGTACGGCGGTTCAGGCGCCGGTCGCGGGGGCCTTGACCTCGCCGGTGCCGCCCACCCGCGCGGAGGGGCGGGGGCGCGGCCTGGACCATCTCCGCATGGCCGGCATCTCGACGCACCGGTAGAGCAGCCAGGCCAGGACGATGCTGACGGCGAGGCAGCCGAGCAGGAACAGCACGGCAACCGGCGTGCTCCACGACGTCTTCTCGAACGCGCCGTACCCCATCCACTGCCCCTTGAACGCCGCCTGCGCCGAGTTCAGCACGTTGAGGTGGATCAGGAAGAACGCGTACGAGATCTCGCCCAGCCAGACCAGCGGGCGACGGGCGAGCAGGGTGTCCCTGCCCTCGATGTCCCGGGCGGCGACGGCCGCGACGAGCAGGCCGAGCGGGAAGGAGTAGGGCGCCGCGAAGGACCACAGCTGCGGCAGCCAGAGCGACACCACGTAGACCGCGACCACACTGAGCAGGGCCGGGGCCAGGCGGACGCGGCCCCACTGTTCGCTCAGGACGATGCGGGCGAAGAGGATGCCGACGACGAACTCCAGGCAGCGCACCAGCGGGAACTGGTAGGCGAACCACATCTGCGGCCAGGAGAACTCGTCGTAGCCGGGGAAGACCGGCGAGTCCGGCAGGAAGGTCTTCGACAGCAGCGGCACGGACAGCGCCAGCAGCGCGACACCCGCGGCCCAGTACCAGAGGTGGCGGGCCGGGATCTTCCTGATGCCGATGATCAGGAACGGGAAGAGCAGGTAGAAGGCTATCTCCGCCGACAACGACCACGTCACCCCGTTGACCGCGAAGATGAGGTTGTTCATCTCCGGCACCCAGGCGTTCACCAGGAACAGGTTGGCAATGGCGGGCCCGCTCTCGGTCGCGGTGCCCGAGACGAGCAGCATGGCCAGGATGACCAGCCAGACCACGAGGTGGCTGGGGTAGATCTTGAAGAACCGGCGCCGCCAGAACCCGCCCATGGTGTCGGTCGGCTTCGCCACCCAGGTCAGCACGAATCCGCTGAGCACGAAGAAGAACGAGACGCCGACCCCTCCGGCGCTGTTGGTGATGAAGTCGTAGTGCTTCTCGACCGAGGTGTTCCTGAAGACGCCCAGATAGTGCGAATGGAAGATGAAGACCAGGAGCGCGGCAACGAATCGTAAGGCGGTCAGGGAGGGAAGTCTGCCTGGACGGTGGGCTGTTGGCTCGGTCATGGGTGCACCTGTCTCCTCGTCGGGCGGAGTCGGCCGGAAGCCGCTACGCGGTTCGGGGTGCATCATCAGGGCTGACGACCCCTCAGGCGTCTTCCAGATTGCGGGTTCTGCGCAGAGATTCTTCCAGCGTGCGGAGTTGTCCGGCGGAAGCCGTTTCGCGAGGTGGCCGGAGGGGCGGGTGGGGTGGGGACGAGGGCGGCCCCGCGCGCGTTCGTGACGGGTTCGCCACTCCCCCGCAACCCAGGAGATGTCACCCGCACCGGTGCCTGCCACGGTGGTCCAGGGCTCCGGTCACCGGGAGCCCGCCTCCTGTCCACGCTTCCCGAGGAGAATCCATGGACACCACCGACCTTGCGGACTCGCCGACCCGTGCCGACCTCGTCGCCCGCGCGGCACGCCTCGTGCCGACGCTGCGGGAGAACGCGGCCTGGGGCGAGGAGAACCGCCAACTGCACGAGGGCACCGTCAAGGCGATGGCCGAGGCCGGCCTCCTGCGCACCCGGCTCCCCGCACGCCTCGGCGGCTACGAGTCCGACATGAGGACCCAGGTGGAGGTCCTCGCGGAGCTGGCCAGGGGCGACGGATCGGCTTCGTGGACCGCCGGGGTGTGGTCCATCAGCGCGTGGGTCGCGGGCCTCTTCCCCGACGCGGTCCAGGACGAGGTGTTCGCCTCGCCGGACGACCTGGTGAGCGGCATCATCAGCGCCACGGCCATGGCGGTGCCCGCCGAGGGCGGCATCGTGGTCAACGGCAGGTGGTCGTTCAACAGCGGGGCGAAGCAGAGCAGGTGGAACACCAACGCGGCGGTGCTGGCCATGCCGGACGGCAGCCACCAGCCGGTCATGACCCTCATCCCGCTCGCCTCGCTGGAGATCGTCGACGACTGGCACACCGCCGGGCTGCGCGGCTCGGGCAGTGTCAGCACGGTCGCCCACGACGTCTTCGTGCCGGAGGGCTGGTACATCCCGCTCGGCGGCATCCTCCAGGGACACAGCGGCCACGGCAGCAACGCCGACGCGCTCATCCACCGGGCGCCCATCATGCCGACGGCGTGCGCCACGGTCAGCGCCACCGCGCTGGGTCTGGCCAAGGGCGCCCGGGACGTCTTCTTCGAGCGGCTGCCCGGCCGGAAGATCACCTACACCGAGTACACCGACCAGAGCCAGGCCCCGCTGACCCACCTCCAGGTCGCCGAGGCGTCGGTCAAGATCGACGAGTCCGAGTTCCACGTGCACCGCATCGCCGACCTGGTGGACAGCAAGAACGCCTCGGGCGAGCCGTGGACGCTGGAGGAGCGGGCCCGCGTCCGCCTCGACACGGGGGCGGCGTCCCAGCGCTCGAAGGAGGCCGTCGACATCCTGAACACGGCGAGCGGCGCCTCCTCGGTGTACACGCACGTGCCCATCCAGCGCATCGAGCGCGACGTCCAGACGCTCAACCTCCACGCGATCATGCACCCGAACACCAACCTGGAGCTGTACGGCCGCATCCTGTGCGGCCTCGCCCCCAACACGCAGTACCTCTGAGGCCCCGCCCCCGCAGGCGTCCCGGCCCCCGCACGCGGTCCCCGTCCCCGCGCCTCCCGCGCGGCGCCGGGGGCCGCGCGCCGTCCTGCCGGGGGGCGTCCTCGGACCGCCGGGCCCCACGCTTCCGCCCGCGACGCACCCGCCCGCCCCCGCGTCGCCCCCCGCCGCTCAAGGCGCGCTCGCGGCCCGGGACGCACGGACCCCCGCCGCGAGCCCCCGGCCTCCCCTCCGCCGCCTGACAACGCCCCGCCCCCGGTCGCGAAGTGCCGTGCGGCGCCCAGGTGTTCGGTGCGGTCTCTACGCCCCGGCGGTCCACGTCGTGTGGAAGCCGTGCGGCACCCGCACGGGCAGTTCCACGACAGCGACGGGGCCCCCGGTGAAGTCGGCGGTGTCGACGATCCTCAGCTCGCTCCTGTCGGTGCGGCGGTCGTGCGTGAGGCTCAGCAGCCAGCCGTCGCCCTCGGGTGCGCACGGCTCGCGCGGGACGAACACCGGCTCGCCCGTCGTGCGGCCGGGCGGCAGGTGATGCGCCTCGGTCCGCCCGGCGGCGAAGTCGTGGCGCAGCAGGGACGGCCCGCCGAGCAGTTCCCCCGTGCCGGGGGCGAGCGCCGTGGTGAAGGCGAGGCGGTGCGCGCTGCCGCGGTAGCGGTCGTCGATGCGCGGAGCCTCCTGGACGCGGTCGCACAACTGCTCCTCCACGACGGTGCCCGAGGCCGGGTGGACCGTCCAGCGCCACAGCGTCGGGCACGTCTCGCCGGGGCGCAGCCGGTCGCTGTCGAAGACGCGGGGGTGGCGCACGACGTCGACGACGAGGCCCCGGTCCGTCTCGTAGGCGTTGACGGGGTGGAAGACGAAGCAGGGTGCCAGCTCCACCCACAGGATGTCGTCCGGCCCGCCCTCGCGGGGCAGCAGCCCGAGGCGCGCGCCGTGGCCGTCGTCCCAGGCGTACGGGGCTCGCGGGGCCGCCGCGGGGTCGAGGACGACGGGCAGGTCGTAGAGGAGCGCGTAGTGCTCCGTGAGGGAGAAGGCGTGCATCAGGGTGGGGCGCTTGAGCTGGATCGGCACCGTGCGCCGGACCCGGCCGTGGACGTCGACGACGACGTGGACGGCGTGCGGGGGCTCGTGGCTGGTGGCGATCGCGTGGAGTTCGCCGGTGAGCGGGTCGTGCTGGGGGTGCGCGGCGAAGCCCGCGGGCAGGGTGCCGTCGAAGTCGACGCGGGCGGCGGTGTTCAGCTCGCGGTCGAGTTCCAGCGGGAGCGGCCCCCCGTCGCCCAGGACCAGGGTGCGGCCGGCGTGCCGGATGATGTTGCCGTTCGCGTTGTCGCTGAAGCCGCGCCGGGGCCCGGGGGCGGGCAGTTCGCCGAGCAGGCGGGCGGCGCGGTCGGTGCGCAGCCAGCGGTTGCGGTACCACTCGGCGCGGCCGTCGCGCAGCCGCAGGCCGTGGACCATGCCGTCGCCCGCGAAGGGGTGCCGGCCGTCGGGCCCGCCCAGCGGGTTCGGGCCGACGGTGAGGAGGGTGCCGTCGAGTTGCGGGGGGATGGCGCCGAGGGCCGGAGGGGCGAGGACGGTTGACTCACGCGCGACCGGGGGAACGGCGGAGAGGGAGGCCGTTGCGGCTTTCGATGCGATCATGGATCCGCCCAACGTATCGTATCGATGTTACATAACAGCGTTTGACCACATGATGGCGGCACAACCGAAGGGACGTCAAGGGTGAGTCCACGTCAGGCGGACCCAGGTCTCGGCGCACGCCTCGTCGAGGAGGCGGCGGGGATTCTGGCCGAGGAAGGACCGCAGGCCCTGACGACGCGTCGGCTCGCCGCGGCCGTGGGGACCTCGACCACCGCGGTCTACACGCACTTCGGCAGCATGGACGACCTGGTCCGGGCGATCGTCCGCGAGGGCTTCGCGCGGCTGGACCAGCGCATGGGCGAGGTCGCCGCGACGGGCGACCCGGTCGCCGACGTCGCCGCGCTCGGCCTCGCCTACCGGGGCAACGCGCTCGACCACCACTACCTGTACGGGGTGATGTTCGGCGGCTCGGGGCCGGGCGGCTTCAGCCTCACCGACGAGGACCGGCAGCACGGCCGGTACACCCTCGAACCACTGGTCCGCGCGATCACGGCGGCCATGGAGGCCGGGCGGTTCCGCGCGGGGGACGCGCGGCTGGTGGCCCACCAGATGTGGATCGCCCTGCACGGGCTGGTCACGCTGGAACTGGGCGGCTTCCTCGTCCCGCCGTACGACGCGGAGCACTGCTTCGCCGCGCAGGTGCACGGCCTGCTCGTGGGGGCGGGCGCCGCGCCGGAGGCGGCCCGGAGCGCCCTGGAGCGGGCGGGCGTCCCGTCCCCCGTGGGCTGAGGAGGCGCGCGAAAGGGCCCCGGGTCCCGGATGTGCCGCATCCGGGGCCCGGGGCCCTCGTACCGTCGCGCTACACCTTCGTCGGCGAGAGGTGGTGGAAGGCTCCCCCGTGGAAGAGCAGGGCCGGGTCGTCACCGCCCCGCCCGGCGTCGAGCACCGAGCCGAGCAGGATGGAGTGGTCGCCGCCGTCGTGGACCGCGGTCAGGCCGCACTCCAGCCAGGCGAGCGCGCCCTTGAGGATCGGCGCCCCGGTGTGCCGGCCCGGCTCGACGTCGACCCCCTCGAACTCGCGGGCGCCGCGCGGACGCCGCCGGTCGGCGAACCTGCGCGCGGTCGGCTCCTGCTCGGCGGACAGGACGGAGACGGCGAACGCCTTCTCGGCGAGCAGGGTGTCGTGGAGCGCCGCGGAACGCAGCACGCAGATCAGCACCAGCGCCGGCTCCAGGGAGACGGACGCGAAGGAGTTGGCCGTCATGCCGCGCGGGTTCTCCCGGCCGGTGGTCACGAGCGTGACCCCGGTCGCGAACGAGCCGAGGACGCGGCGCAGTTCGCGTCGGCCGTCCGGTCCCGCCGGTGGATCGACCGCTGTCGGCGGCCGTGTTCCGGTCATGGTGTCACCCCGCTCGGTGAGCCGGCCGGCCGCCCGGACGAGGCGCCGGGCGCCCCGGGGCCGTAGGGCCCCAGAGCCCGGCGCAGCGCCTCGGGGACGCGGGTCGGCCTGGTGTCGGTGTTCGGTCCGCGCATGCAGGCGACCCGCTGCCGGCCGCGCGCGACGAGATCCTCGGCGTCGCCGCGCAGCCGGACGTAGTCGAAGGCGAAGCCCACCTGGGTCTGCGTGAGGTCCTCCAGGCGCATCCGGATCGAGAGGCGGTCGAAGGCGGTGATCTCGGCGAAGAAGTCGCACCCCACCGAGAGCGTGAAGAGCTTCAGGTCCCCCCGGATGTCCTCCAGTACCTCGGGGGCGTGCTCGTCCAGGAACATCTCGCGGCAACGGCCTTGCCATCGGACGTAGTTGACGTAGTAGACGTTTCCGACCAGGTTCGTCTCCTCGAAGCCGACCGTGTGGCGCAGCTCGTAGTAGGGGAGCATGTCAGCCGTTCCCTTCCGTCATGACCGCGAAGAGCGCGGGCCGCGGGGCGTCGCGCAGCAGCGCCGCGACGGTGGCGATCCGGGCACCGCCGGAGCGGAGGACCACCCACCGCTCCTCCGCCGGTGCCGCGTCGACGGTCAGCTCCACCCGCGCGTGCCCGTTCTTGCGCAGGCACTCGACCGCGCCCCAGACGCGCGAGGCGGCGAGCGACAGGTCCTCGCCCCGGTCGGCCACGAGCAGCCGGGCCAGCGCGAATCCCTCGGCCCCGAGCAGCCCCTCCCAGTCGGCGGCGGAGCGCTCGTCGACGCTCTGCACGTCGCAGGCCACGACCCGCTCCGCCGCGACCGCGAAGGTCACACCCGCGCCGTGCGAGGCGGAGACGGCGGGGCCGCCGTCGACCTCGGGACGACCGTCGGGGCGGTGGCGCAGCGTCACCGGGCGGGCCAGCGCCTGGCCGAGGGCGTGAGCGGTACGGGCCCGGCGGGCCTCGACGCCCTCGGCGGAGCCGGGCAGCACGGCGCACCGCACGGGGGCGGGCAGCACCGCTTCGAGGCGGCGCTCCAGGTAGGGGCCGAGCAGCGCCGGCTCCCAGGGCCCGTAGCCGTCCAGCTTGCGGACGGCGCGCAGCTCCAGGCCCTCCCAGCGTTCGACGAGGTCGCCGCCCTCGTCGCGGACGTCGAGGTCGTAGACGTAGGTGTCGCCGTCGCGCGAGCGCTCCCGGGCGTGCAGGACGACGCGGTCGGTGCGCGAGGCCGCCTCGGGGTCGGCGAGGTGCAGCCGGGCGACGCCGACCGGGAGCAGGGTCGCGTCCGGCACGCACGCCTGGATGGTGTGCATGAGGGCGTCCCGGGTGCCGGGGTCGGCCAGGACCAGGCCGGAGGGGAGGTACCCGGCGAACCACGGCAGGTCCGCCCGGGTGGTGATCTCCGCGACGCACTCCTTGGCGGCCAGGTGCCGGTAGCCCGCCAGCCGCTGGAACCGGGTCCCCTGGAAGAGGACCGGCCCGTACATGTCGCTGGCCGGGTCCAGCGCGGGCGCGACGCCCGGCGGGACCGGCGGGCCCTCCGGCAGCGGCTCGCGCGGTCCGTAGCGCAGGTCGGCGCGGAAGTGGTCGGCGCGGAAGTCCGTCTCGCCGCTGCGGATGACGGCGCGGACGGTACCGGGCCCGGTGGTGAGGACCGCGACGCGGATCGTCGTGGCGCCGTCGGGGGGCACGGCGACCGGGCGCAGGAACTCCGCCCGCTCCAGCACCGGCGGCGTGTCCCGCCCCGTGAGCGCGGCGGCGGCCTGGGCCATGGCCTCCATGCCGAGCACGGCCGGGAGCAGCAGCACACCGTCGAGGAGGTGGTCGGCGAGGTAGGGGTCGGTGGCGGCGGACAGCTCGGAGTCGGCGACGAGTTCGACGCCCGGTACGTGGACCCGCACGCGTTCGGTGAAGCGGCGCAGGGGCAGATCCGGCTGCCCGAGGGTGAGCGTCGGGAGGCCGCTCGTGCTGCCCATGACCACCAGGGTGTCCGGGGTGTCCGGGTCGGCGAGCACGTGGCGGAGCATGGCGATGCCGTCGTCGGCCGGGATCGGCGCGATGCCCTCGCGGATCAGCGACTCCAGCACACCGAGCCGCTCCCCCATCCCGGCGCCCGCCCACACCGACCACTCCAGTGCCACGCAGCGGCAGCCGGGGAGGTCCTCGCGCAGCCGGGCGACGAGGTCGGTCATCCAGTCGTTGGCGACGGCGTAGTCGGCCTCGCCCCGCAGTCCCGCGCGGCCGATGATGCTGCCGAAGGTGACGAGCAGCCGCAGTTCCGCCGGATCGACGGCCGCGAGCACCGCCTCCAGACCGGCGATCTTGACGGCCAGGGTGCGGCGGAAGCCCGCCTCGTCGAGGTCGGCGAGCGCGCGCGGCTCGTTGCGCCCCGCGCCGTGCAGGACGGCCGTCACGGGTCCCAGGTCCTCGCGGACCCGCTGGACGGCCGCCTTGACGTCGCCGGTCGAGGTGACGTCGGCGCGGACGTAGCGGAAGCGGACGCCCGCGGCGGCCATGCGCCCGAGGTTGGCGGCGAGTTCGCGGTCGGTCTCGGGGTCGGAGCGGCCCAGCAGGCCGATGGCGCACCCGCTGCCGCGGGCCAGGTCGAGGGCGCACTCCGCGGTGATGCCCTTGCCCCCGCCCGTCACGAGGAGGACGTCGTCGGGGGCGAGCGGCAGCGGCCCGGGTTCGGCGGCCTCCGGGGCCAGCGCGCGCAGTACCGGGACGCGGCGTACGCCCTCGGCGTCGTAGTGCACCTCGCTGAACCCGGTGGTCGCGGCGACGTCCGCGACGACGCGCGAAGCGAGGTGGCCGGTGTCGGGGACGTGCAAGGGAAGGGTGACCACCGTGGTGGCGACGGAAGGGGCCTCCAGGTGCAGGGTCTTCGCCAGCCCGGCGGCACCCCGGCGGTCGCCGACCGCGACGAAGCGCGCGGCCGGAGCGGAGGGCGCGAGCGCGGCCCGCGCGGCGGAGAGCATCAGCGCGACGTGCTCCTCGTCGCAGTCGGTCGGGAGGCAGAGCAGGACGCCACCGCCCAGCCCCGCGGCGCGGAGGCGTTCGGCCAGGGGTTCCGCCAGGGGATGGCCGTCCGTGGCGAGGACGGTCCACTCCCCGGGGGCCGTACGGGGCGCGGCGGCCCCGGACAGCGGCGGGGCCTCCGGGAGCGCGGCGCCGCGCGCGGGCTCCGCCGGGCTCGGTGCCGCCGGGGGTCCGGCGTCCACCAGGTCCACGGCGAAGGCGCGCACCCAAGGGGCGACGCCCGCCACGGCGTCGGGCCGACCGGTCTCGCGCGGCAGCTCCGTGTCCGACAGCTCGTCCAGCAGACCGGCCAGCTCCCGCAGGGTGGAGGTGGCGAACGCCGAGGTGGTGGCGGGCGCGTCGATCCCGAGTTCGCGGGCCGCCTCGTTCATGATCTGCCCGACGGTGATCGAGCTGAGGTGCAGCTCGTCCAGGGGGTTCGTCTCGGGCGTGAGGGCGGAGAGCGGCAGCTCGGCGCGCGCGGCCGAGAGGCGCAGCAGTACGCCGAGGGTGTCCGCGTCCTGTTCCGGCTCCCCCGTCCCGGCCGGGGAGGCGTCCGGTACGGGGGTCGCGGCCACCGCGGTGGCGCGGGCCTCCTGTGCGGGGAGGTCGCCCTCGGGGGCCGACTCGCAGGGGTTGGCGAGGAAGCGGAACTCCTTGTCCAGCGGGAGAGGCCGGGTGAACCGGTCGCGGAACAGCTCGTCGAGACGGACCCGCGCGCCGAGGGTCCAGGCGGCGGCCACCGCGTTCAGGAGCCCGGCGAGCGACGTGCCGTCCGTGTCCAGGGCGAGCACGGGAACGTCCGCGGTCTGCGCCGCGAGCCCGCTCAGGATGCGGCCCGGCCCGACCTCCAGCAGCAGATCGCTGCGGCGCGCCACCTCGGTGACGGCCTCGGCGAACCGGACCGGCGCGAGGACCTGCCGGGTGAGCAGCTCCGCCGTGTCGGCGTCCTCCGCGAGCGCGCCGCCCGTGACGGTGGAGACCACCTGGCGTGTGAGGGGCTGGAACTCCTCGTCCGCGAGCTCTTCGGCGAAGGCCCGCGCGGCGGGGGCGACGGCGGGCGAGTGGAAGGCGTGCGAGACGTTGATGCGCTGCGCCGTGATCCCCCGCTCGGTCGCGCGTGCGCACACGCGCTCGACGACGGCGGCGGGCCCCGAGACCACGGTCTGCTGGGGGCTGTTGTATCCGGCGATCACGACGGGTTCCCCGGCGAGGAGCGGTGCGACGTCGTCGGGCCCCGCGGCGATGCCCGCCATGGTGCCTCCCCCGTCGCTGGCGCGTGCCATGACGCGGCCCCGGGTCGCGGCCAGCCGCAGCAGCCCGGCCTCGTCCATCGCCCCGCCCCAGTGCAGCGCGGTCAGCTCGCCGAGGCTGTGCCCGGCGGCGGCGGTGGCCTCGATGCCGAGGGCGTCCAGGACCCGCAGGCCCGCGACGGACGCGGTGACGATACGGGGCTGGGCGACCTCCGTGGCCACCTGGTCGCCGTCGGCCGGGAGCCGGTGCTCGCGGTAGAGGTCGTCGACCTCGGCGAAGCGGCGGCGCAGTGCTCCGCCGTCGGCGCGGCGGCCCGCGCCCTGGCCCGGGAAGAGGAACCCGATGCGGGGCTCCCTCGCGGACCGGCCGCCGAGGAACAGCCCGGCGGCCGGTTCGAGGAGGGAGTCGGCACCGCCGTCGACGCGATGGAGCAGCCCGAGGAGACGCTCCTCCGCCTGCTCCGGGGAGGACGCGACGACGGCGGCGTGCAGGGGCCGGCCGGCGAGTTCGGCCTGGAGTGTGGCGGCCAGGTCGCCGAGTTCGGCGTAGGAGAGACGTCCGGCGAGCGCGGCGAGGCCGGCGAGGCGTTCGCGCAGCGCGTCGGTGTCGTCGGCGTCGACGAGCAGCAGTTCGCAGTCCTGCCGGGAGCGCACCAGGCGGACCACGGACCGGGGCAGCGCGGTGCGGCGCACGCCGTCGGCGTGCTCGACGACGACGTGGGCGTTGATGCCGCCGAAGCCCATCGAGGACACCCCGGCCCGTACGGGTGCGGCCTCGGGCCACGGCTCGGCCTCGGTGGGCACGCGCAGCGCGGGCCGCTCACCGGCGAGTTCGGGGTGCGGGTCGTAGTGGCCGGTCGCCGGGGGGATGATCTGGTGGCGGACGGTCAGCACGGCCTTGAGCAGTCCGGCGATGCCCGCCGCCGCCTTGGTGTGGCCGAGGTTGCCCTTGACGCTGGTCAGCGCCGCGGGCGGTGCCTCGGGGTCGGCGGCGCGGCGCGCCTCGGAGAAGGCGCGCAGCTCGGTGCTGTCGCCGACGGCGGTGCCGGTGCCGTGGCCTTCCAAGTAGGGGACGGTCTCCAGGCCGAACCCGGCCCTGTGGTAGGCGCGTTCGAGGGCGAGGCGGTGCCCGGCCGCCTCGGGACGGGTGATGCCGCCGCGACCGTCGGAGGAGTACCCCCAGCCGGCGATCGTCGCGTAGCGGAACCGCCCCTGCGCACGCGCGTCGGCGTCCCGCATGAGCACCACGGCGCCGCAGCCCTCCCCCGGCCAGAAGCCGTTGGAGCCGCGGTCGTAGACCCGCATCTCGCTCGTGGCCAGGGCGCCCGTCTTGGCGAAGCCGATCACCTCGAACGGGTCGATGCTCAGGTCCACGCCCCCGGCGATCGCGACGTCCAGATGTCCGGCGCCCAGCCCGTCGCACGCGGTGGCGACGGACAGCAGCGAGGAGGAGCAGGCGCCGTCGACGGTGAAGCCGCCGCCGCCCAGGTCGAAGTGGTTGCAGATGCGCCCGGCGATGGTGTTGGCGAGGCCCCCGGCGAGGCTGTCCTCGTCGATGGGCGGGAAGGGGGACTTGTAACGGTCCTCCAGGCTCCCCAGGAACGCGGCGAGTTGCTCGTCCTCCCAGCCCTGTTCGCGCAGCGCGGCGCCGACGGTACGGCGTACGTACGGCCAGCGGAGCCGCATGAGGTTGGCCCGGCTGAACTCGCCGGTGAGGCTGTTGCCGATGACGACCCCGGTGCCGGCGGAAGGCAGTCCCTTGCCGTCCGGATACCCCGCGTCGGCCAGGGCCCGGCCGACGGTGTCCAGGGCGAGCCAGTGCGTCATGTCCGTGGAGCGGAACGTGGAACCGGCGATCCGGTGCTTGACGCGGTCGAACTCGAAGCCCTCCAGGACGGCCGCCTTCTGCGCGTAGTGGCGGTCGGGCGCGGCCGGGTCGGGCGAGTAGTAGTCCTCGCGGCGCATCCGCTCGTCGGGGAGGCGGCGGAAGGCGCGCCGTCCGGCGAGGACGTTCTGCCACAGCTCCTCGGGGGAGTCGGCGTCGGGGTACCGGCAGGCGATACCGACGACAGCGATGCGTTCGGGTTCCGTGGTCATGCGGTCACCGCCTTCGCCTGCCCGGTGTCGGTGCCGGGGAGGCTTGCCGTGGCGGCGGCGCTCTCGCGGCGCCGTCGCATCAGATGCGCGACCCACCAGCCGATGCCGCGCAGCGCGCAGACGATCGACGTGGCGAAGAACAGCGTGTAGACGACGTTGAACACCATCAGCACGCCGTAGACCGTGGCCACTCCCGCGCCGAACATGAACTGGTTGCGGGGGCGGCCGGGCGTCGTGCCCGGGTCGCTGATCATGTAGTTGGTGAAGAGCACGAAGGCCACCCCGCTCATCGTGCCGACGGCCGAGTAGACCGCGACGTCCCACACGAAGTGGCGGATCACCGCCTGGATGACGAAGCCGCCGAGCCACCCCACGATGAGCGCCACGCGCTTGGTCAGCACGCCGTTGATCACGGTCCCCGCCGTCGCGATGATCAGCGGGATGCCCATGCGGAAGAAGTTGTTGGCGTTCTCGGTGAACTGGTAGGGCGGCGCGATGCTGAACCAGGAGCCGAAGCACAGCAGCGAGACGGTGATGCCGAGGTTGGAGGGGTTCATGAAGTGCCGCATCCGGCCGTTGATCGGGGCCTGGAGGACGTGCTTGCCGCCGACGCCGATGACCACGCCGAACAGCACCGGCCACAGCAGGTCGTTGCCGTAGGTGAGCATCGAGACGGCGAGCGCGGTGATGTGCGAGGGCAGCAGGAACTCGTACACGCCCCGGGCGCCGCGGCCCGTGAAGCGCGGCGCGTGCCCCCGGGACCAGGCGCTCACGAGTTCGAGGCCCATCTCGGTCGCGTAGCCGGTGAGGACGGCGAGGATCGGCCAGAGCCACGGCTGCTCGAAGCCGAGCAGGGTGTAGCCGAAGACGTTGAGGACGCTGATCGATATGGCGAAGTTGCGGAGCGCGATGTAGCGCGCGTCGGGTTTGGGGGCGGCGCCGGGGGCGCCGGCCTGGGCCGTGGGCCCCGTGGGCCCCGTGGGGCGCTGGGTGACCGTCGCGGTCATCGGTTCGGTACCTCCTGGACGTCGTCGGCGAGCATCAGGGTGTGGCTGCCGGGTTCGAGGCGGCGCTTCTCCTTGTGGAGGCCGCCGTGGGTGTCGAGCCACTGCAGTTCGAGCGTCACCGGGCCGTCGTAGGAGCCGAGCCCGAAACGGACGTCGAAGCTGCGGAAGCCGCCGTGGCCGCCGCCCCCGTCGAGCTGGGCGATCTGCTTGCCGGAGGGGGTGGTGGCGCGCACCGAGGCGCCGTAGGCGGGGGTGCCCGCGCCGTCGTCGGTGTTGCCGGTGGCCGGGCGCAGCAGGTCGAGGTTCAGGTAGTTGCCGCGGTCGGGCGCCGTGTTGGCGTAGAAGGCGGGCGGGCCCCACTGGCGGGCCACGGCGAAGTCGAGCGCGCCGGTGCCGGTGGTGTCGCCGGTGGCGACGGCGCGGGTGGGGGTCTTGACGGCGAGGCCGAGGTCCTCGCTGATGTTGGCGTACTTCCCGTTGGGCGTACGGGCGTAGAAGGCCAGCGCCTCGTGGCCGGCGATGTCGTCGCCGGGCTGGACGTTGGGCCACATCGCCGGGTTCTGGAGCAGCAGGTCGTTGGCCGTGGCCATCTCCTGGAGCCAGGGCCAGCGGTCGATCTTGCCCTTGACGAAGCCGTCGGTCTGGATGACCGCCTGCTTGCCCTCGTTGCGGAAGTCGCCCATCTTGACGTCCCAGCCCCAGCCGGTCCAGGCCATGCGGTACTCGCGGGCCTTCTGGGTGAACGGCGCCTCTCCGGCGGCCAGTTTGCGGCGCATCTCGGACTCGTCGGCGGCTTCGTTCTTCCAGACGAAGTTCGATTCCTCCAGGCCCCAGGCGACCGTGATGTTGCTGACGATCATGTCGAAGCGGCCGGTGCCGTCGAGGTCGGCGAAGTCGACGCCCATGCCCTTGAAGGAACCGTTGCCGAGCACGAACGACTTGGGGGTGCTCGGGGTGCGCTTCCCCTTCGTCTCGGTGAAGCGGATCGTGCCGGGCTCGGAGCGGTTGTACAGCAGGTGGTCGTGGCCGAAGTCGTTGGCGATGTACAGCTCGTGACGGCCGTCACCGGTGAGGTCGGCGCCGGAGATCGCGAGCGTCCAGCCGGTCGAGGAGTGGTACGGGATCGCCTTCCGCTCCTGGGTGTACGAGACGGTCGGGTCGTTCCCGGTCGTGGACCCGGTCCAGCGCAGCACGTGGTCGCCACCGGCGTTCCGGGAGTTGGAGAGCGTGTCGTTCATGACCACGTTCTTCAGCCCGTGCGGGTCGAGCACGTCGGAGTCCGGGAAGTAGTTGCCGATGACGATGTCGGGGTGGCCGTCGCCGTCGAGGTCGCCGACGTAGGCGGCGTCCGTGTTCCAGCGCGGTCCGTGGTACTTGCCGTCCTTCGACTCGGAGGGCACCAGCTCGCGGGGGGTGTAGGCGCGCGGCGAGGGCGTCTTCGCGTCGGCGCGGGCCAGGAACACGATCGGGGTGCGGCCCCAGTAGGTGGCGAGCATGTCCATGCGCCCGTCGCCGTTGAAGTCCCCGAAGGTGCAGCCGGTCGGCGCCATCGTGTTGTCCATGGGCAGCGGGGCGGCGTCGAGGCTGAACGGGGTGAAGCGGTCGGCGGCCGGGGCGGTGGGCGTGTACGTGACGACCATGCGGTTGGTGCGCGTGTCGACGATGCACATGCCGTTGGGCCGCCCGTGCCCGGTGACATCGTTGATCGCGATGGCCGCGCCGACCGACGAGATCCAGGAACGGATCTTCTCGTAGGCCGGGTTGACCGTGCGGACACTGTGCTTGGGCAGCCGGTCGTAGCCCGGCGGCATCGCGATGGGCATTTCCTTGAAGCCGTATTTCTTCGCGACCTCCTGCCCGTCCGGTGCGGCTACCGAGACACGAGTGGCGGTGAAAAGCAGCGCGGCGACAAGGATCATTACCAATCCCGGCACCATTCTGCGGATGCGGCGGGCTGGAGTCACGGGTTTCCCCTTTCTCGACGGACACGGGGGACGACGGGGCAATTCCGTTGCATTCTCGGATCACCATGCGGTCCGGGCCGCTTGCCGGGCATCTCTCTCCGTGCTGCCCGGCGGTCACGGAGAGGAGTCGCGGCCCGGGGCGTACGGGTGCTGTCCGGAGAGCCCGCGAGGAGCCGAATGCGCCGCGGACAAGAATCCGCGATGTATCGCCCGGGGCACGCGGACAGCGCCCGTCGCCGGCCTCTCGCGGCGCGGAAGCGCGGGCCGGGAATTCCGGCCGGGGGACCGGCCTTTCAAGGGACGAATACTCCGGGCTTTCCCCGGCCACGTCCTCGGACGCGGTCGCCACCCAGGCTAGGAAGCGGCGCCCGCGCGGGCATCTTCGACAGTGCGAGGCCGCCGGGTCCGCCGGTCACGAGGGTGCGGGCGCGTGCCGGTCACGACGGGGCGGGCGCGCGCACACGGCCCGCGCCCCGCCGCGCGGAGGGAAGGGGAGCGCCCCGGTGGTCAGGGCGGACGGAGATTCCCCTTCGTATGCGCGACACGGCAATCAGAGAGAAAGACGAGAGGTCACGCGGGAGTTGATTCCCAGCTTTCCTCTTCTTCGTGCGAGCACCTTTGGTCTTTGTCCGGGGTGCGCCGCCACGGCATCGTCAAAGTTGTCCGAGTGCGGAGAATCCTGCCACGCTGTCGCGGACCGCAAAAAAACGAGCCCAAAGGAGAAACGAATATGGCGACCACCACCGGCTCCGGCCGCGCCGATCAGGAAGGCGCTGCGGCCGTTCCGCAGCGCATTGTCGCGGCGTGGGCGAGCCAAGACGCGAAGAAGTTCGCCGCGGTATTCACCGAGAAAGGAACGATGATCCTTCCCGGGTCCTTCCAGAAGGGCCGCAAGGCCGTCGAAGGATTCATGGCCGAGGCGTTCGCCGGCCCCTACAAGGGGACGCGGGTGACCGGTGAGCCGATATCGGTCGAGTTCCTCAGCCCGGACTCCGCGGTCCTCGTCACCGAGGGCGGTGTACTGCTGCCCGGCGAGAAGAAGGTGTCGGCGGAGCGCGCCGTCCGGGCCACCTGGGTCGTCGTCAGGGAAGGCGCCGACTGGCGGCTGGCCGCGTACCAGAACACGCCCACCGGCTGAGGCCGCTACGCCACCGAACGGGCCGGGGGCCCGGGGCAGTTCGCCCCGGGCCCCCGGCCCGTTCCGCCGTCCTCGCCGCTCCGTGTGCTCAGGCCGGTGCGGCGAACTGCCCCGGGCGCCGGCCGGGCCCCGCCGGGCCCCGGTACGCCTGCGCCAGGTCGAGCCACCGGTCGGCCTCGGGGCCGGTGGCGGTCAGGGCGAGGTCCGCGCGGTGGCGGCGTCGCGTGGCGAGCAGGCACAGGTCGGCCGCCGGGCCCTCGACGCGCTCGGGGGCGTCCGCCGCCCCCAGCTCCCACACCTCGCCCGAGGGCGCCGTCAGGCGGAAGCCGAACCCGGTCGCCGGAGGCGTCAGTTCACGCGACTGGTACCCGAACTCCCACGTGGTGACCACGAACTGGGCGATGTGGAACACCCGGTCGGTGTACGTCCGCCGCACGCCCAGCGCGTCCGCGACGTCCTGACCGTGGGCGAACGTCTCCATCATCCCGGCGGCGGCGAGCACCGCCGCGGGGATGGGCCGCACCAGCCACGGCACGATGTGCCCCGGTTCGAGCGCGGACAGCGCCCGCTCGGTGGCGGCGCGCTGGCTTCGCCAGCGCTCCAGCAGCTTGTCGGGGCCGTCGGCGAGGTAGGGCAGCAACCCCCGCTGGACCGCCGCGTCGAACGACGGGCCGAGCCCGGAGACGTGGGCCTCGAAGGCCGGGGCGTCGGCGGCGGCCTTCTCCGCCAGCGCGAAGACCATCGTCAGGTGCGCGATCTGATGGGCGATCGTCCACCCCTCCGCGGGGGTGGCTTTCTCCCACCCGGCGGCGTCCAGCCCCGCGACCAGGTCATCGATCTCCTTGCCTTCGTCGGTCAAATCCGTCAGGACGTTCTTCTGCCTGAGCATGCGAATTCCTCCACTCTTTCCGGTAATTCCGCTGCGCTGCCCATTGTGTGGCGAGACGATCGCCCTCCTCTTCTCTTCCGGTGCTCACTCGAAACGGTCATGAAGCGGGCGAGGAATCAGGAGAAGAAGGCTTTCCGAAACGGCGAAAGCGTGAGGGCGTCGCTCAACGCCTTTTCCGCCCGCCGGTCGGTTCCGGGGGTGGCGGTCCGGGGTCGGGTGGGGTGCGGGGGTCGGGTGGGGTGCCGGGGGCGGGTGGGGTTCCGGAGTCGGGTGAGGCGCCGGGGCCGGGTGAGGTGCCGGTGTCGGGTGAGGCGCCCGTGTCGGGTGCCGGGCCGGGTTCGGGTGACGTGCGCGGGTGGACGGGGCACTGACCGGCCGGGGCGGGTTCGGGTGCCACCGCCGAGGGTGCCGTCCGGCCGGTGGCGTCTTCGGTGCCCGCCGCATCGGTACCGGTTTCACCGTCCGTGAGACGGGTCGCGGCGTGGCGGGCGGTGGTGAAGGCCGCCCAGGAGGTCAGCGCGAGAAGGTCGTCGGGGGTCCGTCCGAGGCGGAGGAAGGGGAGCACCGCCGGCTCCGCCACCCGGTAGGAGGCGAAGGCGGTGAGCAGGACGAGGCGTCCCGCGGGGCGGTCCTGGGGGGACAGCTCGGCGAGAGCGGTGTCGAGCCAGGTGGTGGCGAGCCCCGGTGGGGTCCCGTCCCAGACCGCGAGCCGCTCGTGGAGCAGGGCGCGGACCGACGGGGTGAGGGCGGGGGTGGCCGGGGCGTCGATGGCCGCCGCGGCGCGGGCGAAGGCACCGGCCACGGTGGGAGTGCGCCGCGCCCAGTGGAGGTCGGGCGGGAGGGGGGCCGAGGGGAGGAGGTCGAGCGAGCGGCCCGGTTCCTGGTGGCGGAGGGCGTGTTGCCGCAGGGTGCGCCCCATGAGGAGGGTGGCGACCCGGCGCACCGCGGCGGGCGCGTCGGCGGGGATGGGCGGGGGGCCGAGGAAGATGTTGACCATGCGGTTGAGGTAGTGGAAGGTCGCGGCCGTCCCGATGGCCTCCGGCAGGTGGCCGGGGTCGAGGGGAGCCGGTTCCCGGCCGGTGGCGGCCCAGCGGGCGAGGGCGCGCAGCCGCGGGTCGGCCACGGAGTCGGCGGCTCCCCCGGCGAGGGCGGCGGAGTCGGGGCCCGGGAGGAGCGCGTGCAGCGCCGTCCCGTGGACCTGGACGCAGTAGGGGCAGGAGTTGGCCTGCGAGACGGCGGAGGCGATCGCCTCCTTGTCGCCGCGTGTCATCCGCCCGGTGGCGAGGAGCGTCTCGCGGAGCATGATCCAGGTGGCGGCCAGGAGCGGGGGGCTGGGGGTGTGCAGGGCCACGGGAGGCGCGAGCATCCCGAAGTCGCGTTCGGTCTCCTCATGCACGACGGCCGCCAGTCCCCGGGCGTCGGCGGGTGCGAGAGGGGCGAAGTACCGGATCCGTGTCGACGACCGTCGCACGGCCTTACGCATGAGCAGGCGGTACATCAGGCGCCTTCTTCCTGTCGGGGCGTCGGTTGCCTGGCGCGGGCGCGGGCGTCAGTTGCCGGTCAGGTAGGGAAGCTGGCGGCGCGTCCCGGCGCGCGCGGCCGTGCCGCCGTCAGGGGTGGGGGCGCCGTAGGTGACGTCGATGCCCCGGTCGCGGGCCGCCTGGACGATGCCGGGCATCGCGCGTTCGGCGAGGGCCGAGATGGTGAGCGCGGGGTTCACGGTCAGGGCGCCGGGGACGGCTGAGCCGTCGGTGACGAAGATGCCGGGGTGCCCACGCAGTTCGTGGCGGTCGTCGAGGGCGGAGGTGTGGGGGTCGTCGCCGATGCGGCAGGACGCCAGGGGGTGGACGGTGTAGGCGCCCACGACGTCGTTCGTCCAGGGCATGACGCGGGAGAGCCCGTCGCGTTCGAGGATGTCCTTGACGGCCGCGTCCGATTCGGCCCAGGCGCGCTGGGTGTTGGCGGAGGGCCGGTACTGGAGGGAGCCGCGGCCGAGCATCTGCTGGGAGATGCGGACGGCGTTGCCGGTGGGCGGGGGCGGGCCGAACACGCCCTCGTTGTCGTCCTCGATCATGGTGAAGATGGTCAGCCAGGACTGCCACTGCTTGACCAGTTCCTTCTTCCGCGGGCCGAACCAGCTGGGGCCCTCGGCGTCGGGCACCTGGGCGAGGATGGTGCCGAACCCGGGCGGGAAGTAGAGCTGTTCGAGGGAGTAGCGGGAGTGCTCGGGCAGGTTCCCGTCGAGGTTGTCCCAGCTCGCCACGACCGGGCCCTTGCCGATCTGGTTGGCGAGGTAGGCGGTGTTGTCGCCGCGGTCCAGGCCGAGGAGGTCGCGGGCCTTCTCCTCGTCGATGACGGCCGTGTTGAGGCGCTCGCCGTTGCCGGAGAAGTAGCGGCCGACGGCGTGCGGCATGGTGCCGAGGTCGGCCTCGGAGCGCTGGAGGATCGTGGGCGTGGCCCCGGCCCCGGCGGCGAGGACGACGAGCTTCGCGTCGATGGTGCCGCTGCCGGTGTGCACCCGGTAGTCGCTCTCGTCGACGGTCGCGTAGTGGACGCGGTAGCCGCCGTCGTCGGTCCGGCTGAGTTTCTGCACCTCGTGCAGGGGGCGTATCTCGGCGCCGTACGCGCGGGCCGCGGGCAGGTAGTTGAGCAGCAGGGAGCGTTTGGCGTCGAACCGGCAGCCGGCCATCATCCAGTTGCAGTTGGTGCACTTGCTGTTGTCGACGGCGGTGGGGACGGGGTTCGCGGTCCGCCCGGCGTGGTCGCAGGCGGCGGCGAAGAGCCCGCCCGCGTAGGAGACGTCGTTCCAGTCCTGAGTGGTGACCGGCAGCGCCTCGCTGACCATGTCGTACCAGGGATCGAGGGTGTCCCGGGTGAGCGAGGAGGGCCACATGCGGCGGCCGATGGAACCGGTGCGTTCGAACACGAAGCGCGGGGCGCGGGGCATCGCGGCGAAGTAGACGACGCTGCCGCCGCCGACGCAGTTGCCGCCGAGCAGGCTCATGCCGTCGCCGACGACGAAGTCGAAGATGCGGGTGTACGAGGAGCCGAGGAGGAAGTCGTGCTCGAAGTCCTGCGACTCCAGCCAGGGCCCGCGTTCCAGCAGGGTCACCTTCGCGCCGCCGGCGGCGAGGTGGTAGGCGGCGATGGCGCCGCCGAATCCGCTGCCCACGACGAGGACATCGGTGCGTTCCGAGCTGTGAGGACTGTTCACGCCAGACTCCCGGAGGGTGCGGTGTCGGGGTGGAGACGGGCCAGGGGGCGGTTGTACGAGAAGGCGGGGAAGCGCCACAGGCCGTCCGGGTCGGGGGCGGAGAAGCCGATCGCGGAGAGGCCGGGGTGCCCGGCGGCGATCGCCTCGGCCGTGTGCAGGTGGGCTCCGGTGTCGAAGGCCATGTTGCAGAAGAGCGCGAGCAGGACCCACAGCTCCCGCTCGGGGTGCCCGGGGGCGACGAGGGCGGCGACGAGGGCGGTGCGCTCCTCGTGGGAGAGCGCGACGAAGGGCGGGACGTCGGTGTCCAGTCGCAGCCCGTACCGCTCGGCGTGCCCGGTGGCGTGCCCGTTCAGGGAGAGGACGTAGTCGTCCAGGGCGTCGACGAGCCCGGTGGCGGGCGTCTCCAGCAGTTCGAGGGCCCCGGCGGCGACCGCGCCGGGGCCGGGGGCGGCGCCGGCGACGGCACGGTCGTCGGCGGAGCGCTTCTCGCCCGGGACGATGGTGTCGGCGAACGCCTCCAGGGTGATGTTTCTGTCCGGACTTCCGCCGGGTTGGACTGATGTCATAGCCACTCCTTCTGGGCCGGGGATTAGTTGGCGAGCATTGTTCCGGTGAAAATTGACTCTGTCGATAGTCCAACACGTGAAGGCTCGCAACATCTCCGGTATTGCTGTTTCAGGAGGTGCGCCGGGGGGCCATATATTCCCCTGGTCTATGCCCTCGAAACATATAAAGGATGCTTGTTCGAGCCTGATCCGTACTGCTAATATCCATTTCCGCTGTGAGCGTTCCAGGTCGTACATCGTTCGGTGACCCCCATGGCGCCGAATTCAACAGACCTGATCGCTTTCTCACTGCCCTGGGAGGGTAAATGGAGAGCGGGAAGAGTGCGGCGCCAAATATCGTCGATGCTGTGAAGCGATCCATCGAAGTTATGCAGGAGAACCTCTCGGAGCCGCTGAGCATCGACGACATCGCCGGATTTGCCATGTACAGCAAATTCCACTTCTCCCGCGAGTTCCAGCGCGTCACAGGCGTCTCACCAGGCCGTTTCCTCTCGGCGATGCGCATCCGGGAGGCCAAGAGGCTCTTGCTGACGACGGACCTGACCGTCACAGCCATCAGCCACACCGTCGGGTACAACAGCGTGGGCACCTTCAGCTCTCGATTTTCCGCAAGCGTCGGAATTTCACCCTCTGACTACCGGCGATTCAACGGGTTCGTCCACTCGGTGAAACTCGCAAGAAAGACGGACAGCGGTCCGGGGAGTTCGGTATGCGGTTCCGTAACCGCACCGGAGGGGGCGGATCTGGGGCTGATATTCCTCGGCCTTTTCCCCACCAGGGTGCCCGAGGGAAAGCCGGTGAGTTGTACCGTGCTTCCTCTCCCCGGCCCTTTCGAAATCACGGGTGTTCCCGCGGGTACGTGGTTTCTTCTGGGGCATTCCGTTCCCGGGCACGCATGCGAGGCCCTGACGGAGGACCAAGCGGTTCATGTGGGTTCCCTCGGCCCGCTGGAGATACGGCGCGACGCACCGGTGAGCCCGACCGCGTTCCGGCTGCGCGAGATGCGCGTTCTCGATCCCCCCATCCTGGTGGCTCTGCAGCGCGTGCGGTCGAAGGCGTTCGAGACGGACATCGTCCGGGCTGCCGGATGACGTGGTGGTGCGGCGGGGCCGGCGGCCCCGCCGCGAGCGGTCACCGCACGGGGTGGACCGTCACGGGCAGCCCGTCCCTCATGCCCAGCGAGAGCATCGGCTGCGCCACCACCCGGTGACCCGGCACCTTCTCCAGGCGCAGCTCGCGGCAGAGCAGCGCCACCGTGAAGACCGCCTCCATGAGCCCCAGGCTGCTCCCCACGCAGACCCGCGGCCCGGCCCCGAAGGGGATGTGCGCGTACCGGGGGCGGTCGCCCCGGGCACCCGGCAGGAACCGCTCGGGGCGGAACTGCTCCGGCGCCTCCCAGAAGCGGGGGTGACGGTGCAGCGTGAACGGGGAGACCAGGACGTCGGCTCCGGCCGGGACGTGGAGCCCCCCGATCTCGTCGTCGGCCTGCGCCTGCCGCGGCAGAATCCACACCGGCGGGTACAGCCGCATGACCTCCTCCACCGTGGCCGTCGTGAACGGCAGCCGCTGCAGGTCCTCGTAGGAGGGCAGCCGGTCGCCGAGCACCTCCACGGCCTCCTCGTGCAGGCGCTCGCGGACCTCCGGGTGCCGGTCGATCAGGTAGCAGGTCCAGCCGAGCGTCGACGCGGTGGTCTCGTGCCCGGCCAGCAGCAGCGTGATCAGTTCGTCCCGCAGCCGTCGGCGCCCGGTCGAGGCGTCGGTCTCCTCGCCCACCGAGGCGATGAGCCGCGACAGCGCGTCCGTACCGTCCCCCGCGTCGGCGCCCTTCGGGTGCCCGGACTCCGTCAGCCGCTCCACGACGTGCTGGAGGCGGGCGCGCGCGTGCCGGAAGCGCAACTGGCCGGGCAGCGGCACCCAGGTGGGCACCGCGTTCATCGTCACCATCTCGAACATGGCCTGGTCCTGGACCGCCTCGAAGGCGTGGCCGAGGCCGTCGAACCCGCCGAGGTCGGAGGCGAGCAGCGTGCGGCCCAGCACGCCGAGGGTCAGGCCCGTCAGTTCCTGATCCAGCCGCACCGGTCCGTGCCCCGCGCGGGCGCGCAGCCGCGCGACCAGGGCGGCGGCCTCCTGCGCGACGGCATCGGCCTGCCCCGCGATCCGCTTGTGCTGGAAGGCCGGCTGGACGACCTTGCGCTGCCGTCGCCACAGCTCGCCCTCACTGGTCAGCAGCCCGTCCCCCAGCGCGCGTCGGGCCTGCACGAGCCCGATGCCCTTGTGGTAGTTGGCGGCGTTGTCGGCCAGGACGTGCTTGGCGTGGTCCGGGTGGTTGAAGAAGTAGAGCGTCTTCGGGCCCATCGGGAGCCGCACGGCATCGCCGTACCCGGCCGCCGCCGTCATCATCGCCAGCCGGTCGCCCGCGAGTTGCCGGAGCAGGGACGGAAGCGCCCGCACCGGCGGGGACGCGTAGCCGGTACGGGGACGGGCGGACCTGCGGCGTGTCGCGAGGCGCACCCCCGGGGCCCTCACCGCAGCCCCTCTTCGCCGCCGGTGATCCGGGCGGCGATCGCCCGGCGCCACTCCTCGTACGCCGGGAGCGGGCCCGTCGCCGCACCGCGCGGGCGCACGTCCTGGGTAATGGCCGCCGCCTCCTCGGGCTCCATGCCGCACAGCACACGGGTGGCCCGCGCGGTCTGCGGCATGAGCAGTCCGGCGCGCAGCCGGGCCTCCGCCGCGAAGGCGCTCCCCTGCGCGAGCGAACCCCGGTGTTCGCCCGCCCGCTTGACGAGCCCGGTCAGCTCCCGCTCGCCGGAGCCGGCCGCGTACGTGGCGGCCAGCCCGACACCCCCGTAGAGGTCGGACCGGCGGGCCTCGGGGAACGTGCCGATGGTGTCGGCGACGAGATCGGTGTCGGTACCGCAGACGAACCACAGCGCCCGGCCGATGCCCTGGTCGATCGCGTTGCCCGCGTACTCCGGGTGGTCGTGCGCGGGCCAGGGAAAGCGCGCCTCGCGGTAGCGCTGACGCACGTAGCGCTCCGTGCGGAAGTACGCCTGGTGGAAGCCGTAGCCGTCGAGCACCAGCCAGCGCAGCAGCGGGTCGAGGGCGTCGATGTCGGCCCACAGGGACTTCGGCAGCCGTCCCATGGACCAGCCGATGCCGACGTAGATCATGTACTCGTGGGCGGCGCCCTCCCCGGCCAGCAGCCGGCGCACATGGCCGCGGCCCAGGCCCGGTATGCCGTCGAGCATCGCGGCGCCCATGCCCGCGCCCTCGTAGGCGAAGCCGCGGAACTGGTCCGGCACCTGGCGCAGGCCCTCCTCGGCCTCGGCCGTCGAGGAGGCGGCCACCACGTGGCCGTACCCCTCCAGGAACCGTGCCCCGACCGTCTCCAGCAGGCGCTGGGACTCCGGGTCCTTGCGGTGGAATCCGCGTTTCTCCAGCAGCGTCTCGGAGACCTTCGGTGTCAGGACCCGTCGCCGGATCCGTCCTGTGATGTGCGGCATCTGCCTTCTCCTCCTCAGGTTCGGTCGTGGGTGCGCGGGCCGAGTCGGGTGCTGAGCGCGCCTCTCCAGCGCTCGTAGGCCGGGACCGGTCCCGGAGCCTCGTCCCGGACGGCGCAGTCGTCGGCCAGGGCGACCGCCGCCGGGACCGAGAGGTCGGTCAGGGCGCGGGCGGCGAGGGTGGTGTGCGCGGGCACGTGCCCGGCCAGGTCGCGGGCGCGGATCGCGAAGACCGCGCCCTGGGCCAGTTCGGGCCGGTGGCCGCCCGCCAGCCGGCGCAGGGCCGCGAAGCCGTCGGCGTCGCAGCCGCCCGCGAAGGCGGCGGCGAGCCCGACCCCGCTCCACAGGTCCGCCTGCCGGTGACCGGCGAAGGCACGTACGGCGGCATCGACCCGCTCAGGCCGGGCTCCGTGGATGAACCACAGCGCCCGGCCGATGCCCTGGTCCACGGCGCGCGGGAAGTACTCGGGCGCGCCCTGCCACGGGTAGGCCGCCGGGACCCGCTGCTCCTTCACCCAGCGGCGGGTGTGGAAGTAGGCGAGGTCGAAGCCGTAGCCGTCCACCGCCAGCCAGCTCATCACGGGGTGGTACGGCTGGCCGGGGAGGTCGGGGAGCACCTTCTTCCACAGCACGCGCGGCAGCCGCGCCATGGCGAAGCCGATGCCGATGTAGGCCAGCAGGACGTGCGGACGGCCGGGCCCCTGGAGCAGGGTCCGGGTGCGGTCGCCGCGACGCCCCATGGCGTCCAGCACGGTGCACGCCATCGTCGCGCCCTCGTAGGCGAAGCCGCGCTGCTCGACGTCGACCAGTTCCAGCCGGGGCGCCAGGTCGTCCAGCCCTTTGGCCTCGATGGCCCACTCGAAACCGCAGACCACGGCGCGGGGCACCGCCTGGAGCCCGGCCGCGGGGCTGTCGGCGGGTAGCGGGGGAAACCCGCGTCGCGCGAAGGAGACTTCCGCGAGCGGTGGGGCGAACAGTGTCCGCCGGAGCGATCCGATAGTTCTCGCCACATGCCCTCCACAGGTTCCGAAGCCGGAATCTCATCTTCGGGCCGGGGCAGCGGCACGACATCTCCCGCGTTGCCGACCGCCAACTCCGGGCGCGCCCCGCTGCCGTGACGCCCCCACATGTCATATGCCCCAAGCGCGCGGTCCCGTGGCACCGCGGCGGGAATTCCCCTCGGCGGGACCGCGCCCCGACGGGACCGCGCCCCGACGGGTTCGCGCCCCTCGACGCGACTACTCCCCGACGCGCCGGGGTGGTCGCGCCGCGCGCTGGCCGGGGTACCGGTCGGCCACCGCCCGGAGGACTTCGGCCCCCTCACCTCGGCGGGCCGTTGACCGTGCCCGTCCGGTGGCCTTGGATACCGTTCATGGCTGAACCATCGAGCGCGCAGGACCCGGTTCTCGGCTTCGCCACCCGGGCGGACTGGGAGGAGTGGCTGGAGCAGCACCACGCCGTGGCCCCGGGGGTGTGGCTGCGCATCCCGAAGAAGGGCTCCGGGCTGGTCGGTGTCGACTACGCCACGGCGCTGGAGTCGGCGCTGTGCTTCGGCTGGATCGACGGGCACAAGAAGAAGCTGGACGAGCGGCACTGGTTGCAGCGCTTCAGCCCGCGGCGACCCACCAGCAAGTGGTCCCAGGTGAACCGGGACAAGGTGGCCCGCCTCGTCGAGGAGGGCCGGATGCGGGCGTCCGGTCTCGCCGAGGTCGAGAGGGCCAAGGCGGACGGCCGCTGGGCGGCGGCGTACGCGAGCCCGAGCAAGGCCGTGGTGCCCGACGACCTCCGGGCCGCGCTCGACGCGGTGCCCGCCGCCGCCGCGTTCTTCGCCACGCTCGACAGCGGCAACCGCTACGCGATCCTCTACCGCGTCGAGGACGCCAAGAGGCCGCAGACCCGCGCCTCCCGGATCGAGAAGTTCGTCGCGATGCTCGCCGAGGGCAGGAAGCCCCGCCCCTGACGGACCGGGCACCGCGACGGCGAGGCGCGGCGGGCAGGGGCGCGGCGTCCCCGTACCCCCGCGCCTTCCACTCCCCCGGAAGCCGCGGACGGCCCCGCTCGGGCCGGTGGCATGATCCGTGGTGACCACACCGAGAAGGAGCGCGCGTATGAGTGACGTCGAGGAGTCCGGGGAGTTCGCGGAGTTCGGGGAGGTGCCGTCGACCACCCTGGCCGAGGTGCTGGGCGGGGCGCAGGTCATGGATGCCGGAATACGGCCGCTGTGGGGGCCCGGACCGCGGCTCGCGGGGCCCGCGTACACCGTGCGGTGCGTGCCGGGCGACAACCTCATGCTGCACGCGGCGATCTACCGGGCCGCGCCGGGCTCGGTCGTCGTCGTGGAGTCCGGGGACCTGGAGTACGCGCTCGCGGGCGGGAACGTGTGCGCCGTGGCGCAGCGGCGCGGGATCGCCGGTTTCGTCGTGGACGGCGTGATCCGCGACCTCGGCGAGGTGCGCGCGGCCGGATTCCCCGTGTACGCGCGGGGCATTGTGCCGGTGCCCGGTACGAAGAAGGGGCTCGGCTCGCTCGGCGAGGAGGTGCGCTGCGGGGGCGTGGGCGTACGCGCGGGGGACCTCGTCGTGGCGGACGAGGAGGGCGTCGTCGTGACCCCGGCCGCGCGGGCGGCCGAGGTGCTGCGCACGGCACGGGAGCGGCTGGCCGCGGAAGAGGCGCAGTCGCTCGACGACTGGGAGGCGCGGCACCGCGCGAAGGTCGAGGAGGCGCTGCGGGCCGTGGGGTACACGGACTGACGGCCCGCCGTTCCGTACGGGGCACGGCGCCCCGTACCGCCCCAAAGCCCCCTCCCCACCGACCGGGAAGTGCGATCACCCCGAGTTCCGGGAACCGTTCTCGCATCTGTGTGCGACGACCGTGGTAGAGGTCCCGGGGAGACACGGGGGACGGGAAGGGGCTGGCATGGCGCAGGAGTCGGCGGGGCGGGCGGGGCTGCGGGCCGAGCATCGGGCGGAGGCGGAGCGGCTGTTGACGCGTTCCGTGGACGAGGAGGTGCGGCGCGGCGGCGGGAAGCTCGACGCGACCGTGCTGCTCGGGCGGGCGAGGGCGGCAGTGGACGAGTGGACGGCTCCCGCGGCGGAGGAGTACGCGGCGTACACGGCGGCGCTCGACGAGGCGGCGGCGGGCGCGGTCAGCATCTCCACTGCCTTCTCGCCGCGCACCCTCGGCGGTCCGCTGCTCGTCACGGCGACGGCGACGGCCGCCGCCTTCGTCGCGGACGTCGTGCTGGGCACGGGGGTCGGGGCGGCCGTCGGGGCCGGTGCCACGGTCGCGGTGGCGGGCGCGGCGACGACCTTCGTGAAGGCGACGGCCGGGTACTGGCCGGCCGCGCACCACCGGGCCGGGGCCCTGGGCCAGCCCGGCGGGCTCGAACAGGCCCGCCTGCAGTGGCTCACGGCCCTGGAGGTCCGGGGCATCCGCCCGTACCTCGACCAACAGCGCCTGCTGGCCCGTAGCGTGGCGGCGGGCACGGGCGGCAGGAGCACGGGGCGGCGCTCCGGGCTCGTCCGGACGACGGACCGCGGGGCCGCGGCGCGGCGCCGCTCGGTGCTGGAGCAGTCCTTCGCGCACCTCCCGGAGGCGGACGGGGTGTTCGCGGGGCGGCGGGCCGAACTCGCGGAGATCGCGCGGCTCGTGGGCGCGGCGCGGGCGGCGACGCGGACGCGACCGGTCGTCGTGGTGCTGCACGGGGAGCCGGGCGCCGGCCGGACGACGCTCGCGGTACGGGCCGCGCACGCGCTGCGGGATCAGTTCAAGGGCGCCTGCGTCGTGGACCTGCGCGGCGGCAGCCCGGACACCCCGCCGCTCCCGACCCGCGACGCGCTCATGCACCTGCTCAACCGCCTCGGCGCCCCGCGCGAGCAACTGCTCTTCCGGGACCGCAGCTCTTCGGAGCAACAGGTGCGGAAGCTCACGGAGTTGTACCGCAAGCACCTGCACGGGCTGCCGGTCGCGGTGATCCTGGACGACGCCTCCGACGCGGCGCAGGTACGGGCCCTGCTGCCCGAGCACTCCGACAGCCTCGTCCTGGTGACGGC
Organism: Streptomyces sp. Tu6071; assembly: GCF_000213055.1. NCBI lineage: Bacteria > Bacillati > Actinomycetota > Actinomycetes > Kitasatosporales > Streptomycetaceae > Streptomyces > Streptomyces sp. Tu6071. Next base: position 4,913,580 of record NZ_CM001165.1, on the reverse strand, counting down.
GCGCGCCCCGCTGGACCTGACCGATCCGGGTGCCGACTCGGCCGAGGAGGACGGCGCCTGGGTGCACCAGTTCCCGGTGGGGGCGCTCGAAGCGGCGGGCGCGGAGGAGGTCGTACGGGCGGGCGCGGGGCCGCTGACCGGCCCGTACGACGCCGAAGCGATGGACGGGATCGGGGAGTTGTGCGGCGGGCTGCCGCTCGCGCTGCGGATCGCGGGCTCGGCGCTCGGGGCGCGCACCCCGCGCGGCCTCGTCGCCGACCTCGCCGCCTACGGTCCCGTCGCCCCGGTGGAGCGGGCGCTGTGGCTGCGGTACACGGACCTCGCGCCCGAGGGGCAGCGGTTGTTGCGGCGGCTCGCGCTCGCGGGCCGGGCCTCGCTCGGCGCGGGCGCGGCGGCGGCGCTGCTCGACGTGCCGGAGCGGACGGCGACGGGGCTGCTCGCCGAACTGGCGGCGGCCGGGCTCGTCGACCACGTGCGCGGGGACAGGTACCGGCTCCACGACGTCGTCAGGGCGTTCGCGCGCACGCGACTCGCGGACGAGGAGGAGGCGGCGGAGCGGACCGCCGCGCTGGAGCGGTTGATCGTCGACTACGGCGAACTGGCGGACGCGGTGATCCGGCTCGTGGACGGCAAGACGTCCACGCGGGTCGGCGCCCCCGGCCCGCACGGATTCGCCTCGCTGGAGGCGGCCTTGGGGTGGCTGGACGAGGAATCCAGCTTCATCACGGCGGCGTTGCGGCAGGCGGAGGGGGTCGACCAGCGCGCGGTGCTCGATCTGCTCGGCGCGCTGTGCGACTACTGCCTGCTGCGCGGGGACCTCTACCGCCTGGGCGAGATCAGCGAGGTGACGGAGGCGGTGGACAAGGGGCTGCTCGGGCGCTCGGTGCAGTGGCGCAAGGGCATCGCGGCACGGCAGCTCGGCGAGCTGGACACGGCCCGTACGACGCTCGCCTCCGTCGTCGACCTGTACCGCGAGGCGCGCAACGAGCCCGGCACGGCGCGCGCGCTCGGCTCGCTCGGCATCACCCTGCACCACCAGGGGCGCCTGCCCGAGGCGGCCGAGAAGCTGCGCGAGGCGGTGGCGCTCCAGAGCGGGCCCGCGCTCGGCGGCGACCGGGGCTGGACGCTCCACGCGCTCGCCGCCGTGGAGCGCGACCGGGGATACCCGGGCGAGGCGCTCACGCTCCTGCGGGAATCGCTCGCCCTGCACCGCGACAACGAGTCCGTGCACGGACTCGCCTGGGCGCACTACCAGTTGGGCCAGGTGTGGCTGCGGCTCGACGAGGTCGCGCGGGCCTCGGACTCGCTCCAGGAGGCGCTGGAGCTGTACGGGCGCACGCGCGACGGGCGCGGCGAGGCGTGGGCACTGACCCAGCTCGCGCGCGCCGAGCTGGTCGCCGGGGACTCGGCGGCGGCCGTCGAGGGGCTGCGCGCCGCGCTGAGCCGCCACCGCGAGAACGAGGACGCGCGCGGCGAGGCGTGGACGCGGTACTACCTGGGGCAGGCGCTCGACGCGGAGGGCGTCGGGGACCCGGCGCTGCGCGAACTGGAGCGGGCGCGCACGATGTTCTCGCGGATGCGGGACGTGTACGGGCTCGCCTGCTCCCGGCACCACTCGGCGCGCCTCACGCGCGACCACCGCGCCGCCCGCACGGGCTCGCTGCGCAACAGCGGCTTCGCGCGCCAGCTCCTCGTCGACGCGCGCGCCGACTTCCGGCGCATGGCGCTCGCGCACGGCGAGGCGTGGACGTGCCTCGAACTGGCGGTGATCGACGCGGGCAACGCGCGGCTCGCGCAGGCGGTCGAGCTGGCCGAGGAGGCGGGCCGGCTCTTCGGCTCGTACGGGGACCGCAGGGGCGGGGACTGGGCGCGCTTCCTGCACGCCTCGCTGCTGCCGTACGCGTCGGCGGGCGGCTTCGAGGTGGGCGCGGCGGTGGCCGAGGAGGAACTGACCGCACTCGCGGCGGCGCCCCACCCGGCCCGCGACGAAGCCCTCGGCGGATACGTGGAGGGCTACCGGCTCCTGCTCGGCCGGGGCGCGGTCCCCGAGGACGGCTGGCAGGGCTGGCGCCTCGGCATGATCCCGGGCCGCCACGCACGGGAGGTCATGGGCGTGGAGGCGGACCGGGCGGGGTGGTGAGGGGGAGGCGCGTGCGGGGCGCGGGGGCGCGCACCCGCACCCCCGGGCCAAGACCCCGGGCCGCGCCCTCGCCGGGTACGCCGACGGCGCGGCGCGGCGCCCAGGCACGTACCGCCCGTCCCGCCGCGTACCGCCTCGCCGGAACCGCCGCCCGGACCGTCCGGCCGGGCGCACCCGGCCCCGCTGCCGACCCGGCCCCGCCGCCCGGCCCCCGGCCCGCCGCCCCGCGCTGCTCGCGTCGAGGCTCGGGTCCGGGGGCCGGGTCAGCCTCGGCCGGGCGTGCCGGCCTTCGTCGTGCTGGTCTCCGCCGTGTTGTTCTCCGTCGCCGACGGGTCCTCCGGCTCCTTGAAGTCGACCTTCCGCATGTGGCGGTTCATGGACTTCATCAGGGCCCAGACACCCGCCGCCATGACCGCGAAGACGACGAAGCCGAGGAGACCGGGGGTCACCTTGTCGGCGTCGACTTCGGCGAGGGGGACGAAGTGGATCATGGCCTGGCCTGCGCTCGCGCTTCCGCTCATTCAGCCATTGTCACGGATGCCCGCAAAGAGGTCGTCCTCGGGGAGGGACGTTTCGACCAGAGACTTCGCCAGCTCGAAGTCCTCGGTCGGCCAGACCTCCTTCTGGATCTCCATCGGGATGCGGAACCAGCCGCCGTCCGGGTCGATCTGCGTGGCGTGCGCGATGAGCGCCTTGTCGCGGATCTCGAAGTAGTCGGCGGCCGGGACGAAGGTGGTCAGCGTGCGCTCGGTGCGCTCCGACTCCTCCCAGCGCTTGAGCCAGTCGCCGTACGGGGACTCCAGGCCGCGCGCGAGCAGCGCCTCGTGCAGCGCCTCGGTGCGCTGGCGGTTGAAGCCCTGGTTGTAGTAGAGCTTCGCGGGCTGGAAGACGGGGCCGAACTCCGCCTCGGGGAAGCGCTCCGCGTCGGCCGCGCCGTCGAAGGCCGCCATGCTGATCCTGTGGGTCATGATGTGGTCGGGGTGCGGGTAGCCCCCGTTCTCGTCGTAGGTCGTGACGACCTGCGGGCGGAAGGAGCGGATCTCGCGCACGAGCCGCCCGGCCGCCTCCTCGACGTCCACGAGCCCGAAGCAGCCCTCCGGGAGCGGCGGCAGCGGGTCGCCCTCGGGGAGGCCGGAGTCGACGTAGCCGAGCCACGTCTGCTGGACGCCGAGGATCTCGCGGGCCTCGTCCATCTCCTTCCGGCGGACCTCGTGGATGTTCTCCTCGATGTAGGGGTCACCCTGGAGCTTCGGGTTGAGGATGGACCCGCGCTCGCCCCCGGTGCAGGTGACGACCAGCACGTCCACCCCCTCCGCGACGTACTTCGCCATCGTGGCGGCGCCCTTGCTGGACTCGTCGTCGGGGTGGGCGTGCACGGCCATCAGGCGCAGCTTCTCAGTCAAGACTCGTTCCTCAGGTGTTCGTCGCGACGACCGCGATCCTGCCGTTGATCCCGCCGCGCGCGGCCTGGGGGCGGGGTCCGGCCGGCCGGGCAGGGGCTTCTATAGTGACGGAACCGGCAAGCGGAAAATTCCGGCTTCCGCGCATCGGGAACACGCCGCGCGAGACGGCGCCCACCGGTGGCCACGGGCGACACGCACCGAGGACTCGGGCGAAGGGACGATCATGACGGCGACCGCACCCGGCACGGCCGAGGCCGACGCCGACGCCGCCCGCGCGTTCGCGAGCCGCTACGGGCGCGACAAGCGCACCGACAAGCAGCTCAAGACCGCCGGCGCCGTGCTCGGCGTCCTCTTCCTCGTGGTCGTGGGCTGGCTCGGCTGGAGCTACATCGCCGGGCAGAAGCTGAGCGCCGAGGTCATCTCCTTCGACGTCTCCTCGGACCAGCACGTCAAGGTGCACCTCGAAGTCCGCAAGGCGAAGGACGCGCACGGCACCTGCACCGTCCGCTCGCAGGCCGCCGACGGCGCCGAGGTCGGCCGCGCCGACTTCCGCTTCGCGCAGTCCGCCCAGCGCGTCGACAAGGTCGTGACCCTCCGCACCACCGCGCGCGGCACGACCGCCGAGCTGATCGGCTGCCACGCCGACTAGGCCGCGCGCCGCGCGGCCCCTCCACCAGCGGGCCCTTCCCCCGGGACAAGTCCCCCAGGAATGTCCTCCCGCTCTGGCGTCTGAATTGTTAGGCTCGTGGTTTCGCCCGTCCGTGAAGGAACATCCTTCTGGTAGGGCGTTGATTTGTATTCCCAGTACCTACGAGGAGCACCTGTGACCCAGACGAGCGAAAACGTCACCTGGCTGACCCAGGAGGCGTACAACCGGCTCAAGGAGGAGCTGGAGTACCTGTCTGGTCCGGCGCGCACCGAGATCGCGAAGAAGATCGAGGAAGCGCGTGAGGAGGGCGACCTGCGCGAGAACGGCGGGTACCACGCGGCCAAGGAGGAGCAGGGCAAGCAGGAGCTGCGCGTCCGCCAGCTCACGCAGCTGCTCCAGCACGCCAAGGTCGGGGAGGCCCCCGCCGACGACGGCATCGTCGAGCCGGGCATGGTCGTCACGATCGCCTTCGACGGCGACGAGGACGACACCCTCACCTTCCTCATGGCCTCGCGCGAGTACGCCAGCTCCGACATCGAGACCTACTCCCCGCAGTCGCCCCTCGGTACCGGCGTCAACGGCAAGAAGGTCGGCGACACCGCCGAGTACGAGCTGCCCAACGGCAAGAAGGCATCGGTGAAGATCCTCGACGCCAAGCCGTACAAGGGCTGACGCACCCACCCGCGCCCGGGGCCCGCCCCGCCGTCACCGCACGGCTCGGGGCGGGCCTTCGCGCGTGCGCGGTCGGGGACGGGCCACGAACGGGGACAGGCCCACGCACGTACGGGCTTCCACGCACGCCCGGCGCCCCGTGCGTACTCCCCCGCCTACGCCACCCGCCGGTACTTCCGCACCGCCAGCGCCCGGAACGCCACCGTGATCAGGACGGACCAGATCAGCGAGGCCCACACCGGGTGTTCCATCGGCCACGCGCCGGTCACGGACTTCGGGACGCCGTCGATCGTGTTGCCGAACAGCTCGCGGGCCGCGGCGACCGTCGCGCTGAAGGGGTTCCACTCGGCGACGTACTGGAGGACCTTCGGCATCCCGTTGACCGGGACGAAGGCGTTCGAGATGAACGTCAGCGGGAAGAGCCAGATGATCCCGCCCGACGTCGCCGCCTCCGGGGTCCGCACCGACAGCCCGATGAGCGCGCCGATCCACGTGAAGGCGTAGCCGAGGAGGAGCAGCAGGCCGAAGCCCGCGAGCACCTTGCCGATGTTCTCGTGCGTGCGCCAGCCGACGAGCAGGGCCACGGCGGCGAGCACCACCAGGGTCACGGCCGTCTGCACGAGGTCGGCGAGGGTACGGCCCGTGAGGACCGCGCCGCGCGCCATGGGCAGCGAGCGGAAGCGGTCGACGATGCCCTTGCTCATGTCCTCAGCGATCCCCGCGCTGGAGCTCGCGGTCGCGAAGGTGACGGTCTGCGCGAAGATGCCCGCCATCAGGAACTGCTTGTAGGCGTTCGCGCTGACGCCCGCGCCCGGGATGGCGATCGAGCCGCCGAAGACGTACGTGAACAGCACGACGAACATGACCGGCTGAATGATCCCGAAGAGGATGGTCTCGGGAATCCGGGTCATGCGGCGCAGGTTCCTGCGCGCGACGATCAGCGAGTCCCGGGCGGACTGGCCGACGCCGCCCGCGCGCGGGGAGCCGGTGAGGGCGCTCATGGGGTCCGCTCCTTGCCGTCCGTGCCGGCTTCGTCCGCTTCCGCGTCCCCGTCGCCGGGGTCCCCGTCCCCGTGGTCCCCGTCCTCCTCCACCGCGTCCCCCTCCGCCACGTGGCCCGTCAGGCTGATGAAGACGTCGTCGAGGGTCGGGCGGCGCAGGCCGATGTCGTCGATCTCGATGCCCCGCGTGTCGAGTTCGCGGATCACCTCGACGAGGAGCCGGGCCCCGCCCCGTACCGGCACCGTGAGCCCGCGCGTGTGCGCCTCGCGGGTCACCGCGTCCTCGCCCGCCTCGGGGACGGCGACGCGCGAGAGGACCTCGGCCGCCTCCTCCATGCGCGCCGGGTCGTGCACCACGAGTTCCACGCGCTCCCCGCCGATCTGCGCCTTCAGCTCGTCCGAGGTGCCGCGCGCGATCACGCGGCCGTGGTCGATGACGCAGATGTCGTGCGCGAGGTGGTCCGCCTCCTCCAGGTACTGCGTCGTGAGCAGCATCGTCGTGCCGCCCGCGACGAGGTCCTGGATGACGTCCCACAGCTCCTGCCGGTTGGTCGGGTCGAGCCCCGTCGTCGGTTCGTCCATGAACATGACGGGCGGCCTGACGACGAGCGCGGCGGCGAGGTCGAGGCGGCGGCGCATCCCGCCGCTGTAGGTCCTGGCGGTCCGGTCGGCCGCCCCGGCCAGGTGGAACTGGTCGAGGAGTTCGGCTGCCCGCGCCTTCGCCGGTTTCGCCCGGAGCTGGTAGAGCCTGCCGACCATCTCCAGGTTCTCGCGCCCCGTCAGGTACTCGTCGACGGCGGCGAACTGCCCGGAGAGCCCGATCACGCGGCGCACGTCGTTCGGCCGCTCGACGACGTCGAAGCCCGCGACGGTCGCCGTGCCCGCGTCGGGGCGCAGGAGCGTCGTCAGGCACTGGACCGCGGTGGTCTTCCCGGCTCCGTTCGGGCCGAGGAGACCGAGTACAGTCCCCTCGGGCACGTCGAGATCGACGCCGTCGAGCGCCTTCACCGAGCCGAAGGTCTTCACGAGCCCTTCGGCGTGCACGACTCCGCTCACCCGCTCCCCCGTCCGCTCCGTGCCGTCTTTCGCCCAGCATCACCGGGCAGCCGGGGGCGCGCACGACGGGTGCGGCGAACGGGGGCCGGAACGGTGCGCGAGCGGCCCCGGAGCGGGACCGACGGCGTTACGTGCTCTATGCACCGATTTGCCCGGCGAGGCCGTCGGGTCAAGGTCCCGTAAGCAAAAAATGACCTCTCTTTGGTTTACGCACCCCCGGTCAATGTGGCGGCGGAGCCGCGTACGCTGTCCCCCAACCAGCCACCAAGCGCGAAGTGAGCCCCGGCCATGCCCACATCTCCGGACATGACGACCGCGAGCGAATCCGGTCTGCTCGAAACCCTCCAGCACTCCGTCGCGGTCTTCGCGCGGCGTGCCGAACAGACCCGCCTCGGCGGGGTGGGGCAGGTGCGGAACTCGATGGACCGCGCCGCGTACCTCCTGCTCAACCGGCTCGACTCCGAAGGCCCCATGGGCGTCAAGGCGCTCGCCGCGAGCATGGGCATCGACTCCTCGACGGTGACCCGCCAGGTCGCCCCGCTCGTCGACACCGGCCTCGTCAAGCGCACCTCCCACCCCGAGGACGGGCGCGCCGTCGTGCTGCGGCTCTCGCCGCGCGGCGAGGCACGGCTCGCGGAGGTACGGGCCTCGCGGCGCGCGCTGATGGCGGAGCTGACGGCGGACTGGACCGCCGAGGACCGCGAGGCGTTCACCGAACTCCTCGGCCGCTTCAACGGCGCGCTCCTGCGCCGCCAGGCGGGGCAGCACGGAGCCGCGCCGCGCGAGGCGCGGACGGCGGACGAGGCGGCACCCGAGGGGGCCTGAGGCGCGGGCGGCCCCGGAATCCCGCGCGGGGACCCCGCACCCGGCTTCCCGCCCGTACGGACCCGCCCCTTGACCCCCGTCCCGCGTCTGGCCTGTGATGGACCGGACCGGGCGAAGGGGGAACGGGTGGCCTCGGGGGGAGCGCGCACGGCACGGCCTCGGCAGCCGGACGGCGCACACGAGTTCGCGGCATACGTCGGCGGGGCCGCGCCCAGGCTGCTGCGCACCGCGGCGCTCCTGACCGGCGAGGCGGGGCGGTCGGGCGCCGGGACGGAGCCGACGGGCGGCGCCGGGACGGTTCAGGGCGCCACCAGTACGGAGCCCGCCACGCCGCCCACCGGCACGGAGTCCCCCGGCACCGAGCCCCCCGGCGCCGGGTCCACCGCCCCCGAGCCCGCCGCCCCGCTCGCCCTCGCGCTCCTGCGGCGCGCCCTCGCCCGTACCTACGCGGACTGGGACCGGCTGGAGAGCGGCGACCCCTACGACCACACGCGCGCCGAACTCCTCGCGCTCTTCCTGCGCTCCTCCTGGTACCGCCGCCGCCCCGGTCGCGGTCCGCTCGCCGCGCTCCCCGCGCGGGTGCGGCTCGTCCTCGTGCTGCGGCTGTACGAGGCCGTCCCCGAGGAGCAGGTGGCCGCGCTGCTGGGGCTCTCCGTGGACCGGGTGCGGCTGCTGTGCGCGCGGGGGGTGCACCTCGTACTGCACCCGCCGGGCCCCGGGGCGGCGCCGTGAGTCTCGCGGACCGCGAGGAGGCGGAGGTACGGGACGTGCTCGCGGGGCTGGCCGTGCCCCTCGCTCCGGCGGGCCTGGCGGCCGAGGCGGTGCGCAAGGGGCGCGGCAGGCGGCGCCGCCGGGCGCGGCTGCGGCGGGCGGGGTGGGTCCTGCTGTGCTGCGCGGTCCTCGCCTTCGCCGTGTGGGCGGCCAGGACGCGGCCATGGACCGTGCCCGAGGAGGTGACCACTCCCTCGTACCCGCGCTGGTGAGGGAGTGGCCACCGGGGGGTGGCTAGCCCAGGGCCTGGCGCAGGTCGTCGAGGAGGTCGTCGGCGTTCTCGATGCCCACGGAGAGGCGCACGAGGTCGGCCGGGACCTCCAGCGGGGAGCCCGCGGCCGAGGCGTGGGTCATGCGCCCGGGGTGCTCCAGGAGCGATTCGACGCCGCCCAAAGACTCGCCGAGCGTGAAGAGCTTCGCGCGGTCGCACACCGCGACCGCCGCCTCCTCGCCGCCCGTGACCTGGAAGGACACCATGCCGCCGAAGGACCGCATCTGCTTCGCGGCGATCTCGTGCCCGGGGTGCTCGGCAAGGCCCGGGTAGAGGACGCGGGTCACCTTGGGGTGGCGCGTGAGCATCTCGGCGACGCGGGCGGCGTTCTCGCTGTGGCGGTCCATGCGCACCGCGAGGGTCTTGATGCCGCGCAGCACGAGCCAGGCGTCGAAGGGCCCGGCGACCGCGCCCATCGCGTTCTGGTGGTAGGCGAGCTCCTCGGCGAGGGTCTCGTCCGAGACGACGAGGGCGCCGCCGACGACGTCGGAGTGGCCGCCCATGTACTTCGTCATGGAGTGCACGACGACGTCGGCGCCGAGCGCGAGGGGCTGCTGGAGGTAGGGGCTCGCGAAGGTGTTGTCGACGACGAGCTTCGCCCCGGCCTCCTGCGCGACGGAGGCGACCGCCGCGATGTCGGTGATGCCGAGGAGCGGGTTCGACGGGGTCTCGACCCACACGGCCTTCGTCCGGTCGGTGAGCGCGGCGCGCACGGCGGCCGGGTCCGAGGTGTCGGCCACCGAGAAGTCGACGCCCCAGCGGCCCACGACCTTCGCGAAGAGGCGGAAGGTGCCGCCGTAGGCGTCGTCGGGGATGACGACGTGGTCGCCGGGGGCGAGGAGCGTGCGCAGGAGGCAGTCCTCGGCGGCGAGGCCCGAGGCGAAGGCGAGCCCGCGCCGGCCGCCCTCCAGGGCCGCGAGGTTCTCCTCCAGGGCGGTGCGGGTCGGGTTGGCGCTGCGGCTGTACTCGTAGCCGCCGCGCAGCCCGCCGACGCCGTCCTGCTTGTAGGTCGACACCTGGTAGATCGGCGGGACCACGGCCCCGGTGAGGGGATCGGCGGTGTTCCCCGCATGGATCGCCACGGTCTCGAAGTTGTTGTACCTGTCGGTCATGCGCACCGAGCGTAGTGCCCCCGCGACGGCGCGGGCGCCGGGCAGGGGCCCGGCAGCGTTTTCGAGAAGGCGGGCCGCTCCGGGCACTTGACGCCGCCTTGGCACGTTCTTGAGGTGAGGTTGGCCAATTCGTCTCGCGGTCTGGTTCGCTGGGGGTATGGAGATTCTCTGGTCCCTGTTCGGGGTCCTCTTGATCGGCGCCGTCGTGGCCTCCGTGCTGCGCAGGCGCGGTGCCACCGGGATACGCCTGGCGCAGCCCGGCGACCCGGACGCCGCCGACCCGGCCGCGTACGGCTTCGTGCGCCAGGAGGAGCTGGACGTACGCCTGCCGGGACCCGACGACGAGCTGCTGCGCACGCTGCGGGTCGTGCAGGGCGGCCAGGACTGGCAGGCGGGGGCCCGGCTGCTCGCGGGGACGGACAAGCACGGCGAGCTGCGCTGGCAGCGCGTACAGGCGTTCGCGGGGGCGGCCTCGCTGGAGCTGGCGCGCCACCCGGGCGAGGGCGGACGCTGGCTGCGGACCTGGCGCGCGGAGGCGCCGAAGGACGCGGGGGCGGCCGCGGTGCACGCGGAGTTCCTCGTGCAGCAGGCGTGGCGGACGTCGACGGTGGGCACGGACGAGTTCCGGATCATCCTGGAGGAGGCGCGCGCGGCCTGCGAGCAGGCGGCGCTCCTCGCGCCCGGCGACCCGGTGCCGCACATCACACGCCTCGCGGTGGCGCGCGGGCTCGGCGAGAGCCACGAGGAGTTCGAGCGGCTGTGGCTGAAGATCCTCGACGTCGCGCCCGCGCACCTGGGCGCACACCTCGCGGCGCTGTCGTACTGGAGCGCGAAGTGGCACGGCTCGGCCGACTTCGCCGACTCCTTCGCGCAGGCCGCCGCCGCGCGCGCCCCACGGGGTTCGCTGCTCGCTGCGCTGCCGCTGTTCTCGCTCTTCGACCACCTGGAGGACGTCGTCCTCGTCCAGGACTTCCACGACACGGCGGTGGTCAAGCGGGCGCTGCACGGCGCGCTCCACGCGGTCCGCTCGGCCCGCCGCGACGACCCGGCGGCCCCGCTCGTCCACCACCTCCTGCTGCACTTCCTCGTCCAGGGGAAGCGGTGGGGCGAGGCGATGGAGCAGGTCGTCCGCGTCGACGGCTACGTGGGCGCCCTCCCCTGGACGCTGAACGAGGACCCGGCCGCCGCGTACGCGGTCTACCGGGCCCTCGCGGTGGCGGGCTACGAGGCGAACGGCGGGAACCCGGCGACGCTGACGCGGTGAGGCCCCGGGGGCGGGCGGAACGGCGTGAGGGGCGGGTACGCGGCCTCCGGCCCGTCCCGCCCCTCCCCTCACCACGTCAGATCGTCGCCGTGTCGATCACGAAGCGGTAGCGGACGTCGCTCGCGAGGACGCGCTCGTACGCCTCGTTGATCTGGTCCGCGCGGATGACCTCGATGTCGGCGCCGAGGTGGTGCTCGGCGCAGAAGTCGAGCATCTCCTGCGTCTCGGGTATGCCGCCGATCGAGGAGCCCGCGAGGGTCTTGCGGCCCGCGATGAGCGAGAACATGTTGAGCGAGTTCGGCTCCTCGGGGGCGCCGACGTTGACGAAGGCGCCGTCCACGCGGAGCAGGCTCAGGTAGGAGTCGAGCGGCAGCGGGGCGCCGACCGTGCAGATGATCAGGTCGAAGCTGCCGCGCAGCTCCTTGAACGTCGCCTCGTCGCTCGTCGCGTGGTAGTGCGTGGCGCCGAGCCGCAGCCCGTCGTCCTTCTTGCGCAGCGACTGGCTCAGGACGGTCACCTCGGCGCCCATCGCGGCGGCGAGCTTGACGGCCATGTGCCCGAGGCCGCCGAGGCCGACGACGGCGACGCGCTTGCCGGGGCCCGCGTTCCAGTGCCGCAGCGGCGAGTACGTGGTGATGCCCGCGCACAGCAGCGGCGCGGCCTCGTCGAGCGCGATGCCCTCGGGGATGCGCAGGGCGTACTTCTCGTCGACGACGAGGTGGGTGGAGTAGCCGCCGTAGGTCGGCTCGCCGTTCTTCTCGCGGCCGTTGTACGTGGCGACGGTGCCCTGCACGCAGTACTGCTCCAGGCCCTGCTCGCAGTACTCGCACTCGCGGCAGGAGTCGACGAAGCAGCCGACGCCGACGCGGTCGCCGACCGCGTACCGCGTGACGGCGGAGCCCGTCTCGGTGACGACGCCGGCGATCTCGTGGCCGGGGACCATCGGGAAGATGCCCTTGCCCCAGCCCTCGCGGGCCTGGTGGATGTCGGAGTGGCAGATGCCCGCGAACTTGATCTCGATGAGGATGTCGTGCGCGCCGACCGTCCGGCGCGCGATGGTGGTGCGCTCCAGGGGCGCCTTGGGCGCGGGTGCGGCGTAGGCGGGGATGGCGGTCAGGCTGGTCATACGGGGGAAACACTCTCCGTGGTAGTTCGTCGCGGCCCGCGTGGGGGGCTCCCGTGTGGCGGGTGCGGGCCGTCGTCCAGTGTGCGGGTGCCCGGGGCGATGGCCCAGATCCCCCTTGGACGTACGCCTGCCGTGCGTACCACCAGCAAGGACAGGCTCACGGGAATGCTCCGCGGCGTCCGGCGGATACTGGAGGGATGAGCACTACTCCCCCTCCGGACGGCCGCGCGGTGCCCGGGGCCCTCGACCCCAAGGCGGAGCTGAGCGAGTTCCTGCGGCTGCGCCGGGCCGGGCTCAAGCCGCGCGACGTGGGGCTGCCCGAGCTGGGCAGGCAGCGCAGGGTGCCGGGGCTGCGGCGCGAGGAGCTGGCGCAGCTCGCGGGCGTCTCCGTGGCGTACTACACACGGCTCGAACAGGGCAACGCGGGCAATGTCTCGGCCGAGGTCCTCGACGCGGTCGCCCGCGCGCTGCGGCTGAGCGACGCCGAGCACGAGCACCTGCTCCACCTCGCGCGCGCCCGTCCGGGCCTCAAGAAGAAGCGCGGCTGCCCCACCACGCTGCGCCCCGCGCTCGGCACGCTCCTCGACTCGCTCGACGTGCCCGCGTACGTCCTCGACGGCCGCACCGACATCCTCGGCTGGAACCGGCTCGCCGCGGCGCTCCTGCACGACTTCGGCACCCTCCCGCCGCACCGCCGCAACTTCGCGCGCCTCGTCTTCCTCGAACCGGCGCTCCGCGACCGCTTCGTGGACTGGGAGGCGAAGGCCGCCGAGACGGTGCGGGCGCTGCGCGTCTACGCGGGGTACTGCTCCGAGGACACCGAGCTGACGGGCCTCATCGGCGAGCTGTCGCTGCACAGCGAGGACTTCCGGCGGCTGTGGGCGGCGCACGAGGTGCGGGACCTGGGCCACGGCACGAAGGTGTTCCGCCACCCGCTGGTCGGCGAGCTGACGCTCTCGTACGAGACGCTGCGGCTGCCCGACGACCCGGGGCAGAGCCTCTTCGTCTACCACGCGGAGCCGGGCTCGCCCTCGGCGGAGGCGCTGCGGCTCCTGGGGAGCTGGGGGAAGGACGCGGCGGCGGTCGTACGGGGGTAGGCCGTGCGGAGGGCCGGTCCCGGGCGGACCGCACCGGGCCCCCGGACACCACGTGCGCGTGTCCGGGGGCCCGGTGCGGTCGGCTCCGGTGGCTCAGACCGGCTTCGCCGTCTTCTCGTCGGCGATCCTGCCCTTGCGCAGGGTGATGAGCCGGGGTGCGCGGCGGGCGAGGGCGCTGTCGTGCGTGACCATGACGAACGTGAACTCCTGGTCCGCCCAGAGCCCTTCGAGCAGGTCCATGATCTCGTCGCGCGTCGTCTCGTCGAGGTTGCCCGTGGGCTCGTCGGCGAGGAGCACCTTGGGGGCCTTGACGAGCGCGCGGGCGATCGCCACGCGCTGCTGCTGGCCGCCGGACAGCTCGGACGGCAGGTGCTTGCCGCGTTCGCCGAGACCCACGGAGGCGAGCGCCGCGGCGGCCCGTTCGCGGCGCTCGGCGGTCTTCGTACCGAGCGGGACGAGCGCGGTCTCGACGTTCTCCTGCGCGGTGAGCGTCGGGATGAGGTTGAAGCTCTGGAAGACGAAGCCGATGCTGTCGCGGCGCAGCCGGGTGAGCTTCGCCTCGCCGAGGCGCGCGAAGTCCGTGCCGTCGAGCGAGACGCTGCCCGCGCTCGGCCGGTCGAGGCCGCCGAGGAGCTGGAGCAGCGTGGACTTGCCGCCGCCGGTGGGGCCCTGCACGACGAGGCGTTCGCCGTCGTCGAGATCGAGGTCGACACCGGCGAGGGCCCGCACGGTGTCCTTGCCTCTCCGGTACTGCTTGGTGACCTCGCGGAGCTGGTACATGGTTGCTGCTTTCCGGCACGCGGCACGCGGCCTGGGGAGGAGAGGGGCGGGGACGGGCGGGGCGGCGTGCGTCGGGGAGGCCGCCCCGCCCGCGCAGGGGGCTACTCGACGCGGCGCAGCGCGTCCGCCGGGCGCAGGCGGGTCGCCCGCCAGCCGCCGAAGGCTCCGGCGACGAGGCCGCCGCCGAGGGCCAGCACCACGGCGAGGACCACCGTCGTCGCCGAGACCGGCGCTTCGAGCGAGACCGTGAGGGCCTTCTGCGCCGCCTGCCGCGCGGGGCCGCCGAAGCCGCCGCCGGGACCGCCCGCGCCGCCCGCGCCGCGCGCCGCCGAGGAGCCGAGCTCGGCCGTGAGCGTCGGCCCCGCGAGGCTCACGATCCACGCGCCGAGGAGGCCGACGGCGATGCCGAGGACACCGCCGATGAGCCCGTTGACGACCGCCTCGCCGACGACCTGCCGGTTGACGCGGGCGCTGGACCAGCCGAGGGCCTTGAGGGTGCCGAACTCCCGCACCCGGCGGCCCACCGCGGAGACCGTGAGCAGCCCGGCGACGAGGAAGGCGGCGGCGAGGACGACGGCGGAGAGCCAGCGGCCGACGCCCGTCGCGAGCGAGGACGCGGTCGAGAGCGAGCCGGAGACGGTGTCGGCGAGGTCGGCCGAGGTCGTCACGGTGGTGCCGGGGACCTGCTTGAGCACGGCCGACTTGACCGCGTCGATCTTCTTCGAGTCGGCGGCCTTCACGTAGACCGTCGTGACCTTGTTCTTCGCGTCGGCGAGCGTCTGCGCCCGCTCAAGGGGCACGTAGACGTTCGCCGCCGCGTCGCCGCTGTCCGCGGTCGCGATACCGATGATCTCGAACTTCGTCCCGTGGACGGTGAGTTCGTCGCCCGTGGAGAGCTTCTTCTCCTTGGCGTAGGCGCTGTCGACGACGGCGAGCCTCGCGTTCGTCTCGCTCGTCGTGAAGGTGCGGCCCTTGGTGATCTTCGAGGAGGTGAGGGGGCCGAGCGACGGGTGCGCGACGTCGGTGCCGTACACGGAGTACGAGTCGACGTCGAACTGCGCGCCGCCGCCCCTGACCTCGCCGCTCGGGGGCTGGTCGCCCCCGCCGCTCCCGCCGAAGCCGCCCCGGCCGCCCGAGCCGCTGCTCTGGTCCTGCTTGAACTCGCCGCGCTTGAACTGGCCGTTGACCTTCATCACCTGGAGGCTGAGGCCGCCGACCGCCTGGGCCACCCCGCTCTGGTCCCCGACCTTGCCGACGGTCGAGGAGGCGAGGGTCTGGAAGCCCTGGACCATGACGCGGTCGCTGCTCTGCTCGCTGTCGTCGTCGCTGTCCTTCGCGTCGAAGTCGAAGCGCGGACGGCCCTCGGTGCTGCCCTCCTTCCGCGCCGCTGCGGCCTTGGTGACGGTGAGGTCGGTGCCGAGCCCGTACAGCGACTGGAGGACCTTGTCCTGGGCCTTGTTCATCCCGGCCGCGACCGAGTTGACGACGATGACGAGGGCGATGCCCAGAGCGAGCCCGGAGGCGACGACGAGGGCCGCTTTTCTGCGGCGGCGCAGCTCGCGCCTCAGACAGGTGAAGAACATGGGGCGACCGTAGGAGGCGGTTCTGACGGCCGGTTAAGGGTCGGATAAAAGGATCGTGAGAAGAAGCGCGGGACGCGACGAGGGCCCGCCCCCACTGCGGGGGCGGGCCCTCGTGCGGATGACCGCGGCGACGGTGCGGGGTGGGCTCAGACGGCGGAGCCCTGCTTCCACTGGTCCCAGCCCAGGTTCCAGCCGTTGAGGCCGTTGTCCGGCGGGATCGTCTTGTCGCCGGTGTTCTTGACCACGACGACGTCACCGATCATCGAATTGTTGTAGAACCAGGCGCCGTTGGTGTTCGGGTTGTTGGCGCCCTTGGCGTCCTGGAGGCCCACGCAGCCGTGGCTGGTGTTGACGCTCCCGAAGATCGAGGGCGCGCCCCAGTAGTTGCCGTGGATGAAGGTGCCGGAGCTGGAGAGCCGCATGGCGTGCGGCACGTCCTTGATGTCGTACTCGCCCTTGCCGTCGTCATCGGTGAAGCCGACGGTGGAGCCGTCCATCCGGGTCTGCTTGTACTTCTCCGAGATGACCATCTGGCCCTCGTAGGTCTTGTTGTCGGGCGAGCCCGCCGAGATCGGGATGGTCTTGATGACCTTCCCGTCGCGCTCGACCTTCATCGTCTTCGACTGGGCGTCGACGGTGGAGACCTGGTTGCGGCCGATCTTGAAGGTGACGGTCTTCTGCTGGACGCCGAAGACACCGTCCGCGCCCTCGACCCCGTCGAGGTCGAGCTTCAGGGTCACGGTCGAGCCGGCCTGCCAGTACTGCTCGGGCCGGAAGTCGAGGCGCTGGTTGCCGAACCAGTGGCCGACGACCTCCTGGTTGGAGCTGCTGGAGACCTTGATGCCCGCCTGGACGGCCTTCTTGTCCTTCTCGGTGATGGCCTTGTCGAAGTTGATCGACACGGGCATGCCGACGCCGACCGTCGAACCGTCCTCGGGCGTGAAGTTCCCGATGAAGCTGTTCTGCGGCGAGACGGTCGTGAAGCTGCCGTTCTCGTGCGCCACGCGCCCGTCGCTGTCCTGGGCCGTCGCGTTGACCTTGTACGTCGTCGCGCGCTCCAGCTGGGCCGAGGGCTTCCAGCTCGTCTTGTCGGCCGAGAAGGCGCCCGCGACCTTGGTGCCGTCCGACGCGGTCAGCGAGACCGCGGTGAGCGAGCCCTTGCTGACCGAGACCTGGCCCGCGTTGTTGATGCTGGCGGCGTTGGAGCCGTTCGCGGGGGCGATCTTTATTCGCGCGGCCGATGCCTTCTCGGCGGCGGACTTGTCGACCTGCGACGAGGAACCGCCGCCGCTCTTGCCGTCCGCCTTGTCGCCGCCGTCGTCGTCGCCACCGCCGCAGGCGGAGAGCACCAGCACTCCGCCCAGTACGGCGGAGGCGGCGGCAAGAGCCTTGCGCCGCTTGCTGACCGTCATCACTCGCTTCTCCATCGTCGCCGAATCCCGCAGGGCCCCCGGAACGTGCACAGGGCGCACGGCTGCCGAAGGCAACCACGCCTCATCCCTGTGTACAACAACCGTTCGACCGGTCCGATGGCGCTCCCCCGGGAATGTGGGCAATGCCACGTCCCGGTGGCCTCGGGGACCACTGTTTCCCCTTGAGACGAGGATCGGGGCCAAGCGGTTGCCGTCCTTCAGGGACGTTTTCCCCACGTCGGGGACCCGATGCGTACGACCTCGCGCACCGCGCGCCCCCACCGCCTCGGGCGAACGGCTTTCGCGGCCCGCCGTCCCTCACTAGCATCGCGCCCAGGGCCGCCCCGGCAAGCACCGGCCGCCCCCGTCCCCCGTCGTCCCCCACCGTCCCCGCGCGTCAAGGGAGATGCCCCTCATGTCCTCCGTCGCCCGCAGGTCCCTCCTGACCGCCACGGCCTCGGCGGCCGTGCTCTGCGCGCTGTCCTTCGTGCCCTCGGCCCAGGACGCGGCAGCGGCACCCGCGCACACCCAGGTCGCCGCCGCGACCACCGCCACGGCGGACGAGCACCGTCTCGCCGACACCGGTGGCGTCGACACGACCCCGTACCTCGTCGGCGGCCTCGCCTCGCTCGGCATCGGCGCGGCGTGCGTCACGGTCGCGGTCAGGCGCGGGCGCCACGAGCCCTTCGAGGACGCGGCGGCGCTCTAGTACAGAGGCGGGGCGGCCCCTCCCCGTAAGCGGACAGGTACCCCGCCCGTACGAGAACGGGGCGGCCCCCCGGCCGGTCGTACCCGCCGGGGAGCCGCCCCGGGCTCAGGCCAGCGGTCCCACGGCCGCCTCGACCGCGCGCACGAGGGAGCCGTCGCGGACGAAGGTCTCCGCCGCCGCGAGGTCGGGCGCGAGGAAGCGGTCGGGACCCGCGCCGAGCACCCCCGCCGCGCGCACCGCGTCGAGCGCCGCGCGGCCACCGTCCGAGGCGCGCGGGCCCCCGTCGGCCGTACGGATCTCCAGCGCGCGCGTCGCCGCGTACAGCTCGACGGCCACGACCCGCGTCAGGTTCGCCACGGCCGTACGGAGCTTGCGCGCCGCCGACCAGCCCATGGAGACGTGGTCCTCCTGCATCGCCGAGGACGGGATCGAGTCCACCGAGGCCGGGACGGCGAGCCGCTTCAGCTCGCTGACCAGCGCCGCCTGCGTGTACTGGGCGATCATGAGCCCGGAGTCCACGCCCGCGTCGTCGGCGAGGAAGGGCGGCAGCCCGTGCGAGCGGTTCTTGTCGAGGAGCCGGTCGGTGCGGCGCTCGGCGATCGAGGCGAGGTCGGCGGCGGTGATCGCGAGGAAGTCGAGCACGTACGCGACCGGGGCGCCGTGGAAGTTGCCGTTGGACTCGACGCGGCCGTCCTCCAGGACGACCGGGTTGTCGACGGCGGCGGCGAGTTCGCGCTCGGCGACCGTACGGGCGTGCGCGAGCGTGTCCCGGCCCGCGCCCGCGACCTGCGGGGCGCAGCGCACCGAGTAGGCGTCCTGGACGCGCGGGGCCTCGTCCTGGTGGTGCCCGGTGAGCCGGGAGTTCGCGAGGACCTTGAGCATGTTCGCGGCGCTCGCCGCCTGGCCCGGGTGCGGGCGGACGGCCTGGAGCTCCGGCGCGAGGACCTTCCGCGTGCCGAGCAGCGCCTCCAGCGAGAGCGCGGCGGTGATGTCGGCGGAGGTGTGGAGGCGCGCGAGGTCGTCGAGGGCCATGAGGAGCATGCCGAGCATGCCGTCGGTGCCGTTGAGGAGCGCGAGCCCCTCCTTCTCGCGCAGCTCGACCGGCTTGAGGCCGTGCGCGTCGAGCAGCTCGCCCGCGGGCCGTACGACACCGTCCGGGCCCTCCGCGTCGCCCTCCCCCATGAGGGTCAGGGCGCAGTGGCTGAGCGGGGCGAGGTCGCCCGAGCAGCCGAGCGAGCCGTACTCGTGGACGACGGGGGTGATCCCGACGTTGAGCAGGTCGGCCATCGACTGCGCCACCTCGGGGCGGACGCCCGTGTGCCCCGAGCACACCGTCTTCAGGCGCAGGAACATCAGCGCCCGCACCACCTCGCGCTCGACGCGCGGGCCCATCCCGGCCGCGTGCGAGCGGACGATGTTGCGCTGGAGCCTGGCGCGCAGGTCGGGGGCGATGTGCCGGCTCGCGAGCGCCCCGAAACCGGTCGAGACGCCGTAGACCGGCTCGGGCTTCTCGGCGAGCGCGTCGATCGTCGCGCGCGCCTTCGCGAGCGCCTCGCGCGCCTCGGCGCCCAGCTCGACCCGCGCGTCGGCGCGGGCCACGGCGAGGGTCTCGGCCGCGGTGACACCGCTCGACCCGAGCACCACAGTGTGCATATCCATATTCATGACCCTACGAAATGAATCGACGAGAAGACAGAGTGGGGATGCGGGTCATCGGCGGACGGGTCAGTCGCGGGGGGAGCCGGGGTCACCGGGGTGCTCGGCGCAAGGGCCGGGGCGGCGCCTGCCGCGGATGCGGCGGCGCTCGGTGGGGGGCGCGGGGGTGGTGCCGTACCCGGGTATCTCCTGACGGGCGTCGTCCGGGTCCGCGCGGACGGCGTCGGCGAGGCGGACCACCGGGTCGTCGCTCCCCTCGCGCCCCGCGACGACGGGGCGGCGCGCCGCGAGGCCCTTCGCCTCGTACTGCGCCGCGTCCGCGAGCCGGAAGAGGCGGCGGGCCGAGGCGACCGGGCCGATGGGGTCGCCCGTCGAGGCGACACCGCACGCGACGCCCTCGCCGACGTCGAGCGCGTACGCCGCCGCGCAGATCTCCTCCGCGACGGCGACGACCTCGTCCGCCCCGGGGCCGAGGGCGAGGAGGCAGAACTCGTCGCCGCCGAGGCGCGCGGCGAGCGTGCCCGTGCCGAGGCGGGCGGCGCCGCGCGAGAGGACGCACCCGAAGCGTTCGAGGAGGTGGTCGCCGACCGCGTGCCCCTGGGTGTCGTTGACCCGCTTGAGGCCGTTGAGGTCGCACACGACGAGGCTCAGGACGAGCCCTTCGTCCCGGTGCCGCTCCAGGGCCTCGTCGAGGCGCTGGTCGACGAGGCGGCGGTTGGCGAGCCCGGTGAGCGGGTCGGTGAAGGCGAGCCTGCGGGCCTCCTCCAGGCGGTGGAGCTGCGCGAGACCGGCGGCGACGACCGCGGCGAGGACGGTCGCGAGCCCCGCCTCCGCCTGCCCGAACACCGGCGCCCCCGCGCGGCGCGCCACGTACAGCTCGCCCCAGGCGCGCCCGTCGAGCACGAGCGGCGCGACGACGCAGGCGCCGCGCCCCCGGCGGCGCAGCGCGGCGACCCGCTGGTGGCAGTACCCGGCCTCGCCCCCGGCCGGGCCCTCGGCGGTCTCGGCCCAGGCGTGCGGGGCGCCGCCGCGCGCCCAGCGCTCGTGCAGGAACTCGGTGATCTCGGGAAACCGGTGCACGGGATACGTCTCGTCCTCGGGGAACTCCTCCTCGCCCGGCGCCCGCTCCCCCTCGTTGACGAGCACCCGCAGCCGCCCCGGCCCCCGCTCCCACACCGACAGCGCGGCGAAGCTCCCGCCGAGCGCCCGCCGCGCCCCCCGCGCCGCCGCCCGCCACGTCTCCCGAGCGGAGCGCGCCACGGCCATGGCCTGCGCCAGCTCCACGACTGCCCGCAACCGGGCGTCCTCCGCTCCGTCGCTCATTCGGCCACTTTAGGCAGGTGGCGGGGGGTTTGCCGGACGAGCGACTACGGAGAGTGAACGACCTGGGGAGCCTTGAGCCGGCGGGCGGGTCCCCTCACTCCCCCGGCCACTGCGGCTTCCGCTTCTCGTTGAAGGCCGCGACCCCCTCCGCGCGGTCCCCGGACGTGGCGACCGAGCGCCAGGCGGCGTCCTCGACCTCCAGGCCCGCGCGGAGGTCCAGCCCCTGCCCGAGGCGCAGGGCGCGCTTCGCGGCGCGGAGACCGAGCGGGGAGTGCGCCGCGATACGGGCGCCGAGCGCGAGCGCCTCCGTACGGTCCTCGCCCTCGCCCACCAGGATGTCGACGAGGCCCAGGTCCTTCGCCTCGGCGGCCGGGACGCGGCGCGCGGTGAAGACGAGTTCGGCGGCGCGGGCCGCGCCGACCCGGCGCGGGAGCAGTTGCGTGCCGCCGCCGCCCGGGATGACGCCCACGGAGACCTCGGGCAGGCCCACGACGGCGCTCGGGTCGGCCACGATCACGTCGCAGGCGAGCGCGATCTCGTAGCCGCCGCCGAGCGCGAAGCCGTGCACGGCGGCGACGGCGGGCACCGGCAGGTCGAGCACGGCGGTGTACGCGGCGCGGGTCACGGGGCGCTGGCGCATCAGCTCCGCGTCGCTGAAGGAGTTGCGCTCCTTGAGGTCGGCGCCGACGCAGAAGGCCCGCTCGGCGGACGAGGTGAGCACGACCGCCCGCACCTCGCGATCCGCGGCGAGATCCGCGCACGCCGCGCGGAGCGCCTCGGCGGTGGCGGTCGCGACGGCGTTGAGCGCGCGGGGCCGGTCGAGCACCAGCTCGGCGACGTGCCCGTGCCGCCGGACGAGGATGTCGGTGCCGTAGCGGCGCTCGGCGGAAACTTCGGGGTTCTCTGCGGGTACGGGCACGGCGGCCTCCGGTCTCGGTGGTTCTCCCGACTGCGGTCCCCGCCGATGTTAACGACCGTTATTCACGGGGAGCTTCGGCAGGACGGGCCCGGAGCAGCCGTACCGCCGCGCCGAGCGGGTCGCGAAGAAGGCGGGGAGGTCCGAGGTCTCGTCCACGGGGGTACCGGTGGCATCCGGCCCGCACCCTTCTCGGCCCGGGGGTGTCCCGAACGAGCCCTACGGCTCCGCGCGGGCGGGGCGAAGAGCCGGGTCCGCGACCGAGGAGCCGCCTCCGCCGCGTCAGTCCTCGTCCGCCTTCGGGGTCCGGCGGGTCAGCAGCCATGGTTCGACCACGCCGAGGCCGCGGACCGGGCGCTGCCACATGGGCTGGAGGGCGAAGCGGTAGGCGGGGGGCGGGTCGCCCTCCTTCGCCGCGCGGTCCGTCTCCTCGGCGGCGGCCGTCTCGGAGACGGGGGCCTCTCCGGTGCGGACGAGTTCCTCGGCGAAGGCGGAGTCGACGAGAACGGCGTCCCGGGGCGCTATCGAGGTGAGCCGGGACGCGAGGTTCACCGTGGTGCCGAAGACGTCGCCCATGCGGGTCGCGACGGTGCCGAAGGCGATGCCGACGCGGAGTTCGGGCATCGTCTCGTCGCCCGAGAGGGTTTCGATGAGGCGCAGCGCGATCTCGGCGGCCACCCCGGCGTCGTCGGCCGCGAAGAGCACCTCGTCGCCGAGGGTCTTCACGAGGCGCCCGCCGCGCGCGGCGACGAGATCGGCCGAGGTCGTCTCGAAGGCTTCGACGAGTTCACCGACCTCTTCCTCCTCCATGCGCCGCGTGAGGCGCGTGAAGCCCACGAGGTCGGCGAAGCCGATGGCAAGCCTGCGGTCGACCATCTCCTCGTCGTCGCTGACCTGCACGACCCGCCCGGTCGCCGCCGCGAGCTGGCGCCGCCACACGTAGACGAGGAACTCCTCCAGCTCGGGCAGGAGCAGCTCCATGAGGGGATACGTGACCTCGGTGCGGGTCATGCCGGGCTCGGGGGGCTCGGTGAGCCCTTCGAGGAAGGAGTCGATCTGCCACTCGGCGAGCCGTGCCGTGGTCTGCCCGGTGGAGCGGGCGACCTGCACCGCCATCGCCTCGCTGAGCAGCCCGGCCTCGACGAGCCCGGCGAGGCGGCGCAGCGCGAGGACGTCGGCCTCGGTGAGCGCCTTGGCCTGGTTTATGTCGGCGAAGCCCATGGCCCGCCAGAAGCGCGAGGCCAGCTCCATCGAGACACCGGCCGTGCGGGCGGCCTGGAAGGGGGTGTAGCGGCGCTCGGCGCCGAGGATGAGCGTTTCGAGGCGCAGCGCGAGGGGGTCGTCCTCGGGCGGCTCGTCGCGGGGGGCGCCGGGGACGGAGGGGGCGTGGTCGGCGCGCTCGGGCTCGCCCCGGTCGACCGCGCGGTCCTGCGTCCACTCGACGAGGTGCTCGCGCCCGGAGCCGTCGGAGCCCTCCGGGCCGTCGGGACCCTCCGGGCCACCGGGGTCCTCGGGACCGTCGTCGGAGTCTCCGGGGCCTTCGGAGCGGTCCTCGGGACGGCCGGGACGGCCGGGGCCGCCGGGGGCCGCCGCGCCCGGCCCCGGTGCGGGGTCGGGGTCGGCGTCGTTGGGTGCGGGAGGGGTGCCGGCGGGGTCGCCCGCCCCCTCGGGGGCGCGCCGTTCGCCGCCCGGTGAGGCCGAGCCACCCGCGCCCGAACCGGTGTCGTCGACGGTCACTGCCTGCGCCCTTCCCCTCTGCCGCGGGCCAACGCCACGACCGCGCTCCACGATACGGCAGGTGTGCCCTGGCTCACTCGTCGCCCGAGCCGCCCTGTCGTTCCTCCGGGTGCGGGACGGGGCGCAGATGGACGATGTCCCCCGCCCCCACGGCCTCCTGTGCGCCCCCCGGGGTCACGAGGACGAGCCTGCCGTCCCCGTCGAGCGCCACGGCCTCGCCGATCAGCTCGGCGTCCCCGGGCAGCTCCGCCCGCACCTGCCGCCCGAGCGTCGAGCACCCGGCGGCGTAGGCGGCCTGGAGCCCGCAGGCGACCGGGTCCCCGTCCGCCTCGCGCCAGCGCTCGTACCAGTCGGCGAGGGAGCGCAGGACCGCGCGGAGCAGCGGGTCGCGGTCGGTCGTGACGGCGTCGGCGAGGGCGAGGGAACCGGCGGTGGGGACGGGCAGTTCGTCGGCGCGCAGCGACACGTTGAGGCCGATACCGAGGACGACGGCGCCGTCCGGGGTGGCCTCGGCGAGGATGCCGGCCGCCTTGCGCTCCTCCCCTCCGACGGTCAGGAGGAGGTCGTTGGGCCATTTGAGGGCCGTGTCGACCCCGGCGGCGCGCGAGAGGGCGGTGGCGAGCGCGACTCCGGCGAGGAGCGGCAGCCAGCCGAGCCGCGCGGGCGGCACCTCGGGGCGGAGCAGGACCGAGAAGAAGAGCCCGGAGCGCGGCGGCGCGCTCCAGCGACGGTCGAGCCTGCCCCGGGCGCCGGTCTGCTCCTCGGCGACGAGGACCGTGCCCTCGGGAGCGCCCGCGGAGCGTTCGCGCAGGTCGGTGTTGGTGGAGCCGGTACGGGGCACGACATCGAGCGCGGTCCAGAGCCCGCCGGGCCGCACGAGCGCGCGGCGCAGCGCGGTGGCGTGCAGCGGGGGACGGTCGAGATCGGAGTACGGGTTGCTCATGCCCCTACCCCACCACGGTTCACGGGCCTCCCCGCCCGGCCCCACCCCCACCACGGTGCACGCCCCTCACTCCCACCCCACGCACCCCCGGCGCGCCCCGCTCGCCCGCGCGCCCCCGCGGTCCTCGCCGCGCGCCCCGTGCCCACGGCCCCATTAGGTACGCGTACTCAGGCGCGCGGCACCCCGCGGACGCAGCCTGGAACCCATGCTGTGGTCGGATCGGGATCAACAGGAGCCGCCCGAGGAGTGGCGGGCGGCGCAACGGAAGCTGCACCGCGCGGGCGTGCTCCTCGCCTGCGTCATGGTGCTCGCGATGCTCCTTCTGGGGCTGGGAGGATACGTGTGAGCGCGCCCGGCGCACGGCCTACGATCACTTCCATGCCCGCACTCGGTTCGCCCTCGCCCGCCCCCCGCCGCCGCCTCGTCCTCGCCTCGCAGTCCCCCGCGCGGCTCGGCCTGTTGCGGCAGGCCGGGCTCGATCCCGAGGTGATCCTGAGCGGCGTCGACGAGGAGGCGATCAGCGCGCCGACACCGGGCGAACTGGCGCTCGTGCTCGCCGAGGCGAAGGCAGCGGTGGTCGCCGCTCGCGAGGACGCGAAGGGCGCGCTCGTCGTCGGGTGCGACTCGGTGCTCGACCTCGACGGCGTCGCGTACGGGAAGCCCGCCGACGCCGAGGAGGCCGCGGCGCGGTGGAAGGCGATGCGCGGGCGCACCGGGGTGCTCCGTACCGGGCACTGCGTGATCGACACCGGCTCCGGCGCGCGCGCCTCGGTGACCGCCTCGACGGCGGTGCGTTTCGGGACGCCGGACGACGCGGAGATCGCCGCGTACGTGGCGAGCGGTGAACCGCTGTACGTCGCGGGGGCGTTCACGCTCGACGGGCGCTCGGCCCCGTTCGTGGACGGCATCGAGGGCGATCACGGCAACGTGCTCGGCCTCTCGCTGCCCACCCTGCGCACGCTCCTGCGCGAACTGGGCGTCGGCATCACGGAGCTGTGGAAGGACTGACCTCGCGGCGCGGCGCGCTCGCGGGCGCCTCGTCCGGGCTCACGAGGATGAGGACGAGCAGCGCGAGGACGAGGAGCAGGCCGAGGAAGACGGGGAGCCCGAGGAGCGCGAGGGAGACCGCCGCGAGCACCCCGTGCACGACGGCCGCGACGATCAGCAGGACGCGGCCCGTCCGGCCCGGTGCGTGGCGGCGCAGCGCGCAGCGCAGGGCGACGAAGGCGCAGGCGCAGAGGAAGAGCCCGGCGACGACGGCGAGGACGTACGAGCCGGTCACGACGGCGTCGGGGTCGGTGCCCGCGAGGGACATGGACTGGTTGTCGACGACGGCGCCGAGCGTGAGGCACAGCAGGACGATCCCGAAGGTCTCCAGCAACAGGACGAGGCCCGTCGCCCAGGCCGCCACGGTCCGCGTCATCGTCGGCACCCCGCTTCCGTTCCGCCCCCGCACCACTGTTACCGGGGGTACGCATGGTCCTGGAGCACGCTACTGGCGGGTAGGCGGCCCGGCAAGGGTTCGCGCGAGGCGCCCGGAAAGGCGCCGCGCAAAGAATCCCGGGCCCTTTCGTCGGGTCCCCACAAAGAAACCCCCCTCCTCGCGGCGCGGGCGGACAGAGACCCTGCCCGCCCCGCAGAGCTACGCTGAGGTGATTCAGGGCCCTGTACATGGACTTTCGTCCGGTCATGAGGGGTAGCGGGGCGGCCGGTGTGGGCAAACTCACCACCGGATCGCCTCCGGCGCCTCGTGTCGGCTGTCCCTAAACTCGGCGTGTTCGTACGCGTCCCGTGCTGGGGCCCGCCCACAGGGACGAAGAGCGAGAAAAGGGAGCCATCGTGCGCAAGGTGCTCATCGCCAACCGCGGTGAAATCGCCGTTCGTGTCGCCCGGGCCTGCCGGGACGCGGGCATCGGCAGCGTCGCGGTGTACGCGGAGCCGGACCGGGACGCGCCGCACGTGCGCGCGGCCGACGAGGCGTACGCGCTGGGCGGTGACACGCCCGCGACGAGCTACCTCGACATCGCGAAGGTGCTGCACGCCGCCGCCGAGTCCGGTGCCGACGCCGTGCACCCCGGGTACGGCTTCCTCTCCGAGAACGCCGAGTTCGCCCAGGCCGTCCTCGACGCCGGGCTCACCTGGATCGGCCCGCCCCCCGCCGCGATCCGCGACCTCGGCGACAAGGTCGCCGCGCGCCACATCGCCCAGCGCGCCGGTGCCCCGCTCGTCGCGGGCACGCCCGACCCGGTCTCGGGCGCCGAGGAGGTCGTGGCCTTCGCGCGGGAGCACGGGCTCCCCATCGCGATCAAGGCGGCCTTCGGCGGCGGCGGTCGCGGCCTCAAGGTCGCCCGCACGCTCGAAGAGGTCCCCGAGCTGTACGACTCGGCGGTGCGCGAGGCCGTCGTGTCCTTCGGGCGCGGCGAGTGCTTCGTCGAGCGCTACCTCGACCGCCCCCGGCACGTCGAGACGCAGTGCCTCGCCGACCAGCACGGCAACGTCGTCGTCGTCTCGACCCGCGACTGCTCGCTCCAGCGCCGCCACCAGAAGCTCGTCGAGGAGGCGCCCGCGCCGTTCCTCAGCGAGGCGCAGGTCGCCGAGCTCTACAGCGCCTCGAAGGCGATCCTCAAGGAGGCCGGCTACGTCGGCGCGGGGACCGTCGAGTTCCTCGTCGGCAACGACGGCACGATCTCCTTCCTGGAGGTCAACACACGCCTCCAGGTCGAGCACCCGGTGACCGAGGAGGTCTCGGGCATCGACCTGGTGCGCGAGATGTTCCGCATCGCCGACGGCGAGGAACTGGGCTACG
This sequence comes from Streptomyces sp. Tu6071, assembly GCF_000213055.1. Taxonomy (NCBI): domain Bacteria; kingdom Bacillati; phylum Actinomycetota; class Actinomycetes; order Kitasatosporales; family Streptomycetaceae; genus Streptomyces; species Streptomyces sp. Tu6071. The sequence continues at coordinate 4,886,329 of NZ_CM001165.1, read as the reverse complement.
ACGACCCCGCGCTGCGCGGCCACTCCTTCGAGTTCCGGATCAACGGCGAGGACCCGGGACGCGGCTTCCTGCCCGCCCCCGGCACGGTCACGCTCTTCGCGCCGCCGAGCGGCCCCGGCGTGCGCCTGGACGCGGGCGTCGAGTCCGGCACGGTCATCGGCCCCGCGTGGGACTCGCTCCTCGCGAAGCTGATCGTCACGGGCCGCACCCGCAAGGAGGCCCTGGAGCGCGCCGCGCGCGCCCTCGCGGACTTCCGCGTCGAGGGCATGGCCACGGCGATCCCCTTCCACCGCGCCGTCGTCAAGGACCCGGCCTTCGCGCCCGAACTGACCGGCTCCACGGACCCGTTCACGATCCACACCCGCTGGATCGAGACCCAGTTCGTCAACGACATCAAGCCCTTCGCGGCCCCGGCCGACGGCTCCGCCGACGACGAGGACCGCGAGAACATCGTCGTCGAGGTCGGCGGCAAGCGCCTGGAGGTCTCCCTCCCGGCCCGCCTCGGCATGTCCCTCGCCCGTACGGGCCTCGCGGCCGGTGCCAAGCCGAAGCGCCGCGCGGCCCGCAAGAGCGGCCCGGCCGCCTCGGGCGACACGCTCGCCTCGCCGATGCAGGGCACGATCGTGAAGGTCGCCGTCGAGGAGGGCCAGGAGGTCAAGGAGGGCGACCTGATCGTGGTCCTGGAGGCCATGAAGATGGAGCAGCCCCTGACGGCCCACCGCTCGGGCACGGTCAAGGGCCTCGACGTCGCGGTCGGCGCCTCGCTCAGCTCGGGCACGGTCATCTGCGAGATCAAGGACTGATCCGGAGGCCGCGCGCCGCGGCCGGTACGGGAACGGGCGGGACCCCGCGTCGGGGTCCCGCCCGTTCCCGTACCGCCGTCCGCCCCGGGCTTGCGGCCGGGCTGCGCAACCCTCAGGCCCTGGTCCGGGCCTCCTGGTCGCGGGTCATCCGCAGGACGAGGACGATCGCGAGGACGGCGGCGGCGACGAGGAGGACGTCGGTGGCCAGCACGCTGCGGAAGGCGTCGTGGACCAGGTCGGCCTCGGGCTGCCCGTCGTCGCGCAGGTTCTCCGTGATGAGGAGCATCGCGGCGGCGGCCAGCAGGAGCAGCCACCACGCGTTGATCCACCACGGGGTGCGGCGCTCCGCCGGGTTCCCGCCGCGGGGGGCCGCCGCGCGCCAGATGTCCACGACGACGTCGCGCGGGAACCAGAAGGAGATCCCGGGGACGATCCACGAGAACCACAACCACGGGCGCGAGTGGCGCTGCGCCTCGGGGGCGAGGATGTCGGCGTTGTCCCGCATCGCCTGGAGCCAGTACATGAAGCCGGCGGCGCAGACGACGAGCGTCAGGATCGTGAGCAGGCCGAGGTAGTGGTACTGCTCCTCCAGGCCCGTGGGGACCCGGTGGTACCCCTCGTCCGCGTCGCCGGGCGGCGCGGGCGGACGCGGACCCGCGTGCAGGCGCAACTCCCAGACGAGGAGCACGAGCCGCGCGAGCACCACCGCCCCCAGAGCCCCGACCAGGAACCGCGCGGGGAGCGCCACCCGCGCGAAACGGGGGGCGGCGGCGCTGCCGGACAGGGCGAAGCTCATGGAGCGCTCCTCGGTGTGGGGGGACGACGACGGAACGACTGCCCCCGAAGACGCCCCCGGACACCGGGCGGTTCCGGAGGCGGTCCTTCCGGGGAGCGCCCGGCGCGGGGAGCCCGGCAGTGCTCCGGAGGGCCCCGGCAGTACCCCCGAGGGGCCTCGGCAGTGCCCCGACAAGGGCACGGTCGCGCCCGTACCGCCGTCCCGTCCCCGTTACCGCCGGTGCGCGTCCACCGCCCTGCCGCGCTCCCCCTGTCCCGCCCCGCCCTGCTCGCCCATGGCGCCCGCCGTGCCCGGGGGGCGGTGGGTGTGGGGGCGGGTCGGGGGCTGGGCGCGGCGCTGGCCCGGGAGGCCGACGTCGCGGGTGCGGGGACGGGGCGCGGGGGCGTGCGGGCCCGCGAGGGAGATGTGCACGCCCTGGTCGGCGAGGGCCTGCAACTCCGTCGCCGCGCGCTCCTCGCCGGGGGCCGGCTCGTCGGTGACGAGGCGGGTGATGAGGTCGGGCGCCACGGTCTGGAACATGGTGTCGGTGCCGAGCTTGGTGTGGTCGGCGAGGACGACGACCTCGGCGGCCGACTGGACGAGCGCCCGGTCGACGCTCGCCGAGAGCATGTTGGCGGTGGACAGGCCGCGGTCCGAGGTGAGACCGCTGCCCGAGAGGAACGCGCGCGAGACGCGCAGGCCCTGGAGGGACTGCTCGGCCCCGCTGCCGACGAGGGCGTAGTCGGTGCCGCGCAGGGTGCCCCCGGTCATGACGACCTCGACACGGTTGGCGTGCGCGAGGGCCTGGGCGACGAGGAGGGAGTTGGTCACGACGGTGAGACCGGCGACGCGCGCGAGGCGGCGGGCCAGCTCCTGCGTCGTGGTCCCGGCGCCGATCACGACGGCCTCGCCGGGCTCGACGAACTCGGCCGCGAGTTCGGCGATCGCGGCCTTCTCGGCCGACGCGAGATGGGTCTTCTGCGGGAAGCCGGTCTCGCGCGCGAAGCCACCGGGGAGCACGGCGCCCCCGTGCCTGCGATCGAGCAGTCCTTCCGCTTCGAGCGCCCGCACGTCCCGCCGTACGGTCACTTCAGAGGTCTGGACGACGCGGGCCAGTTCCCGGAGCGAGACGGCTCCGTTGGCGCGCACCATTTCAAGGATCATTTGACGACGTTCAGCAGCGAACACGGAACTGACAGTAACGCGGATGACTGTCCGCGTTCACCACTTTCCGCCGAGTTACGGAAGTTGTCCATGTCGGGGCCGGGAAAGTGGTATACGGGGTCGTACGCGGCGGCCGGAGGCGGTCACGGCAACGGGCCACCGCTTCGTCGCGATGGCCCGATGCCCCGTCCGATCAGGTGAGTTGGGAGCGTACGGCCTCCTCAGGCCAGCTCCTCCGCGCGCTTGACGGTGTGGAGCTGACGGGCCACCTCGGCGATCGAACCGGACAGCGACGGGTACACAGTGAACGCGTTAGCGATCTGTTCCACGGTCAGATTGTTGTCCACAGCGATCGAGATGGGGTGAATGAGTTCACTCGCGCGGGGGGCGACGACCGTACCGCCGACGACGACGCCGGTCCCCGGGCGGCAGAAGATCTTGACGAATCCGTCGCGGATGCCCTGCATCTTGGCGCGCGGGTTGCGCAGCAGCGGGAGCTTCACGACGCGCGCGTCGATACGGCCGCCGTCCACGTCGGCCTGGCTGTAGCCGACCGTGGCGATCTCGGGGTCCGTGAAGACGTTCGACGAGACGGCCTTGAGGTTGAGCGGGGTGACCGCGTCGCCGAGGAAGTGGTACATCGCGATGCGGCCCTGCATCGCGGCGACGGAGGCGAGCGCGAAGACGCCGGTGACGTCGCCGGCCGCGTAGACGCCGGGGGCGCTCGTGCGGGAGACCTTGTCGGTCTTGACGTGCCCGGAGTCCTTGAGCTTGACCCCGGCCTCCTCCAGCCCGATGTTCGCCGTGTTCGGGATCGCGCCGACCGCCATGAGGCAGTGCGAGCCCGTGATGACGCGGCCGTCCGCGAGCGTGACCTCGACGCGGTCGCCGACGCGCTTGACGGCCTGGGCGCGCGAGCGGGCCATGACGTTCATGCCGCGACGGCGGAAGACGTCCTCCAGGACGGCGGCGGCGTCGGGGTCCTCGCCGGGCAGCACGCGGTCGCGCGAGGAGACGAGGGTGACGCGCGAGCCGAGCGCCTGGTAGGCGCCCGCGAACTCGGCGCCCGTGACACCGGAGCCGACGACGATGAGTTCCTCGGGCAGCTCGTCGAGGTCGTAGACCTGCGTCCAGTTGAGGATGCGCTCCCCGTCGGGGCGCGCGTCGGGCAGTTCGCGCGGGTGCCCGCCGGTCGCGATGAGGACGGCGTCGGCGGTGAGGCGCTGCTCGGAGCCGTCGGCCGCGGTGACGACGACCGTGCGGGAGCCGTCGCTGTCCTGCTGGCCCTCCAGGCGGCCCCGGCCGCGCAGGACGCGGGCCCCGGCGCGCGTGACGGAGGCGGTGATGTCGTGCGACTGGGCGAGCGCGAGGCGCTTGACGCGGCGGTTGACCTTGCCGAGATCGACCCCGACGACGCGCGCCGGGCGGTCTATGTGGGGGGTGTCGTCGGCGACGAGGATGCCCAGCTCCTCGTACGAGGAGTCGAAGGTCGTCATCACCTCGGCGGTCGCGATGAGAGTCTTCGAAGGCACGCAGTCGGTGAGCACCGAGGCCCCGCCGAGGCCGTCGCAGTCGACGACGGTCACCTCCGCGCCGAGCTGGGCGCCCACGAGGGCCGCTTCGTATCCGCCGGGTCCGCCACCGATAATCACGATCCGAGTCACGTACTTCATTGTCCCGCACGCGCCAAATTGCTTCGCGCCCGGCCCCACCGTCCGGGGTGTGGAACGGGTCACCCCCTGGTCCGTCCCCTCCCGTACGCGTCCGCCTCCCGCGACTCCCCCGCCTCCCTCCGCCGTCTGCCGTACTCTCGACGTCATGTCGCTCTACGCTGCGTACGCAGGCAATCTCGACGCGCGGCTGATGACGCGCCGTGCCCCGCACTCCCCGCTGCGGGCCACCGGCTGGCTCGACGGCTGGCGGCTGACCTTCGGCGGCGAGCACATGGGCTGGGAGGGCGCGCTCGCCACGGTCGTCGAGGACCCGGCCTCGCAGGTCTTCGTGGCGCTGTACGACATCGCGCCGCCCGACGAGGAGGCGATGGACGGCTGGGAGGGCGTCGGCCTCGGCATCTACCGCCGCGCCCGCGTCCGCGTCCACACCCTGGAGGGCACGGAGTCCTCGTGGCTCTACGTGCTGAACGGGTACGAGGGCGGCCTGCCCTCCGCGCGCTACCTCGGCGAGATCGCCGACGCGGCGGAATCGGCGGGGGCACCGCACGACTACGTGATGGAACTGCGCAAGCGTCCCTGCTGAACGCGCGCCCGGGGCCGCGGGTGCCCGGGGCCGCGCGTGCCGGTCCGCACCGCGGAGGAACCGGCTCCGCGAGGGCCTGGTTCACGCCAAGGCCGCCGGGCCGCACGACGAGCGCCGCTCCCCCTCCCGCGACGCCCTGACCAGGCCGCTCCGCGTCCGAACGCGCTCGTTCCCGCCTACCGGCAAGTCAACATCAGGTCGTTATCAGCGACGTCTACGCGCGTAGGCTGTGAGCGGTTACGCTCATTCGCGTGAACGCATCAGTTATTCCGGACGACATCCAGGGCGACCCCTTCGCCGCCGCTCGGGCCGCCGCCGCGCGGCTCGGTGAGCTGACGGGGGCCGAGACGCACGACGTGGCCCTGGTGATGGGCTCGGGCTGGGTGCCCGCCGCGGAGGCGCTCGGCACGGCGGACCACGACCTGTCCTTCACGGACCTCCCCGGTTTCCCGCCGCCCGCCGTCGAGGGCCACGCGGGCCGCATCCGCTCGTACAGCGGGCTCGGCGGCAAGCGCGCCCTCGTCTTCCTCGGCCGCACGCACTACTACGAGGGCCGCGGCGTGGACGCGGTCGCGCACAACGTGCGCACCGCGGTGGCCGCCGGGTGCAAGACGATCGTCCTCACCAACGGCTGCGGCGGCCTGCGCGCCGGGATGCGGCCCGGACAGCCGGTGCTGATCAGCGACCACCTCAACCTCACGGCGACCTCGCCCATCCACGGCGCGAACTTCGTGGACCTCACCGACCTCTACTCGCCGCGCCTGCGCGCGCTGTGCAAGGAGATCGACCCCACGCTCGAAGAGGGCGTGTACGTGCAGTTCCGCGGTCCGCACTACGAGACGCCCGCCGAGATCGGCATGGTCCGCGCGATGGGCGGGGACCTCGTCGGCATGTCCACGGTCCTCGAGGCGATCGCCGCGCGCGAGGCGGGGGCCGAGGTGCTCGGCATCTCGCTCGTCACCAACCTCGCCGCCGGCCTCACGGGCGAGCCCCTCAACCACGAGGAGGTCCTCCAGGCGGGCCGCGACTCGGCCGCGCACATGGGGGCGCTGCTCGGTCAGGTCCTCGACCGCATCTGAGAGTCCCTCCCCCGTACGGGGTACGAGTCCCGTACGACCTCCGGAGGAGCGGGCGGCCGCGCGGAGGCCGCCCGCCGCCCCGCACCGAAGCCGAGCAGCCGCAGCGCACCGCACCGCACCGAGCAGCCGCACCGAAGCCGAGAAAGGCACGACCACCGTGGTGGACAAGGACGACGCGAAGGACCTCATCGACCGTGCCCGCCGCTGGCTGGCCGAGGACCCCGACCCGGACACGCGTGCCGAACTGGCCGCGCTGCTCGACGCGGAGGACCTCGATGCGCTGCGGGACCGCTTCGCGGGCCTGCTCCGCTTCGGCACGGCGGGGCTGCGCGGCGAGCTGGGGGCGGGTCCCTCACGGATGAACCGGGCCGTCGTGATCCGCGCCGCGGCCGGGCTCGCGGCCTTCCTGCGGGAGCACGGCAAGGGGGACGGGCTCGTCGTCGTCGGCTACGACGCGCGCCACAAGTCGGCGGACTTCGCGCGCGACACCGCCGCCGTGCTGACCGGCGCCGGACTGCGCGCCGCCGTCCTGCCCCGGCCCCTGCCCACGCCCGTCCTCGCCTTCGCGATCGGGCACCTCGGCGCGGTCGCCGGGGTCGAGGTCACCGCGAGCCACAACCCGCCGCGCGACAACGGCTACAAGGTCTACCTCGGCTTCGGCTACCCGGAGCCCGGCGAGGGCGCGGGCTCGCAGATCGTCGCTCCGGCGGACGCCGAGATCGCCGCCGGGATCGAGGCGGTCGACGCGCTGGCGGAGGTGCCGCGCGCCGAGGACGGGTGGACGGTACTCGGGGACGAGGTACTGGAGGCGTACGTGGAGCGCGCGGTCTCCGTGCTCGCGCCCGGCTCGCCCCGTACCGCCCGTGTCGTGCACACCGCGCTGCACGGCGTCGGCACGGAGACCGTCACGGCGGCCTTCGCGCGGGCCGGTTTCCCCGCGCCCGTGCCGGTCGCCGAACAGGCCGCGCCCGACCCGGACTTCCCGACCGTGGCCTTCCCCAACCCGGAGGAACCGGGCGCGATGGACCTCGCGTTCGCGACGGCGCGGGCGCACGAGGGCGCGGACCTGATCGTCGCGAACGACCCGGACGCGGACCGCTGCGCCGTCGCCGTGCCGGACGCCTCGGCCGACGCGGGCTGGCGGATGCTCACGGGCGACGAGGTCGGCGCGCTGCTCGCCACGCACCTGCTGCGGCGCGGCGAGCGCGGCGTCTTCGCCGAGTCGATCGTCTCCTCGACGCTCCTCGGCACCCTCGCCCGCGCGGCCGGGGTCCCGCACGCGGAGACGCTGACGGGCTTCAAGTGGATCTCGCGGGTCCCCGGGCTGCGGTACGGGTACGAGGAGGCGCTCGGCTACTGCGTGGACCCCGAGGGCGTGCGCGACAAGGACGGGATCACGGCGGCGCTCCTCGTCACGGAGTTCGCCTCCGTCCTCAAGGAGGAGGGCCGTACGCTCTCCGACGCGCTCGACGACCTCGCGCGCGAGCACGGCCTGCACGCGACGGCGCAGCTCTCCGCCCGCGTCGCCGACCTCTCCCTCATCCCCGCAGCGATGGACCGCCTGCGCCAGTCCCCGCCCGTGCGCCTCGCGGGCCTGACCGTCACCTCGGCGGACGACCTCAGCCTCCCGAAGGACGGCCTTCCCCCCACGGACGGACTGCGCTACACCCTGGGCACTCCCTCGCCGGAGGGAGCTGGTTCCTCGCCGGAGGGAGCCGGTTCCTCGCCGGAGGGCGTACGGGGCAGGGTCGTCGTCCGGCCGAGCGGCACCGAGCCGAAGCTCAAGTGCTACCTGGAGATCGTCCTCCCGGCCGGGCTGCCGGTGCCGGAGGCCCGGGAACGCGCGACGGCACTGCTCGCCGAGCTGAAGCGGGACGTGGGGGCGGCGGCGGGGGTGTAGACGGCGGGGCGGACGCGGGTGCCGGACGAGCGGCACCACAGGCGGGGTCCGGACGCCCGGCACCACAGGCGGGTCCGGACGCCCGGCGCCGCACGCGGGCGCGCGCCCCCGGTGTGCCCTGCGCGGGGCGAGAAGCCCGCGCCGCCCGCTCGCCGTGCCGCCTCCCGTCCTTCGTGGCAGCGTCGGACGTGGGGCCGCCCGTGTGCGGGGCCCGGAAGGCGAGCCGCCGTGCCCACGTTTTCGCTGACGCCGAAGGGGCCCTTCGCCCTGTCCGCCGCCCTCCGCTTCCTGGCGGACTTCACGCCCGCCGCGCATCCCGTCGAGGACGACGGCGTCCTGCGGCTCGCCTTCCCGGCGGACGACGGCCTCCACGTCGTCGGCTGCGCGGTGCGGCAGCCCGGGGACGCGGGAGCGGTACGGGTCTCCTGGACGTCTGACGGGGCCGCGCCCGCCGCCGTACGGGCCCAGGTGGCGCGCGTCCTGTCGCTCGACGTGGACGGGAGCGGGTTCCCGGCCGTGGGCGAGGCCGATCCCCTGGTGGGGCGGCTCCAGGCGGAGTTCCCGGGACTGCGCCCGGTGTGTTTCCACTCGCCGTACGAGGCCGCCGCGTGGGCCGTGGTCGACAACCGGCTGCGGATGACGCGCGCGGCGGCGGTGAAGGACGGACTGGCCCGTACGTACGGGGAGACCCTGACGGTCGCGGGCCGGGCGGCGCACGCGTTCCCGGTCCCCGGCGTGCTGCGCGGCCTCGATCCCGTACCGGGCCTGAGCGCGGTCAAGACGCAGCGGCTGCACGCGCTCGCCGAGGCGGCGCTGGACGGGCGTCTCGACGCGGCGGCGCTCCGCGCCCTGCCGCCCGGGGAGGCCCTCGCCCGCCTGCGCGAACTCCCCGGCATCGGCCCCTTCGGCGCGGAGCTGGTCCTCGTCAGGGGCGCGGGCCACCCGGACCTGTTCCCCCGCGCGGAGCCCCGGCTGCACGAGGTGATGGCGCGGGCGTACGGCCTGCCGGGGACGCCGGACGCGCTCGCCCCCGTCGCGGCGCGCTGGCACCCGTACCGGAGCTGGGCTGCCCTGCTCCTGCGCGCGGGGGAAGGACGGGTCAGACCAGCAGCAGGATGATCAGCAGGAGCGCGCCCGCGGCGGCCGGGGCGATGACGCTCCAGCACCAGCGCGCCTCGGTGAGGCCCTGGTGCGGGGAGTCCGTGTCACCCGCGAGTTCGCGCAGTTCGCCGAGGGCCACGTCGCCCTGCGGGTGGCGGACCTCGTGCACGGAGGTGGCGGTGTGGCCCGCCTTCCCCTCCCCCCTGCTCATCGCGCGCGCCTCGGCGCGCGCCGCGCGCTTGCGGCCGCGCAGCGAGACGGGGAGCGCCCACAGCTGGAAGACCTTGCCGTCCGCGTCGACGACCTCGTTCGAGTAGCCGGAGCGGAGCGTGGCGACGGCCTTCCAGGGCAGCACGATCGTGCGGAAGGGGTTGCGGACGCGCAGCCGCTCCGTGTTCGCGTACACGGCGGGCCGCAGCGTGAAGGCGGTGATCAGCGGGATCACGCACAGCAGCGCGGCGATCGCGATCCACGGGGTGCGGCCTTCGCCCAGGATGATGGCGTCGGCGCCCAGCCACCCGCTCAGGATCAGCAGGAAGACACCGGCGGCGATGCCGGCGGGCGAGCGGTAGATCCGGTCGGGAGCGGCCGGCGAGGGCTCGGGGGCGGCCGGCGAGGGCTCGGGGGCGGCCGGGTCGGGCTCGGGAGCGGCCGGGTCGGGGGTCGTCATACGCCGATTCTCCCCCACCGGGCGCACAAGGCTCCGGGCTCCCCGCCGGACACGGGCGCCACACCCCCGCGCGGGCGCCCCTTCGCGCCCGTCCCGGGCCCCCGCACCCCCCTGTACAGACCGCTACGCGCGTAGATATGCTCCCCTGGTGAGTATGCCCACGACTCCCCCCGCCCCCTCCCCCGCGCCACGGGCCGCCGCCGGGGCCGCGTTCGCCGAAGTGAGCGCCTCCGACGCCTCGTTGCGGCGCTTCCTGCACGGCCTGCCCGGTGTCGACCCGGTCGGCCTGGAGGCGCGTGCCGCCGCGCTCGGGACGCGGTCCGTGAAGACGGCCGCGAAGGTCCGCGCGATCGATCTGGCGATCTCGATGATCGACCTCACGACGCTCGAAGGCGCCGACACCCCCGGCAAGGTCCGTTCGCTCGCCGCCAAGGCGCTGCACCCGGACCCCACCGACCGCTCCGCGCCCCGCGTCGCCGCCGTCTGCGTCTACCCCGACATGGTCGCGACGGCGAAGGAGACGCTGGCGGGCAGTGAGGTCCGTATCGCGTCGGTGGCGACCGCGTTCCCGGCCGGGCGCGCCCCGCTCGCCGTGAAGCTCGCGGACGTCGAGTCCGCGCTCGCGGCGGGCGCCGACGAGATCGACATGGTCATCGACCGCGGCGCCTTCCTCGCGGGCCGGTACGCGAAGGTGTACGAGGAGATCGTCGCCGTGCGCGAGGCGATCGGGACCCGCGCCCGGCTCAAGGTCATCTTCGAGACCGGGGAGTTGTCCACGTACGACAACATCCTGCGCGCCTCGTGGCTCGGGATGCTCGGCGGCGCGGACTTCATCAAGACCTCGACGGGCAAGGTCGGCGTCAACGCGACCCCGGCGAACACGCTGCTCATGCTCCAGGCGGTACGGGACTTCCGCGCGGCGCACGGGGAACAGGTCGGGGTGAAGCCGGCCGGTGGCATCCGGACCACGAAGGACGCGATCAAGTTCCTCGTCCTCGTCGCCGAGACGGCGGGCGAGGACTGGCTGAGCAACGCCTGGTTCCGCTTCGGCGCCTCGGGGCTGCTCGGCGACCTGCTCATGCAGCGCCAGAAGCTGGCCACGGGCCGCTACTCCGGCCCCGATTACGTGACGGTGGACTGAACCCATGGCACACGAGACCCCTTCCGCCGGGCCCGCTCCGGCCTTCACCGACTACGCGCCCGCGCCCGAGTCACGCGCCGCCGTCGCCCTCGCCTCCTCCTACGGGCTGTTCATCGACGGCGAGTTCACCGATTCCGCCTCCGGCGAGGTCTTCAAGACCGTGTCCCCGGCGACCGAGGAGGTCCTCTCCGAGGTCGCGCGGGCGGGCGAGGAGGACGTCGCGCGCGCGGTCGCCGCCGCGCGCCGCGCCTTCCCCGGCTGGGCCGCGCTCCCCGGCGCCGAGCGCGCCAAGTACCTCTTCCGCATCGCGCGGATCGTGCAGGAGCGGGCGCGCGAACTCGCCGTCCTGGAAACGCTCGACAACGGCAAGCCCATCAAGGAGACGCGCGACACGGACATCCCGCTCGTCGCCGCGCACTTCTTCTACTACGCGGGCTGGGCCGACAAGCTGGAGCACGCGGGCTTCGGTCCCGCGCCGAAGCCGCTCGGGGTCGCGGGCCAGGTCATCCCGTGGAACTTCCCGCTGCTCATGCTCGCGTGGAAGATCGCGCCCGCGCTCGCGGCGGGCAACACGGTGGTCCTCAAGCCCGCCGAGACGACCCCGCTGAGTGCCCTGTTCTTCGCCGAGATCTGCCAACAGGCCGGTCTGCCCAGGGGCGTCGTGAACATCCTTCCCGGGTACGGGGACGCGGGCGCGGCCCTCGTCGCGCACCCGGACGTGAACAAGGTCGCGTTCACGGGCTCGACGGCGGTCGGCAAGCAGATCGCCCGGACGGTCGCGGGCTCGGAGAAGCGCGTGACGCTCGAACTCGGCGGCAAGGGCGCCAACATCGTCTTCGACGACGCGCCCGTCGAGCAGGCCGTCGAGGGCATCGTCACGGGGATCTTCTTCAACCAGGGCCAAGTGTGCTGCGCGGGCTCGCGGTTGCTCGTGCAGGAGTCGGTGCACGACGAGGTCGTGGACGCGCTCAAGCGGCGCCTCACCACCTTGCGCGTGGGCGACCCGCTCGACAAGAACACCGACCTCGGCGCCATCAACTCCGCCGAACAGCTCGACCGCATCACACGGTTGACCGGCCAGGGCGAGGCGGAGGGCGCCGAGCGCTGGAGCGCCCCGTGCGAACTCCCCGGCTCGGGCTACTGGTTCGCCCCGACCGTCTTCACGAACGTCACGCAGGCGCACACCGTCGCCCGCGAGGAGATCTTCGGCCCCGTCCTCTCCGTCCTCACCTTCCGCACCCCGGCGGAGGCCGTCGCCAAGGCGAACAACACGCCGTACGGGCTCTCGGCGGGCATCTGGACCGAGAAGGGCTCCCGCATCCTCGCCGTGGCCGAGAAGCTGCGTGCGGGCGTCGTGTGGGCCAACACCTTCAACAAGTTCGACCCGACCTCGCCCTTCGGCGGCTACAAGGAGTCGGGTTACGGCCGCGAGGGCGGCAGGCACGGTCTGGAGGCGTACCTCGATGTCTGAGAAGTCCACGTCCGAGAAGTCCACGTCCGGGAAGCGCCCGGCGCGGAAGTCCGCGGCCGGGAAGCAGCCGAAGGGCGGCGAGAAGGCCACCGCCCCGCAGGCGGGCGCCCCGCGGGCCACCGCCCCGCAGGCGGGTGCCGCGGCCCCGCGCCTCGGCGTCTTCAAGACCTACAAGCTGTACGTCGGCGGGAAGTTCCCCCGCAGTGAGGGCGGCAGGGTGTACGAGGTGAGCGACGCGCGCGGCGAGTGGCTGGCCAACGCCCCGCGCTCGACGCGCAAGGACGCCAGGGACGCGGTCGCCGCCGCGCGCAAGGCGTTCGCGGGCTGGTCCGGCGCGACCGCGTACAACAGGGGCCAGGTCCTCTACCGCGTCGCGGAGATGCTGGAGGGGCGCGCCGAGCAGTTCGCGCGCGAGGTCGCCGACGCGGAGGGCCTGGACCGGGACGCGGCGCGCGCCCAGGTGGACGCGGCCGTGGACCGCTGGGTCTGGTACGCGGGCTGGACCGACAAGCTCGCGCAGGTCGTGGGCGGCGCGAACCCGGTGGCGGGCCCGTACTTCAACCTGTCGACGCCGGAGCCGAGCGGAGTCGTCGCGGTGCTCGCGCCGCGCGAGTCCTCGCTGCTCGGCCTCGTCTCGGTGCTCGCGCCCGTGCTCGCGACGGGCTGCACGGCCGTCGTCGTGGCGAGCGAGGAGCGTCCGCTGCCCGCCCTGTCCTTCGGCGAGGTCCTCGCCACCTCGGACGTCCCCGGCGGCGCGGCGAACATCCTCAGCGGCCGTGTCGCCGACCTCGGCCCGACGCTCGCCTCCCACCAGGACGTCAACGCGATCGACCTCACGGGCGCCGACGGCCGGGAGGCCGTGGACCTGGAGATCGCGGCGGCGGACAACCTGAAGCGCGTCCTGCGCCCCGCGGCACCCGCCGAGGACTGGACCACGACACCCGGCCTGCGCCGCATGACCTCCGTCCTGGAGACGAAGACGGTGTGGCACCCGACGGGCTCCCTGGGCGTCGCGGGCTCCTCGTACTGAGCCGCCGCCCCCGGTACGTCCACGTGCGGGCCGCCCCCGACCTGGGGACGGCCCGCACGCGCATACGTCAACGGGGGGCTGCCAGGGGGCGGTGGCGAGCTGGACGCGCGCGGGGGCCGGGCGCCGTCGTCCGGCAGCGCCTCACCCGCACGGGCAACACCGAGGAGCGGCGCGCCTCAGCCGCCGATCCCCAGCATCCGCACCGCGTCGCCCGCCACCGGCAGTTCCGCCAGGCTCGCGCCGCTCGTGACCGGGCCCGTGACGTCCGTCGTGCCGACCGGCTTGAAGTCGGCGACCTGGGTGCCGACGCCGTTGGCGAGGGGGTCGGTGCCGGTGCCCGCGAGGGGGTCGAGCTGGAGGTTCGTGACGCCGCCGAGGCCGTACGTGGTGGCCGCCTGGAGGCCCTGGCTCGCGCCGCCCAGCGCGGCCTCCGTGTCGAGCTGCTTGCCGAGGCCGGGGGCGAGGGAGCCCAGGTCGGGCGCGACCGAGCCGAGGTCCGGGGTCGCGGCGCTCGCGCTCGCGGCGGCGCCGCCGAGCGCCGCCCCGGCGACGGCGATGCCGAGCCCGGCCCGCAGGAGGGCGCGCGAGGAGGGAGAGGTCTTTGCGTGTCGTGCTGCTGCCATGACTGCCACCTGCCGGTTCGGTACGTGAGCGTGTGCGCACGCAGCGTAGGCGAGGTGTCGGTCGGGTACCAAAGCGCGCCCCGGCGGGTCGGGCCGACAGGTGCATGCCGCACACTGGTTCCTCGTGAGTCCCCATCCCGCCGTACCGGTCCGGGTCGTCCTGCTCGCCGGGCCCTCCGGCTCGGGCAAGTCGTCCCTCGCCGCCGCCTCAGGTCTGCCCGTCCTGTCCCTGGACGACTTCTACAAGGACGCCGACGACCCGACCCTGCCGCTCGTCGCGGGCCAGGGCCCGCAGCGCGACATCGACTGGGACTCCCCGCTGTCCTGGGACCGCGCGCGGGCGCTCACCGCGATCGGTGAGCTGTGCCGGACCCGGTCGGCCGACGTCCCCGTCTACTCGATCGCCGAGAGCACCCGTACGGGTACGGAGACGCTCACCCTCGACCGCACCACGCCCCTCTTCATCGCCGAGGGCATCTTCGCCGCCGACATCGTGGAGAGCTGCCGCGAACTCGGCGTGCTCGCCGACGCGTTGTGCCTGCGCGGGCGGCCGAGCACGACGTTCCGGCGGCGGCTCCTGCGGGATCTGCGCGAGGGGCGCAAGTCCGTGCCGTTCCTGCTGCGCAGGGGCTTCCGGCTGATGCGCTCGGAGCGGGCGATCGTGCAGCGGCAGGCGGCGCTCGGCGCGTACCCCTGCGGGCGCGAGGAGGCCCTGGGCCGGCTGGCCGCCGCGGCGTGCGCGCGCGGGCCGGTGGGGGCGGCGGTACGGGAGCGGGGGAGCGAGCCCGCGGCGAGCTGAGCCGAACGCGGGCCCACCCTTCCCCGGCCTCCGGCCGGGACCCCCACGCGCCGCCGCCATGTCTCCGAGGGAGAAGACGGCGGCGGGACCGGAAGGCCCCCCAGCCCTCCGGTCCCGATGCGGCAACCACCCCCGTGGTCGCGACGCCACCCCCGTGGCGTCCCGTGTCTCCCCCGTGTCCGCCGCCCGTCCCGGACCCGTACTCCCCCGTACGTGCCCCGGCTCCCCCGTGCGGCGGACCCTCCCCCGGTTTCCCCCGTTTCCCCCTGTCCCCCCGCTCTCCCCCGTTCCCCCCGTCCTCAGGCGACCAGTTCGCCGAAGGACTCCTCGCGGTCACGGTCGCGGCTGAGCGCCTCGTCGTCGCGCAGGCGGCGCAGGCTGCGCCAGATGCTCGACTTGACCGTGCCGACACTGATGTCGAGGATCTTCGCGATCTCCGGGTCCGTGCGGCCCTCGTAATAACGGAGGACCAGCATCGTGCGCTGGAGTTCGGGCAGCCGGGCGAGCGCCTGCCACAGGACGGTGCGCAGCTCGGTGCCGCGCATCGCGTCCGTGTCGGTGGCCGTCTCCGGCAGTTCCTCGGTCGGGTACTCGTTGAGCTTGCGGCGCCGCCACGCGCTGATGTGCAGGTTGGTCATGGTGCGGCGCAGGTAGCCGCCGACGGCGGCCTTGTCGGTGATGCGGTCCCAGGCCCGGTACGTCGAGAAGAGGGCGCTCTGGAGCAGGTCCTCGGCCTCGAAGCGGTCCCCGGTCAGGTGGTAGGCGGTCGCGTACAGGGAGGCGCGGCGCTCCTGGACGTAGGCGGTGAACTCCGCCTCGTTCGCCCGGGATCGCTCCCCCGTGCCCCCCGTGCTCTCCCCGTACGCGACGCTCCGGTCCCCCTCATTTCCCCCGCGGGGAACCGGAGCCACGTCCACCGGCGTCCCCAGCAGAGGACGCGGTGCACGACCGGTCCCGCAGCCTCGTCCTCGTCCGCCCCCGGGCTCATGGCTCCGCTCGAACAAGGACACGGTCGCGGTACCGGAGGTCTCAGTCCGCGCGGCGTAGTCGTGCAGCCGGGTGATCACCGCACCGCCCGTGGTGCTGTGCCGAGTGCTCATCGCGCGCCTCCGTCCTGAGGTGTGAGTGGTTCTGCCGCGAAGCGTTCCGCCGCCCTTGCGGCCGGCCGGTGCGCCCCGTGTGCCAAGAAGACTGCCAACCCCAGTTCATGACCGTGTCCGCCGACTGTCACAGAGCTGTCACAGCGCCTCCTCGCGCGCGCGTCCAAGACGCTCGCGCGTACGCGCGTGCCGCTCGGGCCGTACGGAGGGGCAGGGACGCGCGGCCCCGTGGGCACGGGCCCCGCGTCCCGGCACCCGGAGGTCGAAGTCCGGGCGGCCGTGGGACAGAATGACCGGGTGCCTTCCCTGTTGCTGATCGAGGACGACGACGCCATCCGTACGGCTCTTGAGCTGTCCCTGTCCCGCCAGGGGCACCGCGTGGCCACCGCCGCCACGGGCGAGGACGGGCTGACGAAACTGCGCGAAGAACGACCGGACCTGATCGTTCTGGACGTCATGCTGCCCGGAATCGACGGCTTCGAGGTGTGCCGTCGCATCCGCCGCACCGATCAGCTTCCGATCATCCTGCTCACCGCGCGCAGCGACGACATCGACGTGGTGGTGGGCCTGGAGTCCGGGGCCGACGACTACGTGGTCAAGCCGGTGCAGGGGCGGGTGCTCGACGCGCGCATCCGCGCGGTGCTGCGGCGCGGGGAGCGCGAGTCGAGCGACTCGGCGGTCTTCGGGAATCTCGTCATCGACCGTTCGGCGATGACGGTCTCCAAGGACGGCACCGAACTCCAGCTCACCCCCACCGAGTTGCGGCTCCTGCTCGAACTGAGCCGACGCCCGGGGCAGGCGCTGTCCCGGCAGCAACTCCTGCGTCTGGTCTGGGAGCACGACTACCTCGGCGACTCGCGCCTCGTGGACGCGTGCGTGCAGCGGCTGCGGGCCAAGGTCGAGGACGTGCCGTCCTCGCCGAAGCTCATCCGCACGGTGCGCGGTGTCGGTTACCGGCTGGACGCGCCGCAGTGAGGCGAGGCGGCGACGCACGGCGGGACGGAGACGAGCGGCGGGACGGGAACGAGCGGCGGGGGGACAGCGGGGGCGGGGCGGCGGCGCCGAACGGCGGGCGGCTGCGGCGGTTCCTCGGCGCGGGCGTGCGGTTCACGAGTCTGCGGCTGCGGCTCGTCCTCGTCTTCGGCCTCGTCGCGCTGACCGCCGCCGTCTCGGCCTCGGGCATCGCGTACTGGCTCAACCGCGAGGCGGTCCTGACCCGTACGCAGGACAACACGCTCGACGACTTCAAGGAGCAACTGGCGAGCCCCGACCGGACGGTGCCGCCCGGCCCGACGCGCGAGGACCTGGCGCGCACGGCCCGCGCGATGTCCCGCTCGGGCCAGCACTACGACGTCGTACTCGTCGACCGCGATGCCAAGGGCCGTACGGTGACCGGCAGTTCGGCGCCCGGCTCGTTCTCGCTCGGTGACGTGCCGGCCACCCTGCGGGAGGCGGTCGCGCGCAAGCAGAGGATCACGGCGACCAACAAGGCTTCCTCGCACCTGTACTGGCAGCGGGTCGACGTGAAGGGCACGCCGTACCTGATCGCGGGCGCCGAGGTCGGCGACGGCGGCCCGACCGGTTACCTCCGCAAGTCGCTCAGCTCCGAGGCCGACGACCTGGAGTCGCTCGCCTGGTCGTTGGGGATCGCGACGACGCTCGCGCTGCTCGTCGCGGCGCTGCTCGCGCAGGCGGCGGCCACGACCGTGCTCAAGCCCGTGCACCGCCTCGGGATCGCCGCGAAGCGGCTCGGCGAGGGCAAGCTCAGCACACGGCTGCGGGTCTCGGGGACCGACGAACTCGCCGAGCTGTCCCGTACGTTCAACGACGCGGCGGCGGCCCTCGAGCGACGGGTCGCGGACATGAGCGCGCGCGAGGAGGCGAGCCGCCGCTTCGTCGCCGACATGTCCCACGAGCTGCGCACCCCGCTCACCGCGATCACCGCCGTGACCGAGGTCCTCGAGGAAGAGATCGACACGCTCGACCCGATGATCGAGCCCGCGGTGCGGCTCGTGGTGAGCGAGACGCGGCGGCTCAACACGCTGGTGGAGAACCTGATGGAGGTGACCCGCTTCGACGCGGGCACCGCCCGCCTCGTGTGCGACGACGTCGACATCGCCGACCAGATCACCGCGTGCATCGACGCACGCGCCTGGCTCGACGCGGTCGAACTCGACGCGGAGCGCGGCATCATGGCGCGCGTCGACCCGCGCCGCCTCGACGTGATACTCGCCAACCTCATCGGCAACGCGCTCAAGCACGGCGGCTCCCCGGTGCGGGTGTCGGTGCGGGTCGAGGGGCCCTCGCTGGTGATCCGGGTACGGGACCACGGCCCCGGGATCCCCGAGGACGTCCTGCCGCACGTCTTCGACCGCTTCTACAAGGCGAGCGCCTCGCGCCCCCGTTCGGAGGGCAGCGGCCTCGGCCTCTCGATCGCGCAGGCCAACGCGCACATCCACGGCGGCGGCATCACGGCGGCCAACTCCCCCGAGGGCGGCGCGGTGTTCACGCTGCGGCTGCCGCTGGACGGCGGCGAGGCGGGCCCGGAGGACGGGACGGGCGACGGCGGCCCCCCGGGCGGCGCGGACACGGGCGGCGCGGACACGGGCGGCGTGGACACGGACACAGGTACGGGCACGGGTGCGGAGTCGAGGAGCGGCGCGGCGGGTGCGGGGCACGAGGCGGACGACGACGGCGGGGCGGGCGGCGAGGGCGGCGGTGGCCGTGCGGCGGGGCGCTGACGGCGCGGGGTCCGCTCCGCGCCGGGCGCGGCGCCGGTCCCGTACCGCCGCCGTCCGTTCCTGCGGCGTGCTCGCCGGGCTCGGGCTGCTGCTCGCCGGGTGCGGGATCAGGCCGACCGAGGTGCCGACGGACGCCGGGCCCGCCCCCTCGCGGCTGCCCTGCGTGCTCGACGAGGACAGCGTCTCGCAGCCGCCGGGCACGACGCCCGCGAAGGTCTACCTCGTGTGCGGCGCACAGCTCGTCGTCGTCAACAGGTACCTCTCCGAACCGGCCGCCCCGGGGGCCGTCCCGGTGGCGCGGCAACTGCTCGACCAGTTGCTCCTCCAGCCCTCCGAGGCGGAGCGACTCGCCCACTTCACCTCCGCCGTGCCGAGCGGCACGGCCCTCGCCGGGCCCCGCCCCGGCGACCCCGCGCACACCCTGCGCCTCACCGTCGACCCCGCCGGGCTCACGGGCCCCGGGCTCGCCCAGCTCGTGTGCACGCTCGGCGAGAGCGCGGCGGCGACGGCGCGGGGGACGGTGCTGCTCGGCGGGCCGGGGGAGAGCCCGGTACGGGCGTACGAGTGCGACCGCGAGCTGCGCGGGAACCCGGGGCGCACGCCGGTGCCGACGGTATCGGTGGGGTAGCGGGGGCCGACTGGCGGGACGGGGGCCGGCTTGCGGGACGGGGGCCGGGTGGCGGGGGCTTGGTGCGCCGACCAGGCCGGGGGCCGGGTATCCCGGCGGCGGGGGCTCACGCGGCCCGGGAAGGGCGTGGCGGGCGCGTGGCGGGTCCGGTGCCGTTCGCGTCCCGCGCCGTTCGGTTCCCGTGGCGGGGCGGGTGCCGGGGTGAGGACGCCCACACGGCCGCCGGGGCGTGGGCCGGAACCGGGCGAGGCGGGGGGCGCGTCCTTGGGAACGTGCAGCAGCCAGGGCCAGACGGCGGGGCGCGGACCGTTTCCTACCGCGCGGCGGGAGTCGTACTCCTCGTCGCGCATCTGCTGTTCGTCGGCTGGTACGCGCTGAGGCCGCTCGACGTGCCGTGGGTGAGCGCGCCGAACACGACGCCGTTCGCGACGGTCCGCGCCGATCTGTCGCTCGGTTTCCCCGGCGCGGTACGGCCCCTGGCCGCCGGTCTCGGACTGCTCGCGCCGCTCGGGGTGCTGCTGCCGCTCGCCGGGGGCCGCGTCGCGGTCTCGGCCTTCGCATCACTGTGCCGCTCGACGCTGGCGGGCGGGGTGCTCGCGATGCTCCTGGAGATCGCGCAGACCGGGGTGCCGGGCCAGAGGGTGGACATCGACTCGGTACTGCTCGCGATCGTGGGGACGGCGGCGGCTCATCTCCTGGTCGTACCGGCGGTCCGCCGCAGGACCAGGAACCGGCGCGGGACTCCCTCCGAGGTATCCCCTCCCCTCCGCCCCGGGGAGGAGAACCCCGAGTTCTCCCCGGGGTGTCCCGGAGGGGTTTCTCAGGGTTCGACCCCGAGAATTCCCAGGGTCGGTACGGCACCTTAGGCGGATGCTCGTCCCGGTTCGTCCCCGTAGCGTGGAAGGTGTCGGGGGACGCGGAAGGCGCCCCCCGCCGGGGCCGGACGACGGCTCCGCACAGACATCGACGGAGGAGCCCACCATGAGCACCAGCACGTCCCTGGTCCGCCCCACGCACGGCCGCATGATCGCCGGCGTCTGCGCCGCCCTCGCCCACCGCTTCGGCATCTCCCCGACCACGATGCGCGTCATCTTCGTCGCGTCGTGCCTCCTCCCCGGCCCCCAGTTCCTCGTCTACCTGGCCCTCTGGCTCCTCCTCCCGAACGAGAAGAAGTCGAGCGGCTCGGCACACCCGGCGTGGTGAGGCGGGGCAGCGCGCCCCGGGCCGGGAGGGGATTGCCTCCGGCGGGACGCGGCCCCCCTGCGACAGGGGCGGCAGAACCGGCGCGGCGGCGGCACGTGACCGAGTGACGTCGGCACGGACGACCGCACATGATGCCGACGGCGCCCCGTGTCAGAGGCGGGCCACTGTCCGCCTCACCGGGTGCCCAGTGTCCTGAGTCGTGGGTCTGCTCGCTGTGACAGAGCGGGATGTTGCCTGGCCCGAAGCTGTCGCCGCTGGAGTGGTCCGATCACGAAGGCCGGGTGCCGCACGGCTGGTCGCGCGAGCAGTCCGCGTCGGGTCGTGCGAGCCGTCGGCGGCTCACGCACTGGTGCTGCGGCCGAAGATCATGTCGGCGTGCGCGGAGGGCCTGCCGAACGCGCGGGTCGCGGGGGATCCGGGCGTCTCGCGAGAGACGGTATGCGAGCGGCGGTCCCGGTTCGCCGCGAACCGGCTGGAGAACCGGGCGGACCGACCACGTTCGGGGTGACCGCGAAGGATCACCGACGAGCAGGTCGCAGCCCTGGTCGCGAGGGCACTCGGCCGGGCGCGACTGACGGGTGACGCGCACGGCCGACACGTTCGGTGGCCGAGGCGGAGGGCGTATCCCAGTCGGCCGTCTCGCGGATCTGGCGGGCGTTCGGCGTCAAGCCGCACATCGTGGAGACCTGGAGGCTGTCGACCGACCCGCAGTTCGTGACCAAGGCCCGCGACGCGGGCCGCATCTCCCTCGCGTGAGCGTGCCGGGATGGAACGCCTGGAGCGGGTGGTGGGGGCTGTCGTCGGCTCGGCGGTCGGGGATGCGCTCGGGGCACCCTTCGACTTCGGGGAGGATGGCGCCTTCTCCGCGCGGTTCCCGGCGGCGGGGGCGGGCGGGGAGATGTGCGGGGGCGGCGGGTGGGAGCCGGGGAAGCCACTGACGACACGCAGATGGCGGTGCTGGTCGGGGAGTCGCTGCGGGAGCGGGGCGGGCTCGATCTGCCGGACGTCTTCGAGCGGTTCCAGCGGTGGGCTCGGGGCGAGCCCAAGGACATCGGGCTCGAGACGGAGGGCGTGCTGACCAGTGGCGACCCGTGGGATCAAGCCGCCGCGCGGCACTTCCAGGTCACTATCCGCGCCGCGGGGAACGGTGCGCTCATGCGGGCCGCCCCTTCCGCCGTCCGCTTCGCGGGCGCCGGGCGGACGGCCACGATGGACGCGGGCCGACGGCTCGCGGCGCTCACGCACGGCGACCGGGCCGCCTGGGAGGGCACGGCGATCTTCCACGAGCTCGTACGCCTCGCACTGAGCGGCGCCGACCCGCTCGCCGCGCTCCCGGAAGTCCTCGGCCACGTGCATCCCGGGCACCGCGAGTGGTACGCGACCGTGCTCGCCCCCACGTGGCACCCCGACGAGGCCACCGAGTTCGACGGCGCCGTCTGGCCGTGCCTCGGCTCGGCGGTGTGGGCGCCGCGCACGACGGGCGGCTTCGAGGCGGCGTTGCGGGCCGCGATCGATCTCGGGGGCGACACGGACACGGTGGCGGCGGTGACGGGCGGGCCGGCCGGGGCCCGGTACGGCGCCGGGGCGATCCCCGCGCGGTGGACGGAGCCCTTGCACGTTCCGCTGCCGGGGTGGGACGGGCGGGTGCTGCGGGCGGAGGACCTGCGACGACTCGCGGAGGAGTGGGGGGGGGCCACGCGGGGTGAGTGAGCGCTCACCCACTCGACCGCTGCTCCCACCCCGCGCTTCCGGCCCCGCAGACGCGCCCCCAGCCCCGCAAGCGCATCCCCCGGCCCCACAGCCCCGCAGGTGCTCCCCCGGGCCCGCAGGTGATCCACCGGGCCCGTCGGCGCATCCCCGGCCCCGCAGGCGCTGCCCCCGGCCCGCGCAAGCCCCCCCCGGCCCGTCAAGCGCCATCCGCGCCCCTCAGCGCCGCCCGTCGCGCGCCATCAGCTCACCTCAGGCCCCCTGGAAGAGCCATTCCGCGCGCAGTTCCGCGTAGCGCGGCTTGATGACCTCGTTGATCATGGCGAGGCGCTGGTCGAAGGGGAGGAAGGCGGACTTCATG
Organism: Streptomyces sp. Tu6071; assembly: GCF_000213055.1. Taxonomy (NCBI): domain Bacteria; kingdom Bacillati; phylum Actinomycetota; class Actinomycetes; order Kitasatosporales; family Streptomycetaceae; genus Streptomyces; species Streptomyces sp. Tu6071. The sequence goes on along the minus strand of NZ_CM001165.1, from coordinate 4,863,777 downwards.
CCGTTGGTGGTGAACCACTGGAGGTCGTCGAGGGTGTAGCCGAAGACGTCGACGAGGTGTCCGAACTCGCGGCTCATCGTCGTGCCCGACATGAGGCGGTTGTCGGTGTTGACGGTGCAGCGGAACTTCAGGCGGCTCAGGAGGCCGATGGGGTGCTCGGCGTAGGAACTGGCCGCTCCGGTCTGGAGGTTGGAGGTGGGGCACAGCTCCAGCGGGATGCGCTTGTCCCGTACGTACGAGGCGAGCCGGCCGAGCGAGACGGTGCCGTCGTCGGCCACGGTGATGTCGTCGATGATGCGGACGCCGTGACCGAGCCGGTCGGCGCCGCACCACTGGAGGGCCTCCCAGATCGAGGGCAGCCCGAACGCCTCGCCCGCGTGGATCGTGAAGTGGTTGTTCTCGCGCTTGAGGTACTCGAAGGCTTCGAGGTGGCGGGTGGGAGGGAACCCGGCCTCGGCGCCCGCGATGTCGAAGCCGACGACGCCGCGGTCGCGGTAGGCGTTGGCGAGCGTCGCGATCTCCAGGGAGCGCGCCGCGTGCCGCATCGCGGTGAGCAGCGCGCCGACCTTGATGCGCCGGCCCTCGGCGGCGGCGAGGCGTTCGCCCTCACGGAAACCGTCGTTGACGGCCTCGACGACCTCTTCGAGGCCGAGCCCGCCTTCGAGGTGCTGCTCGGGCGCGTACCGCACCTCGGCGTACACGACGCCGTCAGCCGCGAGGTCCTGGGCGCACTCGGAGGCGACCCGGAAGAGCGCGTCGCGCGACTGCATGACGGCGGTCGTGTGCGCGAAGGTCTCCAGGTACCGCTCCAGGGAGCCGGAGTCGGCGGCCTCGCGGAACCAGATGCCGAGCTTCTCGGGATCGGACTCGGGGAGCCCCGTGTACCCGGCGTCGCGCGCGAGTTCGGCCACGGTCGCGGGCCGCAGTCCGCCGTCCAGGTGGTCGTGGAGCAGCACCTTGGGGGCACGCAGGATCTGGTCGGCTGTGGGCAGTGCGCGGGCGGCCTTGACGGCACGGTCGGTGGCCGCGCCCGGGGTACCGGAAGGGCTGGGGCGTGTCATGGCGGCACTCTAACCGTCCGGCGCCTACGCGCGTAGACGAAGGGCGGGAAACGTGCGCCGATATCCAACAGTGACCGTGCGGACGGGCAGCCTCCGGTCTCGTTTCTGTCAAGGTTCATCCATGGCACAGCGAACGACGCCCGAGGACGGACCCCGCCTGGGGCGGCTGACGGGAGCGGGCCCGGAGGCGGTGAACGCCGTCGCCCTGGTGCTGCCCTCGCGTACCGGGCGCGCCGGGGACGGATTCGGTACGGGGGCGACGGTGCGGCGCCTGGCGCGGGCGCTCGCGCGGCGCGGCGCGAGCGCGGGGCTCGCCACGTACACCGTGCGGGTGCCGGGCGGCGGGGACCCGGTGGAATCGGCGGAGCGGGCGGCTCGCTGGGCGGCGGACGAGAGCGTGCGGCGGCACGGCGACGTGCCGCTCGCGCTCGCGGGCGCGGGCAGCGGGGCCCGCGCGGCGCTGCGCGCGGCCGGGCACGAGGCCGTCACGACGGTGCTCGCGCTCGCTCCCCGTCTCCCCGAGGACGACGACCCGGCGGCGGAGCCCGAGCCGGTCAGGCACCTCGCGGGCCGTCACGTCCTCCTCGTCCACGGCACGGACGACCGCCGCACCGACCCCGAACTCTCCTTCCGCCTCGCGGAGCGCGCGAAGAAGGCGAACCGCGACGTGTGCCGCTTCGAGGCCCACACGGACGGCCACTCCCTGCGCCGCTACCGCTCCGAAATCCTCGCCCTCTCCTGCGACTTCACCCTCGGCTCGCTGTGCGGCCTCCCCTACGCCCGCACGGTCGAGGACGCCCTGGCGGCCCCGCCGCCGCTGGGCCTGCGGATGCCGCTGGCGGCGGGATTCGGGGAGACGCTGCGGGGGTGACGCCGGTGCTGACGACGGCGCTCGCGGTCCTGGGCACGCTGCTGGGCGCGACGGTGACGGGCTTCTTCCAGCATCTGGCGGCGGGCCGTACGGAGCGCGCGGCGGCCCGCGCCCGGTCGCGGCAGGACGCGCTCGACGCGGTGGCGGACCTCGTCGCGGCCGACTCGGCGCACCGTCAAGCGCTGCGGATGCGCCTGGAGGCCAAGCTCTCCGGCACGGCGACCGACGCCGAACTCTTCGAGCTGCGCACGGCTTCGCACGTCACGAGGGCCGCCACGAAGCGCCCGTACGCCCTCGTCCGCCTCCTCGTCCCGGACCCCGGGGTGAAAACGGCGGCCGACACGATGATCACAGCCACGTACGACATGGCGGACGCACGCACTCCGGACGAGCTGGACACAGCGCAGAAGCGGTCCCGCACGGCCCACGACCACTTCATCGACACGGCGGCGGAGTTCTTCGACACGGAGCGCTGAGGCGAGCGGGGGCGGGAGCGGCGCCCGCGCAAGGGGCGTAGGCGGGCGATGCGCCTCGCCCGCGCTGCGGGCTTTCCGCTCCACCCGCTCCTGACGGGCCGGTACCTTCATGAATACGGCGGTCCGCGACCAGGCATGCCGCCGCGACTGAGATCCGCACCGCACGGCGAAAGGGACGTGGCGTGATGCCCGACGAGGCGCAGGAGATCGGACGGCGAGTGCGGCGGGCGCGCTTGCGACTCGGGATGCCGCAGGCCGACCTCGCGGCGGCGCTCGGGAAAACGCAGGGATGGGTCTCGCGGGTCGAGCGAGGGCACATCGAGCTCGACCGGGTGAGCCTGCTCAACCAGATGGCCGCCGAACTCCACGTTCATCCGAACGACTTGATCGGCCGCCCGTACAACACCTCGCCCGCAGAGAACCAGTGGCAGGCTGCTGCCGCGTCGATCCTGCGCGAACTGCGGCGCTACGACCTCGTCCCGGTCTTCGACGGCACGCCGCGCGACGCCGCCCGCCTGTGGGAGGAGACGGCCCGGCTGCACCGCTTGCGGGACGCGGCGGCGAACACGTCGATCCTCCGCGTACTGCCCGATCTCCTGCGGGAGGCAAGGGCGTTGGCCGAGATCAGTGACGGCCGGGAACGCGAGGAGGCGTACGGGGTGTACGCGGTCGCCTGCAAGTTCGCGCACACGGCGGCGCACGCGCTCGGGCACCCCGAGCTGATCGCGATGACGTGCGAGCGTGCGGCCTGGGCGGCGGCCCGCTCCGGGGACCCCGTACTCCCCGCCGTGACGGACTGGATGCGCGTGTGGGACATGTGGGCCACGGCCGACTGGCACGACGCGCTGGCACTCTCGGACCGGGCACTGGCCCGGGTACAGCAACAGTACGAGAGTGGAGAGCAGTTGGCGGTACGCGTATGGGGCTCCCTGCAACTGCGGGCCGCCGTTTCCGCCGCCAGGGCCGGGAGCAGGACCGAGGCAGAGGAACGCGTCGCGCACGCCAAGGACGCCGCGGCACGCCTGAGCACCCGTCCCGTCCACGACCGCCACTCGCTCACCTTCTCGCCGGGCAACGTGCACCTCCACGCGATCAGCGTCGCCATGGAAATGGGCGATCACACAAGGGCATTGACCATAAACCGCCGCACTCCACCGGCCCTCGTCGAAGCTCTCCCGCATTCCCGCAGGGGCCACCACCACATGGACCTCGCCCGCGCGTGGATGTGGGACGGCCACCGCGACAACGCACTGCGCGAACTGGAGACGGCCGAGCGTCTCGCCCCCCAGCTCATCCGCAACCACCCCCTCGCCCGCGCGACCCTCCGCACCATCGTCCACGCCGAACGCGCGGCCACGCGCGAACGCCTGCGCAGCATGTCCAACCGCTTCCACCTGGACGGATAAGCCCGTATTCGCCCTGTTCATATTCACGTACGCACGGTCGTCGACACTGCCGTCATGGCAGACATGACGGGGCATCAGCCCCAAAATTGGCAATCCCTCGCACCCCCGGTCGGCTCCCCCTTCCGCCCCCGCCTCGGGGACCTGGCTCTCGACCTGGCCAAGGACGGCCGCATCGGCGTCGTGGTCGACATCCCCGGCGATACCGCGTCCTCGTACCACCTGCGGGAGCCCGGCGGGGGCGGCGACTGGCGGGCTCCCGGGACCGGGGCGACGCTGCGGCCCGTAGCAGTCCCCGTCACGCACGTGACCCTGAGAAGGGCGGAGCCGGTCCTCGACCGCAGGGCGCGGCAGGTGGGCCTGGCGGTCGGCGTCCACCACGAGGACGGCCACAGTACGGACTCCCTCATGGTTCTCTTGTGGAAGGAGGCGAAAGACCTCTGTCAGGCGCTCACTCGCATGGTCGCCGAGGCTGCTCCGCCTGTGAGCGCCGAACTTCCTCGTACCGCCGAATCGGCGGCCACCGCCCGCATGTTGATCCGCGAAGTGCTCACCTACTGGGACCTAGCCCACCTCACCGAGCCCGCCGCCCTCATCATCTCCGAGCTGGTCGGCAACGCGGTCACGCACACGGAGGGCGGCGTGATCCGCCTCGCCGTGAAGAAGCTCGATGTCGAAGGCGTGCGCATCACCGTCTCGGACTGCTCCCACGCCCGCCCTCTCCCTCGCACGCCGTGCCCCGAGGCGTTGAAGGGGCGCGGACTCACCCTTGTCGACGCCTTCGCGTCGGCCTGGGGGACGGATCCGGAGCCCGAGGGCAAGCGGGTCTGGGCGGAGGTACGGGCGTGAGCATCCCGCACCGTGAAGAGTGCCCGCGTTGCGTCGAGTTGAGGCGTGCGGAGCGGGCCGCCGAAGCCGTGGGGGACCACTCCCGTGCCACGGATTGCCGCGTGCTCGTCAAGCGGCATCCGCATCATCCGCCCCGCGCTTCCGCGTGTGCGCGGGGCGGACCTGCCGCGGCTCTCCGCGTCGGCCCTCCCGGTCCCCCGGCGGGCGCCCCTCGGGCCGCCGTGCTGCCCCTCCGCGCCGGATGCCCCTCGGGTCGCCCGACTGCTGGGGCCGCCGCGGTCCGCGCCGGACGCCCCCCAACGCCGCCCAGCCGCTAGGGCCGCCGTCCACGCCGGACACCCCCCAACGCCGCCCAGCCGCTAGGCCCGCCGTCCCCACGCCCCCCCAACCCCGCCCGGCTCCTGGGGCCGCCGTCCCCGCGCCGGACGCTCCTCAGGTCGTCCGGCGCGGAGGCGGGTGTCAGATCAGGCCCTGGGCCAGCATCGCGTCCGCGACCAGTTCGAAGCCCGCGATGTTCGCGCCGACCACGTAGTTGCCGGGGGCGCCGTAGCGCTCCGCCGTCGTGTAGCAGGAGTCGTGGATGTGGCGCATGATCCGGGCGAGGCGCTCCTCCGTGTAGGCGAAGGTCCAGGAGTCGCGGGAGGCGTTCTGCTGCATCTCCAGGGCGCTCGTGGCGACGCCGCCCGCGTTGGCCGCCTTGCCGGGGGCGAAGGCGACGCCCGCCTCCTGGAAGACGCGGACGGCTTCCGGGGTCGTCGGCATGTTGGCGCCCTCGGCGACCGTCTTCACGCCGTTGCGGACGAGCGTGCGCGCGTCCTCCTCGGTCAGCTCGTTCTGCGTCGCGCAGGGCAGCGCCACGTCGCAGGGGACGTTCCACACGCCCGTCCCGGGGACGAAACGCGCGCCGCGGCGCTCCGCGTACTCGGAGATCCGGCCGCGCCGCACCTCCTTGATCTCCTTGAGCAGGGCGAGGTCGATGCCCTTCTCGTCCACGACGTAGCCGTCCGAGTCGGAGCACGTCACGACGGTCGCGCCGAGCTGCTCGGCCTTCTCGATCGCGTAGATCGCCACGTTGCCCGAGCCGGAGACCGCGAGCGTCTGTCCGTCGAGGGACTCGCCGCGGCTGCGCAGCATCTCGGCGGTGAAGAGCACGCAGCCGTAGCCGGTCGCCTCGGTGCGGGCCTGGGAGCCGCCCCACGTCACGCCCTTGCCGGTGAGCACGCCGGACTCGTGGCGGTTGGTGATGCGCCGGTACTGGCCGAAGAGGTAGCCGATCTCCCGGCCGCCCACGCCGATGTCGCCCGCGGGGACGTCGGTGTACTCGCCGATGTGACGGTGCAGTTCGGTCATGAACGACTGGCAGAAGCGCATGATCTCGGCGTCCGAGCGGCCCTTCGGGTCGAAGTCCGCGCCGCCCTTGCCGCCGCCGATGGGCATCCCGGTGAGCGCGTTCTTGAAGATCTGCTCGAAGCCGAGGAACTTCACGATGCCGAGGTTCACCGAGGGGTGGAAGCGCAGTCCGCCCTTGTACGGGCCGAGCACGCTGCTGAACTCGACGCGGAAGCCCCGGTTGACGTGGATGTCGCCGGAGTCGTCCGTCCACGGCACCCGGAAGGCGATCTGCCGCTCCGGCTCGCAGAGCCGCTCGACGATCCGCGCGTCGACCAGCTCGGGACGCCGTTCGAGCACCGGGTCGAGCGTCTCCAGGACCTCGCGCACCGCCTGGTGGAATTCGTGCTCGCCGCGGTTGCGGCGGAGGATTTCGGCGTACAGCGGCTCGACAAGAGTCATACGGACAACCTTCCGTGGGTCGGCATCGCGCGTGTGGAGGCGCCCCGTCCCGGGGGCGCCGACGGTCCCCCTCGCCATTGAGGACGTCCGTGGTGACACTCGTATTGTCCCAACAGCACGCCCTGTTTACCCCTCCCCCCTCGGCAGCAGCCTCCCCCGCCGCCCCAGGAGGAACCGCTTGAAGGCCGCGACGGGCGCCGTGTCCGGGGCCCCCTCGCGCCAGGCGAGGCCGATCTCGCGCACGGCGCGGGGCGCGGTGATGCCCAGCTCGACGACCCCCGGGCGGGGAACGGCCGGCGGGGGCAGCAGGGCGACGCCGAGACCCGCCGCGACCAGCCCGCGCAGCGTCTCCGCCTCCTCCCCCTCGAAGGCGATACGGGGCCGGAAGCCCGCCTCCGCGCACAGGTCGTCGGTGATCCGGCGGAGCCCGTAGCCCGGTTCGAGCGTCACGAACGTCTCACCGGCCGCCTCCGCGAGCCGCACCCGGCGGCGCGGGGCCAGGGGGTGGTCGTCGGGGACGACGAGATGGAGGCGCTGTTCGTCGACGCGGCGGGCGACGAGGCCGGTCTCCTGGGGCACGGGCGAGGTCAGGCACAGGTCCAGCCCGCCCGCGCGCAGGCGTTCGAGCATGGCCTCGCCGTAGTTCTGCACGAGCGAGAAGCGCACGCCCGGGTGGTCGGCGCGGAAGGCGCGCAGGAGACCGGGGACGGTCTCGGGGCCGAGCGTGTGCAGGAAGCCGAAGGCGACCTTGCCCGCCGCCGGGTCCGCGTCGGCCCGTACCTCGTCCGCCGCCCGCTCCACCTCGCCGAGCGCCCGTTCCACGCCCGCCAGGAACGTCCGTCCGGCGGGGGTGAGCGCGAGCGTCCTGCCGCGCCGCGCGAACAGCGCGACGCCCAGGTCCTCTTCGAGGCGCGCGAGCGAACGCGACAGCGTGGACTGCGGCATGCGCATCTCGTGCGCGGCCCGCGTCACGTGCTCGCTGCGGGCCACGCCCGCGAAGTGCGCGAGGCGCGGGGCGAGCACGGTGGCCCAGGACTCGGGATCGAGCGCGGCGAGGGGGCGGGAGGGCGGCTCGGGGCGCGGGGGGAGCGGCGGGGGCGGGCTGGTCACGGGCGTCCTCGGCGGGGTGCGGCACGGATACGGCGGGGCGGGGGCGGAGATCCGGCGGCGGTCCGCACCGTCCCGTACCGCCTCCTGCCTGCTGTCATGCTGCCATGGATCGGTTTCGGCGTTTCCATGCATTGGACGCATGAGTGCGGGCCTCCGTACGTTCGGCTCATGCCCGCCGTCAGTACCGAGGCGCCCGAGGCCCCGCGCCCGGACGCCCTCCGCCCCGTCACCCGCCCCGCCTCCCCCGCCCCCGATCGCCGTCTGCGCCCCGGCGGTCCCGGCTTCCGGCGGATGTCGCTCGCGCTCTTCCTCGCGGGCGTCGCGACCTTCGCGCTCCTCTACGCCACGCAGGCCCTCCTCCCGCTCCTCTCCGCCGACTTCCACGCGAGCGCGAGCGACACGAGCTGGACCGTCTCGGCCGCGACCGGTGCCCTCGCGCTCGCCGTCGTCCCGCTCAGCGCGCTCTCGGAGCGCTTCGGGCGGCGCACGATGATGACCGCCGCGCTCTGCGTCGCCGTCCCGCTCGCCCTCCTCGCCCCCTTCGCCCCGACCCTCGGCACCCTCATCGCGCTGCGCGCCGTCCAGGGCGCCGCGCTCGCCGCGCTCCCCGCCTCCGCGATGGCCTACCTCGCCGAGGAGGTACGGCCCAAGGCGCTCGTCGCCGCGATCGGGCTCTTCGTCGCGGGCAACAGCGTCGGCGGCATGAGCGGGCGCGTCCTGACCGGCTGGGTCGCGCAGTGGTGGGGCTGGCGCGCGGCGGTCGGCGCGGTCGCGGTCCTCGCGCTCGGCTGCGCCCTCGCCTTCCGCGCCCTGCTCCCCGCGCCCCGTCACTTCACGCCCGCGCCGCTCGCGCCCCGCGCGCTCGTACGGACCGTGCGCGGCCACCTCGCGAACCCGCTGCTCCTGCGCCTGTACGCGATCGGCGGGCTCTTCATGACCGTCTTCGGCGCGGTCTACACGGTCATCGGCTACCGCCTCGCGGCCCCGCCACTCGCGCTCCCGCAGGGCCTCGTGGGCTCGGTCTTCCTCGTCTACCTCGTCGGTACGGGCTCCTCGGCCGCCGCCGGACGGCTCGTGCGGCGCACCGGGCGGCGCGGCGCGCTCTACCTCGCGGCGGGCACGACGGCGGCCGGGCTCCTCGTCTCGCTCGGCGGCCCGCTGTGGTGCGTACTGCCGGGGCTCGTGCTCGTGACGGCCGGTTTCTTCGCCGGGCACGCGGTCGCCTCCTCGTCCGTGAGCGACACGGCCCGTACGGGACGCGCCCAGGCGTCCGCGCTCTACCAGTCCGCGTACTACCTCGGCTCCAGCCTCGGCGGCACGCTCGGCGCGAGCGCGTACCACACGGCGGGCTGGAGCGGCACGGTCCTCCTCGGGCTGCTCGCGGTGGCGGGCGTCGTGGGCGTGACGCTGGTGGGGACGGTGACGGCACGGCGGGCGTGAGGGGCGCGGCGAGCGTGAGGGCACGGCGGGCATGGGCGGCACGGCGGGCGTGAGCGGTGTCGCGGCGGACGGGGGCGGCACGGCGGGCGCGGGCGCTGTCCCGGCGGGCGCGGGCCGTTGTCAGTGGGCTCTTGTAGCGTCCGCAGGACCGTCGTCGCGTCAGTGCGGGGGCGGCTTCCGCACGCTGTTTTCCGAGCCGGGGGTATGTCGTGGGCGAGGCCGGGGCGACCATCACGGACGCGCGTCTTGAGGAGTACCGCCGGGAGTTGACGGGGTACTGCTACCGGATGCTCGGCTCCCCCTTCGAGGCCGAGGACGCGGTGCAGGACACGATGGTGCGGGCGTGGAAGGCGCTCGACTCCTTCGAGGGCCGCTCCTCGCTGCGCTCGTGGCTCTACCGCATCGCGACCAACGTGTGCCTCGACGCGCTCAACGCGGGCAACAGGCGCGCGCTCCCCATGGACCTCACCTCGCCGCAGCCCGCCGCGAGCGCCGTCCTCAAGGAGCGCCCCGAGCCGACGTGGCTGGAGCCCGTGCCGGACGCGAAGGTGCTCCCCGCCCATCCGGACGACCCCGCCGAGACCGCGGCGCTCCGCGACTCCGTGCGGCTCGCCTTCGTCGCCGCGCTCCAGCACCTCCCCGCGAAGCAGCGCGCCGTGCTCATCCTCAGGGAAGTCCTCGCCTGGCGCGCGCAGGAGGTCGCCCACCTGCTCGGCACGACGGTCGCGGGCGTCAACAGCGCGCTCCAGCGCGCCCGCGCGACCCTCGCCGAGCACCCGGTCCGGCAGACCGACACCGTCGCCCCGCTCGACGCCGGGCAACGCGCGCTCCTCGACCGGTACGTGGCCGCCTTCGAGGGCTACGACATGGAGGCCCTCACGGCGCTGCTCCACGAGGACGCCGTGATGTCGATGCCCCCGTACGACCTGTGGCTCGTCGGCCCGGAGAACTTCACGGGCTGGATGCTCGGCACCGGCTCCGTCTGCCGGGGCTCGCGCCTCGTCCCGACCGTCGCCAACGGCGCCCCCGCCTTCGGGCACTACCACCGGGAGCCGGACGGCTCGGGCTTCACGCCGTGGGCGGTGCAGGTCATGGACCTGGACGCGGGCCGCGTCCGGGGCGTGCACTGCTTCCTGGACGCGGCCCGCTGGTTCCCGCTCTTCGGGCTGCCGACGCGGCTCGACGCGGAGGGGCGGGGGGTCGTGGGCTGAGGGGCGGACGGGTAGGACGGGTAGGACGGGTACGAGGGGGCCCGGTGGGCGCGGCCGGGGTCGGGCGCGGCGGGCGCGGTGGGCCCAATGGACGCGGTGGGCGCGGTCCGGGTCAGGCCACGGCGGGCCCGCCCAGGTACGTCCCGTTCCTGTCGTACGGCCACGCGTTGGGCGCGCAGCCCTTGAGCCCGTAGATCTGCTGCATCATCGCGGGCGCGGGGCGCCCTGCGCCGGGGCAGGTCTCGTGGCCGTGGCCGATGCGGTGGCCGACCTCGTGGTTGATGATCAGCGCGCGGTACTCCTCGACCGGGCCCGAGAACTCGGGTGAACCGGTCAGCCAGCGCTTGAGGTTGACGATGACCTGACTGCCGACGTCGCAGTTGACCTCGCCGTGCGTGTCGAGCCCGGCCTGCCCGCACAGCCGGTCCACGGTGTCGGGCGTCGCGATCTTCACCTCGAAGTCGTGCGGGCCCGAACCGACGAGCTGGAAGGAGTCGCGGCCGTTCGCGGTCCAGCCGCGCGGGTCGGCGAGCACGCGCTCGATCTGCCGCGCCGCCTCCGTCGCGGATATACCGCTGCCCCCCTCGACCTGCACGGTGTACCGGCGGACGGTGGCGCCGTGCCCGACGAGGCCGCCGCTCGCCGAGGCGGTGGTGAAGAGCCCGGTGCCGCTCTTCGGGCCGGGGCCCGGGGACGCGGACATTTCGGGGGACTTCGACGGCTTCGCCTTCGGGGACTTCCCCGCCCCGGTCGAGGCACTGGGCCTGCCGCGCGCCTCGGTGCGGACCGCCTCCGGCGAAGGGCTCGTACGGGACGTGCCCGCGCTCCCCGCCTCCGCACCCCCGTCGCCGCCGTGGCCGCCGTGGCCGCCGCGCGCGACGAGGCCGGCGGCCAGGAGGGTCACGACGGCGAGCGCGGCGAGCCCGAGGAGGCCGCGCCTGCGGCTCGTGGCCTTGCGCTCCTCCGAGCGGCGGGCGGTGCGGGAGTCGCGGGCGGCGGGTTTCTTCTGGCGCATGGGGCGGGCCGGGTTCCTCGGTGTCGGCGACGGGGCCGCTCCAGGCTGCACAGCGGGCGTCACCGTGCTTGGCCGCCCGTACGACCGTTCCGTAACAACCGCCCCGCGCGCACCCGCACCCGCACGGATGACCGCCCTGCGCACACGCATACTGGCCGCATGTCCCGCGTACTGCTCATCGAGGATGACGAGCCCGTCCGCCGGGCCGTCACCCTCGGGCTCCGGCGTCAGGGGCACGAGGTGCGGGCGGCGGCGAGCGGCGAGGAGGGGCTCGCGGCCTTCGCCGCGGCCGTGCCCGACGTCGTGGTGCTCGACTGGATGCTGCCGGGCATGGACGGGCTGGAGGTGTGCCGGAGGCTGCGCACGCCCGAGCGGGCGCACGTACCGCTGCTCCTCGTGACCGCGCGCGGCGATGACATCGATGTCGTCGTGGGCCTGGAGGCGGGCGCGGACGACTACGTGGTCAAGCCCGTACGGGCCCGTGTGCTCGACGCGCGCATCCGCGCGGTCCTGCGCCGCCTCGACACGCCGGGCACCCCGCCGCCGGAGACGCACGGCCCGCTCACGATCGACCGCACGGGCCTCCGCGTCGCCCACGAGGGCGCCCCGGTCCCGCTCGCCCCTTCCGAACTCCGCCTCCTGCTGACCCTCTCGGCCTCCCCGGGCCAGGTCCTCAGCCGCCAGCAACTCCTGGAGGCGGTCTGGGAGCACAGCTACCACGGCGACATCCGCCTGGTGGACGCCTGCGTGAAGCGCCTGCGCAACAAGCTCGCCGCGGCGGCGGACCGCGTCGAGACGGTCCGGGGCTTCGGCTACCGCTTCCGCGGGGGGAGTACGGGATGAGGGGCGCGGGGCCCCCGCGGGCCCGCCGAGACCGCGCGCCCGGCCCGACACGCACGCAAGCGCCGCCCACGACCTCGCCCGCCGCCGCCCCGGCCGACCAGGAGGCCACCGCCGGCAGCGAGGCCACCACCGGCGCGGAGGCCGTCGCCGAGCAGGAGACCACCGCCGACAAGGGAGCCACCGCCGACAAGGGGGCCATCGCCGAGCGGGAGGCCGCCGTCTCCCGTCGTCCCCGGCTCCCCTCGTTCGGCGGGCTGCGGGGCCGCATGGTGCTCGCCTTCGCGCTCGTCGCCGTCGTCAGCGCGCTCGGGACCGGGGCGCTGACCTTTCGCGAGGCGCGGAACGGGCTCCTGCAGCGGAGCCAGGACGGCGTGGTGGATCAGTTCAGGGACGAGGTCGGGCAGGTCGCGCCCGGCTTCGCGACGCCCGCCGACCAGGACACGCTGACAGAGCTCGCGAGCCGCCTCGTCTCGGGGCACCGCGCGCAGAGCTGGCGCGTCGTCGCCACGTACGGGGCCCTGCGGGCCGACGCGGGCAGCGGGCCGGCGCCCGAGCTGATCGGGCGGGAGCTGCGCGGCCGGGTGGAGACGCACTCGGTCGCGGTCTTCCAGCGGGTGCGCGCGCGCAGCGGCACCGTGCTCGTCGTCGGCCTGCCCGTCACGTACGCGGGCGACTCCCGCGGCCTGAGCGGTCTCTCGGTCTACCTCATCGTCCCGCAGTCGGGCGAGGAGGCGTACGTGGCGGCTCTCGTGAGCGCCGTCGAGCGGGCCGCGCTGCCGTCGCTCGGGCTCGCCGTGCTGCTCGCGCTGCTGCTCGCGCGCGGGGTGCTGCGGCCCGTGCGGGAGTTGCGGGGGGCGCAGCGGCGGATGGCCGAGGGGGACCTCGGGACGCGGCTGAGAGTGCAGGGCTCGGACGAACTCGCCGGGCTCGCGGGGGCGTTCAACGAGACGGCGGCGGCGCTGGAGAAGTCGGTCGCGGAGTTGCGCCGGATGGAGGCGCGGGCCCGGCGCTTCGCCGCCGACGTCTCGCACGAACTGCGCACGCCGCTCGCCGCGATGGCGGCGGTGACCGACGTACTCGCCGAGGAGGCACCGCGTTTCGACAAGGACACGGCGGACGCGGTGCGGCTCGTGACGGAGGAGACGATGCGCCTCGCGCGCCTCGTGGAGGACCTGATGGAGATCTCCCGTTTCGACGCGGGGGCCGTGGAGCTGCACGCCGACGATCTCGACCTCGCGGAGTCCGTGCGCCGCACGCTTTCCACCCGTGGGTGGACGGGCCGGGTGGAGACGGAACTCCCGGCGGGGGTACGGGCCCGCGTCGACCCGCGTCGCCTCGACGTCGTCGTCGCGAACCTCGTCGGCAATGCGCTCAAGCACGGCGCCGCACCGGTCCGCCTCGCGCTGCGCCCGCTGCCGTCCCCGCGAGGCGTCGAGATCGAGGTGAGCGACCGGGGCCCCGGCGTTCCCGAGGCCGCGCTCCCGCACCTCTTCGACCGCTTCTTCAAGGCCGGGGCGGCCCGCACCCGCAGCGAGAGCAGCGGCCTGGGCCTCGCGATCACGCACGAGAACGTCCGGCTGCACGGCGGTGACGTCACGGCGGCCAACCGCCCGGACGGGGGCGTGGTCTTCACCGTACGGCTGCCGCTCGCCCCGCCGGAGGACGCGGGGAAGACCCCGGAGGCACGGGCATGAGGCGGCCCCGCTCTTCGCGCACGCTCGGCGCTCTCGCTCTCGCCGCCGCGGGGCTGCTCGCCGGGTGCGGGGTGCCGCCCACGGACGTCATCGAGGTCGGCGCCCCGGCAACGGGCCTGCGTCTGGCGCACGGCGTCTACTTCCTCGTACGGGACGAGCCGGGCACTCTCCGCGCCGCGCCGCGCCCGGAGACCTCCGGGCGCGGCGCACTGCGCGCGCTCCTCGCGGGCCCGTCGCCCGCGGAAGGCCCGACGCTGATGACGGCGCTCCCGAAGGATCTCCCCCTCCCGGGCCTCGCCGTGCGGGACACGACCCTGGAGCTGCGCTTCCCGAAGCGGACGCCGCCGCTCTCCGCGGGCGCGAGCCGCCAACTGGCCTGCACGGCCCTCCTCAACACCTCCGTGCCGACCGCGCTGCCGCACGCCACCGCCGCCCCCGACCAGGGCGCCGCCCTCCCCGCGCCCCGCCTCACGACGGCGCGCGTGAGCGTCCCCGGCACGCCCGCCACGCTCACCGACCGCGCGGAGTGCCCGGGGCTGGCGGACTGACGCCGAGCACGTCCGCCAGGCCCAAGGCGCCCAACAGCGCGTCGAGTTCGTGCGGGGCGCCCCGCAGCCGCACCCCGCACCCGTGCTGCCGGGCCGTGAGCGCGAGCCGGGCGAGCAGGTCCACCGCGGCGAGCCCCCCGGCCGCGAACCCGTCGAGATCGAGCACGAGCGTGCCGGAGCGCCGGGCGAGCGCGGCGACCCTCCGGTGGAGCGCGGGCAGGTCGGCGGGGGCGGGGAGCGCGGGGAGCGCGAGCACGGGGACGCGGGGAGGGGGGTCCGCCGGCCCGCCGGGCCCGGGCGGTCCGCCCAACCCTTCGGACGCGCCCGGACCTTGGGACGCACCCGGACCTTGGGACGCACCCGGACCTTGAGCTTCGCCCGGCTCTGCGCATGAACCCGCACCTTGGGCCTCGCCCGACTCCCGGGACGCACCCGCACCTCGGGCCGCACCCGGACCCTGGGCCTCGCCCGGACCTCGTGGTTCGCCCGGGACCGGTCCCGGTGGACCACCCGGTCCTCGGGGTGGACGCGGGGCTGCGGGTTCGCTCGCTTCTTGGGCCACGAAGGGGTGACCGGACGGGACCGCCCGACTCATCGCGGCGCCACCGGGCCCGCGTTCGGGGCCCGCCCCGTACCGCCTCGCCCGCCCGCGCACCCGGGCCCCCGCCCCCGTACCGGCGCCCGCGCCCCACCTCGGACAATGACCCGTATGCGTGCACCCACCACCGAGCCCCCGGTCCCCCTCTCCGCCGCCCCCGAGGTCCCCGCTCCGGAAGGCTCCCCGTGCGTGGCGTGCTGACCGGGTTCTGGGTCATCGCCGCGGTCATCGCCGTGGGGTACGCGCTCGGGCGGAGCGGGCGGCTCGGGGAGGGCGGGCGCGAGACGCTGACGCGGCTCGCGTTCCACGTGGCGACGCCCGCGCTGCTCTTCACGACGCTCGCCGACGCCGATCTCGGCGTGCTGCTCTCGGCGAAGCTGCTGGTCACGGCGGGGAGCGTCGTCGCCGTGGGCGCCGTGTACGGGGTCGTCGCCGCCGTGCGCGGCTGGGGGGTCGGGCCCGGCACGATCGGCGCGCTGTGCTCCGGGTACGTCAACGCCGGGAACCTCGGCATCCCCATCGCCGTGTACGTGCTCGGCGACGCCTCGCTCGTCGCGCCCGTCCTCCTCTTCCAGCAGATCGTGGCGACCCCCGTCGGGCTCACGATCCTCGACCTGCGGCGCCCCGACCGTACACGGGGCGGCCTCGTGCGGCAGGCCCTCACGCCGCTGCGGAACCCGGTCGCGGTCGGCTCGCTGAGCGGGGTCGCCGTCGCGGCGCTCGGCCTCGACGTCCCGGGGCCCGTCATGGACCCGCTCACGCTCGTCGGCAACATGTCGGTGCCCGCCGTGCTGCTCGCCTTCGGCATCTCGCTGCGCGGCTCGGCGCTCCCGGCCCGGGGGCCGGAGGCAGGGCAGGTGCTGCTCTCGGCCGGGCTCAAGGCGGTCGGCCAGCCGCTCATCGCGTGGTTCCTCGCGGCGTGCGTCTTCGGGCTGCGGGGGCACGACCTCCTCGCGGTCGTCGTGACCTCGGCGCTGCCCGCCGCGCAGAACCTCTACACGTACGCGGTGCGGTACCGCGTGGCCGAACGCCTCGCCCGCGAATCGGTGTTGCTCTCGACAGTGCTCTCGGTACCGGTGCTCGTGGGGGTGGCGGCGGCGCTGGGGTGAGTGTGGCGGGGGGTGGTACGGGGAAGAGGTGCAGTCCACGGCGGACGGCGGGCCCCATCCCGTACCCCGCCTCCCGCAGCCCTCGTACGAGGAGAGCCGCCATGATCCGAGTGACCCGCACGCTCGCAGTGCCCTACCCGCAGGCGAAGGTGATCGCCTACCTGGCCGACTTCGCCCACGCCGTGGACTGGGACCCCGGCACGGTCTCGTGCGAACGCCTCGGCGAGGGCACGGTCGGCGAGGGCTCCCGCTGGCACAACGTGACGGAGTTCCGGGGGCGCCGCACCGAACTGACGTACCGCCTCGACACGTACACCCCCGACCGCCTCGTCTTCTCCGGCGTCAGCAAGACGGCCGAGACGACCGACGACCTCAGCTTCACGCCCGGCGCGGGCAGCACCGTCATCACCTACCACGCCACAATCCGCTTCAAGGGCCTCAGCGCCCTGGCCTCGCCCGTCCTCCACCGCGAGTTCGAACGCCTGGGCGACGAGATCACGACGACGATGCCGAGGGCGGTGGCACAGGCGCTGGGGTAGCGGAACCTGATTGCCAAGACTTCTTCGCGAAGAACTCTTTGCGAAGGAGTCTTCGCGGTCTACGCTGCCCGTATGAGCGCAGAAGACACGCCCACGCCTCCCACCGCCTTGCCACCCGTCGCCCCCGTCGACCTCGACGCCAAGGGCCTGCGGGCTCTCGCGCATCCCGTTCGGGTGCAATTGCTCGGAGCGTTGCGGCGGTTCGGGCCGTCCACCGCGACCGCGCTCGCGCAGCGGCTCGGGGTCAGTTCGGGGACCGCGAGCTACCACCTGCGGCAGCTCGGGGGTGCCGGCTTCGTCGTCGAGGACAGCGAGCGGGGCAACAACCGCGAGCGGTGGTGGCGGGCCGCGCACGGCGGGACGCTCTTCGACTCCAGTACGTACGTGGAGCGGGAGCCCGAGGCGACCTTCCTCTACCACCAGGCCGTCGCCGCCGCGCACGCGCGCCGGATGCAGGACGCCGTGAACGAGTACGCGACGCTGCCCGCCGAGTGGCGCGAGGTCTCCGACATGAGCGACTACTCGCTGTGGCTCTCGCCCGGGGAGGCGCTGCGGCTCGGCGAGGAGGTGCGCGAGGTCATCGCCCGCTACCGGCAGGCGGGCGCGGGGGAGGCACCCGACGGCACCGGACGCGTCTCGATGATCGTGCACGTCATCCCCGAGGTGGACGGGTCCCCCGCGAGCGACGTCCCTCCGCCGGCCGCCTCCGGCGAGGAATGAGCCCGCCATGACCACCGCACCCCGCTCCCTGCGCCCCCTGATCGGCGTCCTGCTCGCCCTCGGCGTCGCGCAGACCGCGACGCGCATATCCGCGATCGCGCTCCCCTGGTACGTACTCGCCACGACCGGCAGCGCGACGCAGACCGGTCTCGTCGCCTTCTGCGAGATGGGCCCGTACGTGCTCGCGCAGACCTTCGGCGGACCGCTCGTCGACCGCGTCGGGGCGCGCGTGGTCTCCGGGACGACCGACCTCGTGAGCGCCCTCGCGGCGGCGGCGATCCCCCTGCTGGACGTCAGCGGCGGCCTGAACATCGGCGTCCTGCTCGCACTCGTCGCCGTGATCGGCACGGCGCGCGGGCCCGGCGACCTCGCCAAGCACGTCATGGTGCCCGAGGCCGCCGACCTCGCGCGGGTCCCGATGGAGCGGGCGACGGGGCTGTCCGGCACCGTCGAACGGCTCGCGAGCACGCTGGGGCTCGCGGGCGGCGGCGCGGTCGTGGCCCTCCTCGGCGCGCTGACCTCGCTGACCGTCATGGCCGGGCTCTTCGCGCTCGGTTCGCTCGTCGTGCTGACGACGCTGCCGCGCCGGGCCACGGCCCCCGCGCACCACGCGACGGAGACGGAGGAGGACGAGGGCTACTGGCGGCGGCTGCGCGCGGGCGCCGCCTTCCTGCGCCGGGACCGGCTGCTGCTCGCGGTGTGCGTCGTGGTCGGCGTCACCAACCTACTCGACGCGGCCACCTCCAGCGTGCTGATCCCCGTGTGGGCGCGGGACTCGGGCGGCGGGGTCGGGTCGATCGGGCTCGTGGGCGCCGCGATGGGGATCGGGGGCGTCGCGGGGAGCGTCGTGGCGGCGATGTACGCGCACCGGCTGCGCAGGCGGCCCGTCTTCTTCTTCGGCTACCTCATGGCGGGCGCGCCACGCTATGCCGTCCTCGCCCTGGACGTGCCGCTGTGGCTCGTGGTCACCGTCTTCGTGGCCTCCGGCCTCGGCGCGGGCTTCCTCAACCCGATCCTCGGCGCCGTCCAGATCGAACGCGTGCCGCGCCCGCTCCTGGGCCGGGTCAGCGGCCTCGTCACCGCCTTCGCCTGGGCGGGCATCCCCTTCGGCGGCCTCGTCGCGGGCTCCCTGCTCGGCGCGACGGCCCTCGTCCCGGCACTCCTGGTCTTCGGCGCGCTGTACTTCCTGACGACGAGCCTGGCGGGACTCCTCCCGGAGTGGCGCGAGATGGACCGGCGACCGCGCTCGGCGGTGGCGGGGGCCGTTCCGCGTACCGGCGACCACGAATCAAGCCCTTCCGGGGTTTGAGGAGCGGGGGCCGGGGGGCGCGCCCCCTACGCTGCCCCCATGCCCGCTCTCCTCGCTGTCTTCGCCCATCCCGACGACGAGTCCCTGTCCGCCGGTGGTCTGCTCGCGCGGGCGGCCGACGCGGGCTGGCACACGGGGGTCGTGACGGCCACGTGGACGGCGGGGACGCATCGCGAGCCCGAACTCCGCGAGGCGCTGCGGGTGTTGGGGGCCGGGGCGCCGAGGTTCCTCGGGTACGCGGACGCGAGGGTGCCGGAGTCGGCGCCGGGCGAGGTGCGGTTGCTGGACGCCGCGCTCGAAGACGCGGTGGCGCGGCTCGGCGGGTACGTGTCCGAGTTCGGGCCCGACGTGATCGTCACGCACGACGCGCTCGGCGGGCTGACCGGCCACCCCGACCACGTCCGGACGCACGAGGTCGCCGCCGGGGCGGCCGAGGCGGCGGGCGTCCCGCTGTGGTGCGCGACGCACCCCGGGTCGGCGCTGCGGGACTGGGGCGTCCTGCTGCGGGCCGGGCAGGCCGCGCACGTCCTGCCGGAGGAGCGGGTGGACCTGCGGGTGGACGTACGGCCCTGGCTGGAACGGAAGTGGGCGGCGGTTCTCGCGCATGCGAGTGAGGTGGAGCGGGGGGCGGCTCCCGGGCGGCTGGCCGCCATGTCGGCGGAGGAGCGGGGGCGGTTGCTCGGGACGGAGTGGTACGAGACCGGCGGGGCCGGGCCGGAAGTCCCCTGACACCCGGGCGGGCCTTTCCCGGGGCTCCGCCCCGGAAGGGACGGCCCGTTGGGGGTCAGCCCGCCGCCACCCGGTCCAGCACGATCGGGCGGGCCATCAGGCCACCCGTTTCCTCGATGTCGTACGAGCCCTCCACCGACTCCAGCGCGTACGCGAAGCGGTCCGGGGTGTCCGTGTGCAGCGTCAGCAGCGGCTGGCCGGCCCGGACCGGTTCCCCGGGCTTCGCGTGGAGTTCGACGCCCGCCCCGGCCTGTACCGGGTCCTCCTTGCGGGCGCGGCCCGCGCCCAGGCGCCAGGCGGCCACGCCGATGTCGTAGGCGTCGAGGCGGGTCAGGACGCCGTCGCGCGGGGCCGTGACCACGTGGGTCTCGCGGGCCACCGGCAGATCGGCGTCCGGGTCGCCGCCCTGCGCCGCGATCATCCGCCGCCACACGTCCATCGCCGAGCCGTCCGCGAGCGCCTTCGCCGGGTCCGCGTCCGTCAGGCCCGCCCCGTCCAGCATCTCCCGCGCCAGCGCGAGCGTCAGCTCGACGACGTCCGCCGGGCCCCCGCCCGCCAGGACCTCCAGCGACTCCCGTACCTCCAGGGCGTTGCCCGCCGTCAGGCCGAGCGGCGTGGACATGTCGGTGAGCAGCGCCACCGTCCGTACCCCGTGGTCCGTGCCCAGGCCGACCATCGTCTCGGCGAGTTCGCGTGCGTCGGCCGCGTTCTTCATGAAGGCACCGGACCCGCACTTCACGTCCAGGACGAGCGAGCCCGTGCCCTCCGCGATCTTCTTCGACATGATCGAGGAGGCGATGAGCGGGATCGCCTCGACCGTCCCGGTCACGTCGCGCAGCGCGTACAGCTTCTTGTCGGCGGGGGCGAGGCCGTCGCCCGCCGCGCAGATGACGGCGCCCGTCGAGTCCAGTACGTCCATCAGCTCGGCGTTCGAGAGGCTCGCGCGCCAGCCGGGGACGGCCTCCAGCTTGTCGAGCGTGCCGCCCGTGTGCCCGAGCCCGCGCCCGCTGAGCTGCGGCACCGCCGCCCCGCACGCCGCGACGAGCGGCGCGAGCGGGAGCGTGATCTTGTCGCCCACGCCGCCGGTGGAGTGCTTGTCGGCGGTCGGGCGGCTGAGCGAGGAGAAGTCCATGCGCTCGCCCGAGGCGATCATCGCGGCGGTCCAGCGCGCGATCTCGCGGCGCGTCATGCCGTTGAGCAGGATCGCCATCGCGAGCGCGGACATCTGCTCGTCCGCGACGGCGCCCCGCGTGTACGCGTCCACGACCCAGTCGATCTGCGCCTCGCTCAGCTCCCCCCGGTCGCGCTTCGTACGGATGACGGAGATGACGTCCACTGACGGCTCCCAACATGAAGAACGGTACGGGCCCGGCGCGTGCGCCGGGCCCGTCATGACGTGTGCCCACTACGGGTCAGAGCTTGTGCGGCCCGAAGGCGTCGGGCAGTTGCTGCGCGAGGGTGCGGACACCGGCCGCCGTCTCCAGGAGCAGCGCGTCGCCCCCGTGCTCGTGGAGGAGCTGGCGGCAGCGCCCGCACGGCATGAGGACCTGGCCCTCGCCGTCCACGCACGTGAAGTGGGTGAGCCTGCCGCCGCCCGAGAGCAGGAGCTGCGAGACGAGCCCGCACTCGGCGCACAGGCTCAGCCCGTAGCTCGCGTTCTCGACGTTGCAGCCGGTCACGGTGCGGCCGTCGGCGACGCGCGCGGCGGCTCCGACGCGGTAGCCGGAGTACGGCGCGTACGCCTGGAGCATCGCCGTACGGGCGGCCTCGCGCAGCCCGTCCCAGTCGAAGTCCGCGTCCGCCCGCGTCACCGTCATCCGCCCTGGCCCTTCCGGTACGGCATCCCGTCCGCCTTCGGCATCCGCAGCCGCTGCGCCGAGAGCGCGAGCACCAGGAGCGTCACGACGTACGGCGTCATGGAGACGAACTGCGAGGGGACCTCGTCGCTCAACAGGTACCACACGAGCAGCAGCGCCCCGACGACCGTCGTGACGGCCGCCGCGAGCCACTTCTTGCGCCACACGAGCCACGCCACGGCGAAGACGAGCAGGATGACGAGGAGGAGGAGCACCGCGTGCACGTTCTCGCCGCCGCCGCGCAGGCGGAGCGAGTCGGTGTAGCCGAAGAGCCCGGCGCCGAGGGCGAGTCCGCCCGGCATCCAGTTGCCGAAGATCATCGCGGCGAGGCCGATGTAGCCGCGCCCGCCGGTCTGGCCCTCCAGGTAGATGTTCGAGGAGACGAGCGCGAGGAAGGCGCCGCCGAGCCCCGCGAAACCGCCGGAGATGATCACCGCGAGGTACTTGTAGCGGTAGACGTCCACGCCGAGGGACTCGGCCGCGACCGGGTTCTCGCCGCAGGAGCGCAGCCGCAGGCCGAAGCTCGTGCGCCACAGCACCCACCACGTGAACGGCACGAGGAGCAGGGCGATCAGGGTCAGCGGCGAGAGGTCGGTGAGGACGCCGCCGACCAGTCCGGCGAGGTCCGAGACCAGGAACCAGTGCTTGTCGGCGAGGTCGCCGAGCCCGTCCGCGATCCCGGGCACGGTCCAGGTGCCGAGCGAGTCGATCGGCGGGGACTGCTTCGACGTGCCGCCGTCCGCCTCGGCGAAGGTGAAGATCGAGAGGTAGCGCGTGACGCCGAGCGCGAGGATGTTGATCGCGACACCGGAGACGATGTGGTTGACGTTGTACGTCACCGTGATGATCGCGTGCAGCAGGCCGCCGATCGCGCCGCCGACGACGCCCAGCAGGATGCCGGTCCACGGGCCCCACTGGTAACCGGCCCAGGCGCCGAACCAGGTGCCGAGGATCATCATGCCTTCGAGGCCGATGTTGACGACGCCCGCGCGCTCCGCCCACAGGCCGCCGAGCCCGGCGAGGCCGATCGGCACGGCGAGGCGCAGCGCGGCGGACATCTGCCCGGTCGAGGTGATGCCGTCCGCGCCCGTCACGAGGCGGACGACGGAGACGATGATCAGCAGCCCGGCGACGAGCAGCAGCGCGACGGGCCAGGTGAGTGTGGTGCGGGGACGGGCCGAAGCGGCCCGCGCCTTCTCCGGTGCGGTGGTGGTGGGCGTACTCATCGGGCCGCCGCCTCCTTCTTGACCTCGGTGGACGGGGTGGCGGCGGCAGCGGCTGCCGCGAGTTCGAGCCCGACGCGGCGCTGCTGGCGGCGCAGGCCCCACAGGCGTACCTGCTCGTAGGAGACGACGACGGCGATCACGATGATCCCCTGCATGATCGTCGCGATCTCCTTCTCGTAGCCGTTGTAGTCCAGGACCGAACTGGCCTTGTCGAGGAAGGCGATCAGGAGCGAGGCGGCGGCGATGCCGAGCGGGTTGTTGCGGCCGAGCAGGGCGATCGTGATGCCGGTGAAGCCGAGGCCGCTGGGGAAGCTCTGGCTGTACGTGTGCGTGTCGCCGAGCAGGATCGGCAGGCCCGCGAGCCCGGCGACCGCGCCGGAGAGGAGCATCGCGGTGAGCGTCATGCGCTTGGCGCTGACGCCGCTCGCCGCCGCGGCCTCCTCGGAGGCGCCCGAGGCGCGCAGGTCGAAGCCGAAGCGGGTGCGGTTGAGGACGAGCCAGTAGACGACGCCCGCGAGGACGGCGACGAAGACGAAACCGTAGATCTCGCCCGCGTCGCCCATGCCGATGCCGGGGAACCAGCCGGCCTTGTCCATGGCGCCCGTCGTCTGGTTGTTGCCGACGGGGACGCCGAAGTTGTCGGTGAGGCACAGCCACACGATGAGCGCGGTCGCGATCGAGTTGAGCATGATCGTCGCGACGACCTCGCTCACGCCGCGCGTGACCTTGAGGACACCGGCGACCCCGGCCCACAGCGCCCCGGTGAGCATCGCGATGATCAGCAGCACGGGGATCTGGAGGACCTGCGGCAGCGCGAGGTGGAAACCGGCGATCGCGGTGACGCAGGCGGCGAGGCGGTACTGGCCGTCCACGCCGATGTTGAAGAGGTTCATGCGGAAGCCGACGGCGACCGCGAGCGCGGCGAGGTAGTAGACGCCCGCCTGGTTGATGATCAGGACCTGCTGGTCGGAGTAGCCGATCTGCTCGAACATGAGCTGGAACGGCTCGACCGGGTTCTTGCCGGAGGCGAGGAGGACGACGCCGGTCACGACGAGGGACAGCACGAGGGCGATGACGGGGCCCGCCGCGGCCAGGATCAGGCGCTCGGAGTCCCACTTCTTGCCGGAGGGGCCGTGCGCCGTGCCGGTGGGGGCCTTGCCCGGCGCTCCGGGCTTGCCCGGCTCCAGCGGCGACTCGTCCGGCTTCTTCGCGGAGAGGTTGCTCATCGGGGGGTGTCCTTCTCCTGCCGGGCCTTCGCGGTCTGCGGGGGTACGGGTTTCTGCACGGCGTCCGGCGCGGGGGCGTCCGGCGCGGGGGCGGCCGGCGCGGGGGCGGCCGTCGTGGGCGCCGCCTCCTCCAGGTGGCCGCTGCTCGCGCCCGTCATCGCGGAGCCCAGCTCCTCGGGGGTGATGTGCGCGGGGTCGGCGTCGGCGACGAGGCGGCCCCGGTAGATGACCCGCAGCGTGTCCGAGAGGCCGATGAGTTCGTCGAGGTCGGCGGAGATGAGGAGGACCGCGAGTCCTTCGCGGCGTGCCTCGCGGATCTGGTCCCAGATCTGCGCCTGCGCGCCGACGTCCACGCCGCGGGTGGGGTGCGCGGCGATGAGGAAGCGCGGCTTGTGGCTCATCTCGCGGCCGACGATGAGCTTCTGCTGGTTGCCGCCGGAGAGCGAACCGGCCGTCACGTCGATGCCGGGCGTACGGACGTCGTACTCGGCGACGATGCGGCGCGTGTCCTCCTGCGCGGCCTTCGGCGTGAGCCAGAAGCCCTTCGCCGAGGGCTCCTCGGTGACGTGCCCGAGCATGCGGTTCTCCCACAGCGGCGCGTCCAGGAGGAGGCCGTGGCGGTGGCGGTCCTCGGGGATGTAGCCGACGCCGTGCTCGCGGCGCTTGCGCGTCGGCCACGGCGTGATCTCCTCGCCCGCGAGGAGGATGCGGCCCGAGTCGGCGCCCTTGAGGCCGATGAGCGCCTCGATCAGCTCGGTCTGCCCGTTGCCCTCGACGCCCGCGATGCCGAGGACTTCGCCCTCGTGGATCGTGAAGCCGATGTCGTCGAGCACGGGGCGCCCGCCGTCGGCGCACAGCCGCAGGCCCTCGACGCGCAGCAGCTCGCGCTCCGTCACGGTCGACTCGGCGGTCTCCGGGGTCGGCAGTTCGCTGCCGACCATCAGCTCGGCGAGCTGCTTGGGGGTCGTCTCGGCGGGGACGGCGGTGCCCACCGTCGTACCGCGCCGGATGACGGTGATGTCGTCGGCGACGGAGAGGACCTCGCCGAGCTTGTGCGAGATGAAGATGACGCTGAGGCCCTCGGCCTTCAGCTCGCGCAGGTTGCCGAAGAGCGCGTCGACCTCCTGCGGGACGAGCACCGCGGTCGGCTCGTCGAGAATGAGCGTCGTCGCGCCCCGGTAGAGGACCTTGAGGATCTCGACGCGCTGCCGCTCGGCGACGCCGAGGTCCTCGACGCGCGCGTCGGGGCGGACCCCGAGCCCGTACCGCTCCGACAGCTCGATGATCCGGCGGCGCGCGGCCCCGCCGATGCCGTGCAGCTTCTCGCTGCCGAGGACCGTGTTCTCCAGGACCGTGAGGTAGTCGGCGAGCATGAAGTGCTGGTGCACCATGCCGATGCCGCGCGCGATGGCGTCGGCCGGGGAGCCGAAGGCGGCCTCCTGGCCGTCCACGCGGATCGTGCCCTCGTCGGGCTTCTGCATCCCGTAGAGGATCTTCATGAGCGTCGACTTGCCCGCGCCGTTCTCGCCGACGAGCGCGTGCACGGTGCCCTTGCGGACGCTGAGGTGGATGTCGTGGTTGGCGACCACGCCCGGGAAGCGCTTGGTGATGCCCTGGAGCTCGACCGCGGGCGCCTGGCCGCCGGACGGGGGGCTTTGAGACGCGTTGATGGCGCATTCTCCTCGGAAGGGGGCCCGCGTGCGGCGGCCCGGGACGTGTCGGGAGGGGTGGTGCGGGTGCCGGGCGGCCCCGGGGCGGGTTCAGCCTCCCCGGGGCCGGTGACGGCACCGTTGCGTGGCGGTATCCACTGGTTCAGTTGTGGCGGTACGGGGACCGCCGCGCGGTGGTACGGGCTCCCCCCGGTCCCGTACAGGCTCCGCTCGGCCCCGTACCGCCTGCGCGTGCCGTGCCCGGACGATACGCGCCGTCCGGGCCCGGCGGACGGGTCAGCTGGTGGTCTTGACCTTGATCTTGCCCGCGGCGATGTCGGCCTTGGCCTTCTCGATGGCCTTCTGGAGCTTGGCGTCGCCCTTGAACTCCGGGTTGGAGTCGGCGAGGCCGACACCGTCGGAGCCGAGGTCGGCGCGGACGACGCCGGTCGCGGGCTTGCCGTCCCGGACCGACTTCACGAGGTTGTAGACCGCGCCCGCGACGTCCTTCGTGGCGGAGGTGAGGATGTGGTCCTTGTACTTCGCGAGCGGCTTCTGGTTGTACTGGTCGGAGTCGACGCCGATCGCCCACTTGTCGGCGGCGGCAGCGGCCTCGATGACGCCCTGGCCCGAGAGACCTGCGGCGGCGTAGACGACGTCCGCGCCCTTGTCGATCTGGCCCTTCGCGGCCTCCTTGCCCAGGTTCGGGCTGGAGAAGCCGCCGTCCTCGGCCTTCTCGGTGAGGTACTGCTTCTCGATCTTGATCTTCGGGTTGACCGACTGGGCGCCCTGGACGTACCCGGCCTCGAACTTGTGGATGAGGGGGACGTCCACGCCGCCGACGAAGCCGATGTGGTCGCTCTTGCTGGTCATCGCGGCGGCGATGCCGGCGAGGTAGCTGGCCTGCTCCTCGTGGAAGACGAGGTCGGCGACGTTCTTCTCCTGGACGGTCTCGTCGTCCACGATGCCGAAGGTCGTCTTCGGGTGCTTGGCCGCGACCTCCTTGATGGCGGGCGCGTAGGCGAAGCCGACACCGATGACGGGGTTGTAGCCCTGCTTGGCGAGCTGGTCGAGACGCGCGACCTTGTCGGCGTCGGACTCGCCGTCGGTGGGCTCGACGTCCTTGCCGGTGAGCTTGAAGTCCTGCTCGGCCTTCGCCATGCCCGCGTGCGCGGCATCATTGAAGGACTGGTCGCCGCGGCCACCGACGTCGTAGGCGAGGGCGAGGCCCTTGGCCTTGGAGTCGCCGCCCTTGTCCTTGTCGGCGGCGGCGTCGCTGGAGGTACCGCCACAAGCGGTGACGGAGACGGCGAGAGCAGCGGTCGCAATGCCTGCGGCAGCGATTCGGGACAGGCGGCGCATGAGCGGGACTCCTTGTGTGGCGGCGCCCCGATGGGCGCTGGTTCCGCCGCAGCGTAACGCGCGTAGATCGCACGGAAAACCCCCGCAGGTCACCCGTTATCCACCTGTGCCCCGCAGGGGCGGGCCGTTTTCGGGGCGTCCGCCCCGGACCCCGCTCCTCAAACGCCGGAGGGGCCGGGTGTTCGCGCGACAGCGCATGCCCAGCCCCTCTCGTGCGCTACCGCGTCAGGACGTCGGGACCTTGATCTTGCCCGCCTTGATGTCCGCTTCGGCCTTCTCGACCGCCGCCGTCAGCTCCGTCATCTTCCCGTAGGCCGGGTTCGACTCGGAGAGTCCCACGCGGCCCGAGGACAGGTCGAAGCGGGTCTCGCCCGTCTTCGGGGAGCCGTCCACGACCGACTTCGTCAGGTCGTAGACCGCGCCGCCCACGTCCTTCAGGACCGACGTCAGGATGCACTCCTTGTACTTCGCGAGCGGCTTCTGGCGGTACTGGTCGGAGTCGACGCCGATGACCCATTTCTTCGCGGCGGCGGCCTCCTCGATGACGCCCTGGCCCGAGAGCCCGGCCGCCGCGTAGAGGACGTCGGCGCCCTTGTCGAGCTGGCCCTTCGCCGCCTCCTTGCCCAGGTTCGGGCTGGAGAAGCCGCCGTCCTCGGCCTTCTCGGTGAGGTACTGCTCCTCGACCTCGATCTTCGGGTCCACGGAGGCGACCCCCGCCTTGAAGCCCGCGCCGAACTTGTGGATGAGCGGCACGTCGACGCCGCCGATGAAGCCCACGTGCTTCTTCTTCGTCGCCTTCGCCGCCGCGACGCCCGCGAGGTAGGAGCCCTGCTCCTCGTGGAAGACGAGGTCGGCGACGTTGTCGCCCTTGACGGTGTCGTCGTCGATGATGCCGAAGGTGAGCTTCGGGTACTTGGGCGCGACCTCCTTCAGGGCGGGCGCGTACGCGAAGCCGACGCCGACGATCGGGTTGTAGCCGTTCTTGGCGAGCTGCGTGAGGCGCGCGACCTTGTCGGCGTCCGACTCGCCGTCCTGCGGCTCCACGTCCTGGCCGCCGAGCTTGAACTCCTTGCGGGCCTTCTCGAAGCCCGAGTACGCGGCGTCGTTGAAGGACTGGTCGCCGCGCCCGCCGACGTCGTACGCGAGACCGATGCCCTTGGCGGCGGCGGAGGAGGCGGAGTCGCCCTTCTTCGCGTCGTCGTCCTTCCCGGCCTCACCGCTCGTCTTCCCGCAGGCGGTGGCGGCGAGCGCCAGCGCGGCGACTCCCACGGCGACCCGGGTGAACCTCGACTTGTGACCCACGGGGAACTCCCCTTCTCCAGGCGCTTGTTCGACGCGTTCGTCGGCGCTCTCCAACGCGCCGCACAGTAACGCGCGTAGAAGCGGTGGCGAAGGGCTTCGGCGAGGCGTTACCTATTCGTGCCAACGCCCCGTTACGGCACGGTGAACGAGCGTGACGAAGGGGGGATTTGGGCGCCAGGCCGAAAACCTCGGTCCAAAAATCCAGCCCCTCCGGGGGGCACCTCCCGGCCGAAGGCTGGGGGAGATCGAGGAGCGGGGTGTGGGGCGGAGCCCCACAAGGGGCCCGCCCCGCCCTCGGGGGCTCAGCTCGTCCGCTCCCCCGCCGCGTCGAGCAGCGCCGCCGCCGTGAAGAGCTCCACGCCCACCGCGATCGCCGATTCGTCCACGTCGAAATCGCCCTGGTGCAGGTCGCGCGAGAGGCGGTCGCCCGGGGTGCGGACGCCGAGCCGGGCCATCGCGCCCGGGACGTGCTGGAGGTACCAGGAGAAGTCCTCGCCGCCGAGGCTCTGTTCGGTGCTCTCGACGGACTCGGCGCCGTGCCGCGCGGTCATCGCGTCGCGCAGCAGGTCCGCCGCCGACGCCTCGTTGACGACGGGCGGCACCCCGCGCACGTAGGTGATCTGCGTCTTCGCGCCGTAGAGCGCCGCGACCTCGTCGATCGCGGCGTACACCGCGTCGGGTGCCGTCTCCCACGTGCGCTGGTCCAGGCACCGTACGGTCCCGGCGAGTTCGGCGTGCTGCGGGATGACGTTCGTGGCGTGCCCGGACTCGATGCGGCCCCACGTGATCGCGAGCCCGGCGCGGGTGTCGACGCGGCGGCCGACGAGCGCGGGGACCTCGGTGGCGACCTTGGCGACGGCCGTGACGAGGTCGGTCGTCAGGTGCGGGCGCGCGGTGTGGCCGCCGGGGCCGTCGAGCGAGATCTTGAGGCTGTCGCACGCCGAGGTGATGGGGCCGTGGCGCAGCCCGATGCGGCCCGCGTCCACCTTCGGGTCGCAGTGCACGGCGAGGATGCGGCCCACGTTCTCCAGCACTCCGTCGCGCACCGCGTCGGCGGCGCCGCCGGGCAGGACCTCCTCGGCGGGCTGGAAGACGAGCCGGACCGGGCGTGGGAGCAGGCCGCGCCGCTGGAGGTCGGCGAGGACGAGGCCCGTACCGAGCACGACGGTCGTGTGCACGTCGTGGCCGCAGGCGTGCGCGCGCCCGGGGACGGTGGAGCGGTAGGGGGTCGTGACCTTGGTGTCGGGGATGGGCAGCGCGTCGATGTCGGCACGCAGCGCGAGCATCGGGTGCCCCCCGTCCCACTCGCCGATGTCGCAGACGAGCCCCGTGCCGCCCTTGAGCACGCGGGGGCGCAGCCCCGCCTCCTCCAGTCTGGCCTTGATCGCCCCGGTCGTGCGGACCTCCTGGTTCCCCAGCTCGGGGTGCGCGTGCAGATCGCGCCGGAAGGCGATCAGCTCCTCGCACAGCCCGGCGGGGAAGTCGGCGCGCGCCCCGGGCAACGCGGCTCCCGGCGCGGCGGGGGCCGTGACGGAGGGTGCGGTGAGGGCGGCGACGGGAGTCGGGACGGGGGCTTCGGTCTCGGGCGCTTCGAGGTGGCTCACCCTTCGAAGGGTAAGGCGGTGCGGGGGGCAACTATCCAGTCAAACGTCAAAGTTCACCGGGAAAGGCGTAAGAAAATTCATGCGATCCCGCATGGTGGACGCTCAAGGTGGGTATGGCTCCCCTTTACCCACGCTTCACCGACACTGCGCGTGTTCGTCGAGCACCGCTGCGACGATCCGCCGGCACTCCGGTACGGCGCCGGAGTCCTCGCGCTCGCCGCGCAGCGTCTCCGCCAGCACGAGGAGCGCCTTCCACAGGGCCCAGCCGCGCGCCCGCGCCCACGTGCCCGTGTCCTGGGCGACCGCCTCGCGGAAGGCTTCGCGCGCCGCGCCCTCGAACATGCCCCAGGCGGGGACGAGGTCGCAGGCCGGGTCGCCGACGCCCGAGGTGCCGAAGTCGATGACGGCGGCGAGTCCGCCCTCGCGCAGCAGGAGGTTTCCGGGGGCGAGGTCGCCGTGGAACCAGCCGGGGCGCCCTGTGAAGGGCGCGGCGAGCGCGGCCTCCCAGACCTCGGTCGCCGCGCGGGTGTCCACGACGCCGTCGAGCGCGGCGAGGCAGGAGCGGGTCTCCCCGTCGTAGTGCGCGGGCGAGGCGCCCCGGTACCAGCTGTGCTCCCCCGCCGCGGGGCCGTCGACCGGGGCTTCCCACAACGCCCGCGCGAAGGCGGCGAGTTCGCGGGCCAGGGTGGTACGGGAGCGGGGCTCGGCGCCGAGCAGCGTCTCGCCGTCGAGCCAGCGCCGTACCGACCACGGGTACGGGTATCCCTCGCCGGGCCGGCCCTCCCCGAGCACCTGCGGCACGGGCAGCGGCAGGTGGGGGGCGAGGCGGGGCAGCCAGGTGTTCTCCTTGGCGACGGCGGGCACGTAGCCGGGCCCGGTGGGCAGCCGGACGGTGAGCGCGTCGCCGAGGCGGTAGGTGCGGTTGTCCCAGCCCTCGGCCGGTACGGGCGCGAGCGGGAGGCCGGCCCATTGCGGGAACTGCGCGGCGAGCAGGCGCCGCACGAGCGCGGCGTCGATCCCGGCGCGGCCGTCGGGGGGTGTGGGGGCTGTGGGCGTGGCGGCGGGGGGCATACGGGGATCGTCGGCCCCGCGCCCGTGGCGCCGCAACGGCATTTCGGCGCGCGGAGCCCGCTCGGGCGCCGCTCCGGGGCCGTCCCTTTCCCCCCGTCTCAGACCCCGCCGCCCACGCCTATCCGCCGCACCCCTCGTGCCGTCCCCGTCACCCCGGCGAGGAAGCCGGGGGCGCGGGGGGAGGCGTGGGGGGTGAGCCAGGCGGGGTCGATGTCGCAGACCGCGACGCGGACGCCCGTGCCCGTCAGCGCGAGCGGGAGCGTGTGGACGACGGTCGAGGGGAAGCTCAGGATCGTGGCGCCGATCGGGCCCCGTCGCGCGATGAGTTCGAGCGGGAGGTCGGGGCGGACGATCTGGAGGCCCGTCTCGACGGCGAGGCGGTGGAGCTTCGTGGTGTTCTCCCTGCGGTGGGCGAAGTAGCGGACCGCGCCGTGGTGCCGCACGAGCGCGTCGACCGCCGCCACGTAGTGGTCCTCGGCGACGACCCCGGTCTCGACGAGCGAGGTGCCGACGAGGTCGGCGCCCGCGCGCACGGCGGGCGGCCCGAAGGCGGTACGGGTCCAGGCGAAGTCGTGCGTCGTGACGGTGACGCCCTCCGGGACGCCCTCGACCGGCATGCACGTGAACAGGGCGACCCGGCGCCCCTGGCCCGGGGTGAGCTTGCGCCGCGCCGTGCGCGCGAAGGGCGCGAAGGCGAGGTCGCGGGGGCCGCCGCGCCCGCCCCGGTGCCAGCGCACGAGGGGTTCGCCGCGCGC
The DNA here is from genome assembly GCF_000213055.1 of Streptomyces sp. Tu6071. NCBI lineage: Bacteria > Bacillati > Actinomycetota > Actinomycetes > Kitasatosporales > Streptomycetaceae > Streptomyces > Streptomyces sp. Tu6071. The sequence continues at coordinate 4,832,410 of NZ_CM001165.1, read as the reverse complement.
GAGCAGCGCGATGAACTCCATCGTGGCGGTCCCATCGTCCACCACGACCAGCTCCCGCGCGCGGGCGAGCGTCAGCAGGAGCTGCACGTACCGCGAGAACGGGTCGCCGATGACGATCCGGCGCGCGCCCCGCAGCAGTGGCGCGAGCCCCCGCACCGTGTGCACGGGCGCCGCGCTCCCGCCCCGCGCCTCCTCCCACCGCAGCCGCATCCCCGCCTCGCGTGCGAACTCGGCCATGCGCCGCAACTGGCCGCGCGACATGGGGTCGGTGGGCGAGAGCACGACGAGCAGCACGTCGGCGGGGTCGGCGCCGGGGGTGGCGTGGGCCCATTCGAGGACGTTGAGGAGCTGGACGGGGCTCTCCACGAAGGCGAGCGTGGCGGGGGCGGGGGACGGCGGGTCCGCCGGGGCGGCGGAGGTGCCCGCCGTCGGGGCGGAGGTTCCCGCCGGGGTGGCGGAGATTCCCGCCGGGGTGGCGGAGGTTCCCGCCGGGGTGGCGGCGGGGGCGGGCCCCTCCGCGTCCGGGCCCGCCGCCCCCGGGATCGTCATGCGCTGACCGCGCTCAGACGCGGGCCGAGGCCACGGCCTCGTCCGCCGCCTCGTCCGCCGCCAGGACGGCCTCCTCGGCCTCCGCGACGACGCCGGGCACCCGGCGCAGCTTCTTCATCGGGCCCAGCTCCGACTCGTACACCTTCTTGACCCCGTCGCCGAGCGAGTGCTCGATCGTGCGGATGTCGCGGACGAGGCGCGCGAGGCCCTGCGGCTCCACGGAGGCGGCCTGATCGGAGCCCCACATGGCGCGGTCGAGAGTGATGTGCCGCTCGACGAAGGTCGCGCCGAGCGCGACGGCGGCGAGCGTCGTCTGGAGCCCGGTCTCGTGGCCCGAGTAGCCGATCGGGACGTTCGGGAACTCGGCCTGGAGGGTGTGGATGACCCGCAGGTTCAGCTCCTCGGCCTTCGCCGGGTAGGTCGACGTGGCGTGGCACAGCACGATGTTGTCGCTGCCGAGCACCTCGACCGCGTGCCGGATCTGGCGCGGCGTGGACATGCCCGTCGAGAGGATGACGGAGCGGCCCGTGGCGCGCAGCGCGCGCAGGAGTTCGTCGTCGGTGAGCGAGGCCGAGGCGACCTTGTGCGCGGGCACGTCGAACTTCTCCAGGAAGGCGACGGCCTCGGTGTCCCACGGCGAGGCGAACCAGTCGATGCCGCGCTCGCGGCAGTGCGCGTCGATCGCGCGGTACTCGTCCTCGCCGAACTCGACGCGGTGGCGGTAGTCGATGTACGTCATGCGGCCCCACGGCGTGTCGCGCTCGATGTCCCACTGATCGCGCGGGGTGCAGATCTCGGGCGTGCGCTTCTGGAACTTGACGGCGTCGCACCCGGCGTCGGCGGCGATGTCGATGAGCGCGAGGGCGTTGTCCAGCTCGCCGTTGTGGTTGATCCCGATCTCGCCGGTGACGTAGACGGGCCGCCCGGGGCCGACCTCGCGGGAGCCGAAGGCGCGGAGGCGGGGGGTGGTGGTGACGTTGCTCATTGCGGGTCCTTGGGTCAGTGCTGGTGGGTGTGGGGGGTTCGGGTGGACTCGGTTGTTTCCGGGGTGGGTTGGTCCGTAAGGGCGTCCCGCGCCGCCGGGTCGCCGGGGGCGCTGCGCGTGCCGAGGTCGCCGCCGAGGAGCCAGCCGGCCACCTCGCGGATCGCCCCGGAGCCGCCGGGCACGGTCGTGACGGCGCGCGCGGCGCCCTTCACGGCGTCGTGGGCGTTCGCGACGGCGACGGGCCAGCCGACGAGGCCGAAGCAGGCCAGGTCGTTGGCGTCGTTGCCCGCGTAGAGGACGCGTTCGGGCGCGATGCCCTGCTCCTCGCACCACTGCTTGAGCGCCAGGTCCTTGCGGTCGACGCCGTGCAGGACGGGGACGTGGAGTTTGCGGGCGCGCGCGGCGACGACGGGGTTCTGCTCGGTGGAGAGGATGAGCAGGGCGAGCCCGGAGCGGCGCAGCGCGGCGATGCCGAGGCCGTCGCCGCGGTGCACGGAGACGAGTTCGCGGCCCTCGGCGTCGATGTGGACGCGGTCGTCGGTCTGCGTGCCGTCGAAGTCGAGCACGACGGCGTCGACGTCCGCGCGGCTCGGCAGCGCGCCGGGGCGGTGCGCGTCGAAGTGCGGGGCGAGGAGGCGGGCGCGCTCCAGCTCGTGGAGGTCGTCGATCTCCAGCACCCGTGCGGGGTCGGTCCGTACGAGCTCGGTACGGCCGAAGAAGCGGTGCTTGTGGGCACGGAACCCGGCGACGTCCATCGCGTAGGCCGCGCCGGTCTCGACGAGGTCCTCGGGGCGGTCCTGGCGGCGGGGGCGGGTGCGGCGGTCGTGGTTGACGCCGTGCGCGCCCTCGTCGGTGTCCTCGCCGCGGCGCCACACGAAGCCGTGGAAGGGCGCGGCGGTGAGCGCGGAGTCCGCGTCGCCGTCCACGACGGCCTTCGCGACGCCGTCGACGTCGGAGGCGAGGAGGAAGGGGCTCGTGCACTGCACGAGGAGGACGACGTCGGGCGCGGTGCCGTGCCGCTGCTCGTACGTGTCGAGCGCGTGCAGGACCGCGGCCTCGCTGCTCGCGAGGTCGCCGGACAACTCGGCGGGCCTGCGGACGACTTCGGCCCCGGCCTCGCGGGCCGCGCGGGAGATCGCGGGGTCGTCGGTCGAGACGTGGACGTCGCTCACGTACCGCGCGGCCAGGCACTCGCGCACGGCGCGGACGACGAGCGGGACGCCGCCGACGGGCGCGAGGTTCTTCGCGGGCACGCCCTTGGAGCCTCCCCTGGCGGGGATGACGGCGAGGACACGAGGGGTCATTGCGGGGCCTTCGGTGGCTGAGGGGGCTTCGGTGGCGGTGCTGTCGTGCGCGGCGGTCACAGGTCCCCCATGCGGCGGATGACGGGCGCGACGCGCTGGACGCCGTGCCGGTAGGCGCCGCGGGCGGCCTGGCGCACGACCTGCTTGAGCGGCCCCGGCGGGCGGGCCTCGCTCGGCGCGCCCGGCAGCGGTGAGCCGTCCGGGGCGAGGTGGTGGCGGGCGAGGATGCCGGGCAGGTAGCCGGGGGCGGTCGCGAGTGTGTAGTACGGGGAGAGCGGCGGCAGTTGGGGCCGGGCGAGCAGGGCGGCGATGCGGGCGCGCGCCGCGTCGAAGGCGCTCTCGTACGGGCGGTCGCTCGCGACGCCCTGCCGCGCGGCCCACGCGGGGTCGGCCTTCGGGAGGTGCCCGGCGTCGAGCGCGTCCCAGGAGGTGAGGCACCCCGAGCCGAGGAAGGCGTGGTTGCCGAGGGCTTCGCGGATGCCGAGGTCCGTGAGGACCGCGGTGGGCACTCCGCGGTGCAGGGCTTCCAGCGCGGCCGTGGAGCTGACCGTGACAAGGAGGCTCGCGGTGTCGAGAATGGCGCCCATATGGCCGTATTCGAGGCGGCAGTTGGGCGGCAGGTCGAGCGAGCGGGCGAGCTTCTGGTACGGCTGTTCCTCGATGTGCGTCGTGTGCTCGCCGGGGCGGGAACGGAGCTTGACGAGGACCTCGCGCCCGGGGTGGAGCCGGGCGTGCTGGGCCGCGCGGCGCAGCAGGTAGAGCCGGTCGGCGCGGCGCTCGGGCACGGAGGGCTGCACGGCGAAGACGACGGGGCCCTCGCCGTCCCCCGTGGCGGGTTCGCCCTGGAGGAAGGGGAGCGCGCACTCGACGACGCTCGCGCTGTCGGCGCCCACGCCCTCGTACACGGCGCGGAAGCGTTCGGCGTCGTCGCGCGAGTTGGCGAGCACGACGTCGGCGCCGTGGCGCAGGAGGAGCCCGTCCGCGAGCTTCTCGTAGACGACCCCGACGTACCCGGTCACGAGCACGGGCCGCTTGACGGCTTCCTGCCAGGCGTACCGCAGCCCGTGCACGAGGGCCTGCACGCCGCCCCCGACGAGCGCGAGCACGACGACGTCGTACTCCGTCTCGCCCATGGCCCGTACGAACCCGTTCGCGGTCACTTCACGGAGCGAGGCGGCCCGCACCCCGACCTCGCGGAGCTGCCGCGCGGTGGGGGTGGCGCGTCCGCGCAGCAGGAACCCGTCCGGCTCCTCGCACCCGGTGACGCGGGCGGCCGTGAGGGCGCCCCACTTCCACCGCGTGTCCGAGTCGGCGAGCACCGCGACGCGCGGGGGCTTCGGCTTGCTTATCGACACACCCCGGACGCTAGGAACCGATTCCGAGGGGACACCGAACTTGACTGCAACGGGGGGTGAACAGCGTGGATCGAGTGGGGGGAGGGGCGCGCCCGGCTCACCCCGGACGGGCCGACGGGGCGGCCCCCGGGGGCCTGCCGGGGCACCGGGACGGGCCCCGGGACCCTTGCGGGACGGGCCCCGCGGGCCGGGCTCGGCCCTGGTTCACGCGGACCTCCCCCGCGCCGCCCCCTCGATTTCACCTCCCGTACGCCCGCCCTTCAGGCGCCCGCTCGGCGCGCGTCCTAGCGTCGCGGCCGTGCTCAAGCTCTCCGTCATCGTGCCGTTCCACAATGTGCGGCCCTATGTGTCCGAGGCGCTGCGTTCGCTGCGCGCCAATGCCCGGCCGGACTACGAGTTCGTCTTCGTGGACGACTGTTCCGACGATGGGACCGGGGAGGTGGTGGCGGAGGCTCTCGGAGGGCTCGGGGCGCCCGCGAGAGTCGTGCGGCACGAGGTGAACAGCAGTATCGGGACGGCCAGGAACAGCGGGCTCGCCGCCGCGCGCGGGGAGTGGCTGACGTTCCTCGACGGGGACGACTGGCTCGCTCCGGGGTATCTCGCGCGGCTCGTCGCCGATGCCGAGCGGCTCGGCGTCGACTTCCTGCGCGTCGACCACGTGCGGTGCACCGCACGGGCGCGTTCGCTCTACCGGGCGCCCATCGGGCGGCGCGGGGTCGTCCTCGATCCGCGCGCGCTGATCCTGCCGGCCGAGCGGTCCACATCCGTCGACTACCCCTACTCCTGGGCCGGGTTGTACCACCGGCGGCTCCTCGAACAGGGCCTGCTCGACTTCCCCGAGGGGCTGCACACCGCCGAGGACCGGCCGTGGATCTGGCGGCTGCACCGGGAGGCGGAGAGCTGCGCGGCCGTGAACACGCTCGGCTACTTCTACCGGCGCGGCGTGGGGAGTTCGCTGACGCAGATCGGCGACGTGCGCCAGCTCGACTTCCTGCCCGCCTTCGACCAGGTCGTGGCGGAGACCGCCGCCGATCCGGAGGCCGCCGCGCTGCTGCCGAAGGCCGTCCGCACGTACTGCGCGATCATCGCCCACCACCTCGGCCGCGTCGAGTATTTCCAGCCCTCCGTGGCACGGGAGTTGCGGACGCGGAGCGCTGCCGCGCTGCGGCGGCTCCCGCAGGACGTGCTCACCGCCGCGCTCGCCTCGATGGACGTCGAACGCGCGGGCCTGATCCGCCGCTTGCGGCGCCGTCCGGCCGCGGGGGTGGCCGCGTGAGCGCCCGCATCCTCCTCGCCTCGACGCTGTACGGGACGGCGACGCTCGCCGCCGCGATCGACGCGGGGCAGTTCGCGCCCGTGGACCGTACGATCCTGCTGCTCAGCAACAACGCGGCGAACCCCGAGACGACGCCGGGCCCCGACGCGCTCGCGGGCTTCGCGCGCCTGCGCACGCGCTTCGACGAGGTACGGCACTGGAACGAGGCCATCGCGCCCTTCCACCCCGGCGCGTGGGAACCCGCGCCGGACGATGTGCCGCTGTGGGAACGGTACTTGCGGCTCCTGTGGGGACTCGGGGCGGACGAGGAGGTCGAGTTCGTCGTCGAGTCGATCCAGGTCGTGCCCGCGCTCGCCGTCACCACGATCTTCACGGGCGCGCGCGTGGACGTGTACGCGGACGGGCTCATGAGTTACGGGCCGACGCGGAACAAGCTCGACCCGCTCCTCGGCACCCGCGTCGAGCGCCTGCTGCACCTGGACCTCGTGCCGGGCCTGGAGCCGTTGCTGCTTAGCGAGTTCGGGGTGCGGCGCGAGGTCGTGGACGCGGAGGCGTTCGTACGGGTGCTCGCCGAGGTGGCGGAGGAGATGCCCGGCCTGCCGGAACTCCCTTCGTCCCGGCCCGCGTTGCTCCTCGGCCAGTACCTGTCGGCGCTCGGCATCCTCACCGCCGAGGAGGAGGAGACGCTGCACGCGGACATGGTGCGCGGCGCGGTCGCGCTCGGCCACCGGCACCTCGTCTTCAAGCCGCACCCGACGGCGCCCGCCCGCTGGGCCCGGCTCATGGAGGCGGAGGCGGAACGACTCGGCGCCGAACTCCTCGTGCTGGACGTGCCGTTGCTCGCCGAGACGCTGTACCCGGTGCTCCGGCCCGCGCTCGTCGTGGGCTGCTTCTCGACGGCGCTGCTCACGGCGGCGACGTTCTACGGGCTCCCGGTCGCGCGGACCGGGACGGGCCGGCTCCTGGAGCGCCTGACACCGTTCGAGAACAGCAACCGCGTCCCCGTGACGCTCGTCGACGCGCTCCTCCCCGAGCTGTCGGACCCCGAGGCGGTCGCGGCCCAGGATCTCGCGGCGGACCCCGCGACGCAGGAACTCCTCGTCGCGGTCGGCTTCGCGATGCAGCCGAAGATCCACCCCGGCCTGCGGGCCCGCGCCGAGGCGCACCTCGCGGCCTGCGGCGAGGAGACGGCGAGGCGCTACATCAAGCGCAAGCGCCTCACGGCGCTGGGCCTCCCCGGCGGAATGCCGCAGCAGCTCGGCTTCCTGCCGCGCAACGCGACGGTCCGGAAGGTGGCCCGCCGCACCCGGGCCCTGCGCTCGCGGGTGGTGCGCAGGAGGTAGGGGGTACGAGGGGCGGGGCGGCCCGGATGGCGGGGCGGGCCCGTCGCGGGAAGGACCTGTCGCGGGCCCCCGCGAGATGCCCCCTCGCGGAGCACCCCCGCCGCGAGCGTGCCCGTCGCCCGGACCGCACCGCCCCGTCAGGCGTCCCCCACGCCCGGTCAGCCCACGCCCCCGCCGCCCGCCGGACCTTCTCCCGCGGCTCGGGCCCTCGCGCCGCTGCCCCTCGGACGCGGCACCACCCCCACCGGCCCGCGCTCCCCACCGACGCGGTGCCGGGAGGCACAGCTTCCGGTCGGGGGCCGCCGAGGCGCCGCCCCACACCCGTCACCAGCGCTCCGGCCCGGCCCCTCCGCCCCGTACCCCGCGGCGCGGGCCGCCCCGTACCCCTCAGGCCAGCACCGCCCGGATGTCCGCCCCGTTCGCCCGGGTCACCTCCCACAGCGCCCGCTGGCGCTCGTGCACGTCCGCCACGCTCGCCGCGTGGTCGGCGAGGAGGGTGCGGGCGGCCTCGGTGAGGTGGTCGGCCAGGTGGCGGTCGTGGACGCTGATGCCCCACTCGGGGCGGTCGATGTCGGCGAGGAAGTACGCCATCTTCGGGTGCGAGACGAGGCTCAGGATCGGTGTGCCGCAGCCGAAGGGGATCATGCCCGCGTGGCCGCGCATCCCGATGACGAGGCGGGTCTTCGCGTAGGCCGCGCGGATCTCGTCGTTGTCCCAGTCGTACATCGGCAGCACCGGCAGCGAGATGCCGTGCGTGCGGCGCAGGTCGTGAGCGAGGCGTTCGTCGTCGAGCGCGTGCGCGGCGATCTTCACCTGGGCGAGGGCGCCGAGGCCGCGGACGGCGCGGGCCATCTGGTCGAGGAAGTACGGGTAGTCGTGCCCGAAGCGCAGGCCGGCGCGGTCGTAGGCGGCGTTGAGGAGGATCGTGTCCTCGCGCGCGACGGGGTCCGTCCAGCCCGGCACGAGGTGCCGCGTGACCGTCGTCGGGCAGGGCTGCCAGCGCACGCGCTCGCGCAGGTGCGGCGGGAGCAGCGCCCGCACCTTCTCGACCGAACCGTGGTTGCGCAGGCCGAAGAAGGAGGACTGCTCGGCGAGGAGCCGCAGGCTCTCGTGGAAGCGGCGGTGGCGGTAGGACTGCCCGTCGAAGGCGTTGAAGCCGACCGCGTGCACGATGACGGGCACGTCGATCGCGCGCAGGTGCTCAGGCGGTACGTTCCACTGCCAGCCGCTGTTGCCGTTCGGCGCCGTGTCCGGGATGAAGAGGCCGCCGCCGCCGATGACGAGCCCGCGCCGCCGGTTGACCTCGGCGAGCGCGGCGCGGTCGAAGAGGCGGTGCGCGTGCAGGGAGTGCCAGCGGCGCGCGGAGGGGTCGGCGTCCAGGGCGAGGCGCACCGACTCGGGGAGCACCTTGTCGCCCGCGTTGCCCTGGCCCTCCATGTAGAAGGCGACGTGGGCGAGTTGCTCGTGCGCGGGGCCCTCCGGCTGCTGGGGCAGCGAGGCGCCGGGGGCCGCGTGGCGGGTGCGCTGGTGCCAGATGCGCGCGGCGCGGTGCGTGGGGTCGACGGAGAGGCCCTTCCCGGCGTAGGCGTGGGCCTCCTCGTCGCGGTGGTGTATCCAGGCGATCTGCGCGAGACGGCTGTACGCGGTCGGGGCGCGGTGCGGCGACGTGGCCGCGAGGAGCAGGTGGCTCGTGGCCTCGGCGTAGCGCGAGACGCTGAGCAGGGCGTGGCCCAGGACCTCGTGCGGCCACGCGTCGTGCACGGGCACGCGGACGGCGCGCAGGATCTCGACGGCTTCCTCGAAGTGCCCCGCGCCGATGTGCGCCGTGGCGATCCTGCGGGCCGCCTCGACCTCGCCCGTGCGGTGGACGTACGGGGTGCCGAGGTGGACGAGGAGATCGGGGTGCTTCGCGCCGGGCAGGGCGAGGTACGCGTCCTGGAACTCCCGCTCGGTCAGGTGGAAGTCGCGCCAGCGGGCCTCGGCCTCCGCGTAGCCGTTCTCGCCGCCCTGCCAGGGCTTGTGGCGCCCGGTGAAGTGGAGCACGGCGGTGTCCTCGGGGACGGGCTTGTCGCCCGAGAGGCGGCGCTTGACGAAGTTGTAGCGCGCGGGCAGGCGCACGAAGTCCCCGTCGAGCACGGCGTTGAGGATGCCCTGGTCGTGCTTGTCGAGTTCGTAGGTGCCCGCGAGGCCCGTCTCGTCGATGCGCTCGCAGAAGGCGTCCGAGAGGAATTCCCGCTGGATGACGAGGAGTCCGCTGTTGAGCTTGTGGGTGCCGTAGAAGAACTGCGGTACGGCGGCGAGCCCTTCGCGCAGGCGCAGGAGTTCGGAGAGGTCGCCGAGGACGACCATGTCCGTGTCGAGCGTGATGATCGTGTCGTAGTCGCGGACGCGGAAGACGTCGAGGAGGAAGTACGCCTTGCGGACGAGGTAGTTGTTCTGGTCGCCCTTGGCGTAGGCGTCGTAGCGGGCGGCGTCCACGCGGCGCGGCCTGATGCGCGGGTGGAGGGCGCGGATGCGCGCGAGGGAGGCGGGGCGCAGGCCGTCGTGGAGGACGAGGAAGTCCTCGCAGACCTCCGGGTTGCTCAGGGCGAGGGAGCGCAGCAGGGCGAGGAAGCCGGGGAGGTAGTTCTCGTCGACGAAGCTCGCGAAGGCGACGCGGCGCTTGCCCGTGAGGTCGCGCACGTCGTCCGCGGCGGCCTCGCGCACGGGCGCTGCGGGGGTGTGGACGGCGGGCGGGGCGGCGGAGGCGGTGGTACGGGACATGGCGGGGTGAAGTCCTCAGGTCTGCGGCGGAGTACGGGGGTCACGGGTGCCGGGCGGCGGCTCAGCGCAGGCTGATCCGGTGCTCGGTCACCTTCGTCGCGCGGTCGAGCACCCACGTCTTCTCGTCGGCGTACTCGTGGACCGAGGTCACCGGCATCCGCATGGCCTCGCTCGTGCGGTAGGCACCCGACTCGTAGAAGTCGAAGCCGATGAGGTCGATGACGGGGTTCACGTCGAGGAAGTCGAGGAGGAAGAGCGTGTTGAAGCCCGTGGTCGGGATCGCGGGCCACTCCTCGGGGCCGACCTTGCCGATCTCGCGCAGCGGCCACCGCAACGAGTCGTCTCCGAGGTGTACTTGGGCCCCGGGGACGAGCCGGTTGCGCAGCGAGGAGCGCCAGGCGCCCACGTCGCCGCCGAAGACGAGGCGGGTGTCGACGTGCTGGTCCCAGTTGAAGGCGTGCTTGTGGATCGTGACGTGGATGTCGGTGCGCGCGCCGGTCGCCCGCGGGTCGATGCGGTACGAGTTGAAGCGCACCACGAGGTCGTACGCGTCGATCTCCGCGCCGAGCGAACCCGTGCCCACGCGACCGGAGTTGGCCACGAGGCAGACCGACTTGCCCGCGATCCTGTTGCGGAACTCGCCGAGCGAGAGCCACTTCGCGCCGCCGAAGGTCGGCTCCTCGACGGGGCCGCGCTGCCGCGAGCGGGCGAGGTCGGCGTAGTGCGCGAGGAGCGCGTTGAGCGCGGCACGGGGGCCGCCGTCCGTGCCGCCGCCGACCGGCGCGTCCGGCCCCGGCGTCGTGACCCGGCTGTCGAGGTCGTGGAGGCTCACGTCGAGCGTGCGGCCCAGGGCGTCCTGGAACTCACGCCACTCGCCCCGGTCGGCGAGACCGAGCAGCGCCCCGGCGAACCGGTCGTGCGCGCCGTCGAGTTCACCGCGCGCGACCAGCTCCAGGCCGTCGAACCAGGTCTCCGTGAGGGGCTCCTCGCGGTACGCCCCGGCCCCGGGGCGGGCGGCGGCGAGGAGCCCGGCGAGTTCGCGTTCGCGCTCCGCGGCGACGCGCAGCCCCGCGACGCGGGCCCGCACCCCGAAGCCGTCCTCCTCGGTCCTGGACAGGTACTCGTCGTAGGCGTCGGCCGCCTCCGCGTACGCGCCCTGCGCCTCCAGCACGCGCCCGCGCAGCCGCCACGCGGCACGGGAGCCCTTGCGCAGGGCGACGAGGCAGCGCGAGACGACGTCCGCGAGGGCCCGCTCGTCCTCGTACCCGCAGTCCAGCGCCTTGCCGCCGACGGCGAGGAGCGCGTCGAGGAGCGCGTTGTCGAGCGTGAGCGGACCGGGCGTGGCGGCGGGCGCGGCCGAGGCGGTGGCCTGGGCGCGGCGCAACAGCGCGGAGACCGGGCCGCGTTCGGCGCGCGGCGCCCCGGCGGGAAGCGCGCGCGAGGCGTGCAGGGCGAGCAAGGCCCGGAGTGCCTCGGCGAGTTCGCCGCGCCGCCGGTCGAGGCCCGCGACGAGCTTCCCGCTGTGCGTGGCACAGGCCCGCAGGCACTCCTCCAGCGCGGGCGGCGGCTCCTCGACGGCGCCCCGCTCCTCCTGCGGACTGAGGGCTCGGCTTCTCGGCATGGCTCTCCTGGCGGTTCGGTGGTGCGGATGTGCGGTGCGCCACGGGCGCGAAGTCCCGCCCCCGGGGCGCGTGGACGCGGACGGGGGGCGTGCGGCAGTCTTCGGCGCGCGGGGTAAAGCGCCGCCACGTGAAGGTGAACGGACGGCGAAGGGGTGGCGAATCCCCTTCCCACCGCGATCGCCGCGCACGGGCGCTGCCGGTGAACTCTCGCCGAAGACCTGGCGAACGGTCCCGTCAGGGACGTACGGGACGCCGTCTTGCTCCCTACGCTGCCAGGGCCGCCGTACCTCCCCGACCGGGAACGGCGGCCTCGTCGTCCACCCGTCCCGAAGAAGGCGCGCATGTCCGCACCCGCCGAGCCCGTCCGCGTGGCACCGCTCCACCGCGCGCTCCCCACCGAGGCGGCGCCCCCCATCCCGGCGGCGACCGACCCCGCGCCTCCCCGGCGCCCCCGCCTGCGCGCCCTCGACGGCCTGCGCCTGCTCGCCGCGCTCATGGTCGCGTGCTACCACTACGGCGGCCGGGGCGGCGACATCACGCGGGCCTGGGGCGCCTCGCCCGCCGCCCAGTTCCCGCGCCTGCACGAGTGGTTCGCCTACGGTCCGCTCGGGGTGCAGATCTTCTTCGTCATCAGCGGGTTCGTGATCTGCATGAGCGGCTGGGGGCGCGGCCTCACGGACTTCTTCGCCTCGCGCGTGGCGCGCCTCATGCCCGCGTACTGGGTCGCGATCCTGCTGGTCAGCGGTGTGTTCGCGCTGCCGTGGGTGCTGTGGCACGCGCTCTCACCGAGCGACACGCTCCTCAACCTGACGCTGCTCCAGATGCCGCTCGGCGCGCCGCGCGTGCTCGGGGTGTGCTGGACGCTGTGGGCCGAGGTCCGGTTCTACGCGCTGTTCGCGGTGTGTGTCGTCCTGCCCGGGGTGACGCGGCGCAGGGTCGTCCTCTTCTGCGCGCTGTGGACGCTCGCCGCCGCGCTCGGCGACGCGGCGGACTCGGCGCTCCTGGACCAGGTTCTCATGCCGCGCTACGCGCCGTTCTTCGTCGGCGGCATCGGCCTCTACCTCGTGCACCGCGACCGCCGCGACGTCCTCGGCTGGGGTTTCGCGCTGCTCGGGCTGCTCCTCGGCCAGCACTACGCGGTCGGCGACCTGTGGCACCCGGACGGGCCCGACGCCTTCTCGTACCGCTCGACCGTCGTGATCATCGCGATCGTGACGCTCGGCTTCGCGGCCGTCGCGGCGATCGCCGTGGGCTGGCTCGACCGCGCCAATTGGCGCTGGCTGACGGTGGCGGGGGCGCTCACGTACCCCTTCTACCTCGTCCACGAACACCTGGGCTGGGTCGTCGTGCACGCCCTGCACGTCTCGCTCGGCGTCCCGGCCGCCGTCACGTTCCCCGCGACGATCGCCGCGATGCTGCTCCTCGCCTGGCTCCTGCACCGCTGCGTGGAGCGGCCGTTGACGCCGAAGCTGCGGCGGGCGGTGGCGCGGGGGGTCGCTCAGGCGCGTACGGGGCGCTGACGGGGCCGGTTCCGTACGGGTGCGACACGCGCCCGGTACCCGTGGGGCGTCGCCCCGTGCTCGTGAGCGCCCGCCCCGTGCTCGTGCGCCCGCCCCGTACCGTGAGCGCCGCCCCGTACCGCCGTGTGAGCCCCGCCGGGCGCCCCCCTCACGCCACCCCGTACCGCGCCCCCGCCCCCGTCACGAGCAGTGCGACGCCCTCCGTGAAGCGGGCGTCGTAGTCGCCGAAGACGAGGGGGCCGGCCTCGGCCGCGAGGGGGGTCGCGGCGAGGCGGCGCTCGCGTTCGGCGATGTCGAAGGCGGGGCGCGGGTCGTCGGCGTACGTGATCATGCCCTGCTCCTCGGTGACGAAGCCCAGGACGTACGTGAAGAGCGCCGTGCTCGTCGTGGCCGCCTGCGCGAGGGTGAAGCCGGCCGCCGTGAGGGCCGCGAGCTGGGCCTCCAGGCCGGGGCCGTGCTCGTCGCCGGTGAAGCGGGTGCCCGAGAAGACGCGGGCCCCGTCGCGCCAGGAGAGCAGGCCCGCGCGCAGCCCGCGCGCGGTCGCGGTGAGCCGCCCGCGCCAGTCCCCGGCGGCGGGTCCCGACGGTTCGTCGCCCCCCGCCGTCATCCGCCGGTACATCTCCGTGGCCATCTCGTCGAGCAGTTCGCGCTTGTCGCGGAAGTGCCAGTAGAGCGCGGGCGCCTTCACCTCCAGCTCCCCCGCGATGAGCCGCAGGCTGAGCCGGTCGAGACCGACTTCGTTGAGCAGTCGCAGCGCGGTGTCCACGACCTGTGCCCGGTCGAGCCGGGGCGTCTGATTCTTGCTGGCCACGCCCCCAATGTAGACGGCCGCGAAGAGCATCGCTTGACTCCTTAACGCCGTTAAGCGCATCCTTGCGGACACCAGCGCTTAACACCGTTAAGGAGTGAGTCCATGAACACCTACGACGTCGCGGTGATCGGCGCGGGCCCCACCGGGCTCACGCTCGCGATCGACCTCGTGCGGCGCGGCGCGCGGGTCCTGCTCGCCGAGCGCGGCACGGACCTTTTCGCGGGCTCGCGCGGCAAGGGCATCCAGTCCCGCACCCTCGAAGTCCTCGACGACCTCGGCCTCGCGAGCCGCTTCCTGGCGGCGGGCGGCCCGTACCCGCCCAACCTGCCGTGGACGGCGGGCACGCCGGGCGACGAGTTCCGCATGATCGAGGAGGCGGAGCCGACGGAGAGCGAGCCGTACGGCGGCACGCTCATGCTGCCGCAGTGGCGCACGGCCCGGCTCCTTCGCGAGCGGCTCACGGAGCTGGGCGGCGAGGTCTCGTACGGGCACGAGCTGACCGGCCTGGAGCAGGACGCCGAGGGGGCGCGCCTGCGCTTCGCCGGGCGCGCGGGGAGCGTGCGGGCCCGGTACGCCGTCGGCACGGACGGGGCGCGCGGTGCCGTGCGGCGGCTGCTCGGGATCGGCATGACGGGCGGGACGGTGGACCCGAAGCCGATGCTCGTCGCGGACGTGCGGCTCGCGGAGGGCGCGCTGCCCCGTACCCACTGGCACGTCTTCCCGGGCGCGGACGGGGGTTTCGCGGCGCTGTGCCCGCTCGCCGGGACCGACGACTTCCAGTTCGTCACGGCCTTCCCCGAGGGCACCGCCGTCGAGACGGACCCCGAGGCGGTACGGGCGGCGATCGCCGCGCGCACGCACCTCGCGCCCTCGCGGGTGACCGCCGTGGCGTGGGCCTCGGCCTTCACCGCCCGCGCGGCGCTCGCCGACCGCTTCCAGGACGGCCGCGTGTTCCTCGCGGGGGACGCGGCGCACGTGCACTCACCGGCCGGGGGCCAGGGCCTCAACACGAGCATCCAGGACGCGTACAACCTCGGCTGGAAGCTCGGCGCCGTCCTCGCGGGCGCCCCGGAAGCGCTGCTCGCCACGTACGAGGAGGAGCGCCGCGCGGTCGCCGCCGGGATGCTCGACCTCTCCACGCGCGTCCACAGGGGCGAGACCCGCAGGGGCAAGGAGACCCGCCAACTGGGCCTCCACTACCGGGAATCGAGCCTGAGCGAGCACACGAGCGGAGCGGATGCCCCGCTCCGCGCGGGGGACAGGGCGCCGGACGGGCCGTTCGGGGACGCCCCCGGCGAACGCCTCTTCGACGTCTTCCGGGGCCCGCACTGGACCTACCTGGCGGTGGGGCTGGGCCGCACCCCCGACGAGGTCGCCCTCCCCTTCCCCAGCACCCTCCCCGCGCACGTCCGCACCCACGCCATCGGCCCCTACGCCCCCTACGGCCAGGGCCTCTTCCTCATCCGCCCCGACGGCTACGTGGCCTGGACGGGCGGCGGCGAGGGGCTGGCCCCGGAGGGGGCGGTGGCGTGGCTGGAGCGGCACCTGGGAGCGGCGGCGCACGCGGCGCCGGACGGGGCCTGAGATCCCGACTCCCGGGGCGGCTCAGATGGAGGAGCGGCGCCCGAAGTCCGCTGCGGGCCGCACGCGTTCGGGTGTGCGGAGGCGTTCAGACGCCGCTCAGCGAGAGCTTCACCGCGAAGCCCAGGAAGAGGGCTCCCGCCGCCGAGGTGACCGTGGCGCGGAGGCGACGGCGGCGGGTGAAGGCGGCGGCGAGGCGGGTGCCGGTGAAGATGAGGACGCTGAGGTAGAGGGCGCTGGCGAGCTGGGCGAAGAAGCCGAGCACGACGAAGGAGAGCGCCGGGTGGGCGTAGGCCGGGTCGACGAACTGCACGAAGAACGCGATGAAGAAGAGGATCGCCTTCGGGTTGAAGAGGCTGATCACGAAGGCCCGGCGGAAGGGCCGCTCGCGTCCGGCGGGCACCTCCTCGCCCGCCGCCCCGGCGGCCCGCTCCCTGCGCGTGCGCCACAGCGCGAGCGCGGAGCGGATCATCCCGTAGGCGAGCCACGTCAGGTAACCGGCGCCCGCGTACTTGACGATCGAGAACAGCACCTCGTTCGCCTGGAGCAGCGAGGCGACCCCGGCCGCCGACAGCGTCATGAGCACCGTGTCCCCGAGGAACACCCCGGCGGCGGCCTTGTACCCGGTCCGCACCCCGCGCCGCGCGCCCACCGAGAGCACGTAGAGCGAGTTGGGTCCGGGCAGCAGGACGATGAGGGCAACGCCCGCGAGGTACGTGGGGAGATCTATGACGCCGAACATGGCGGCAGTGTCGCACGCGCGTACCCACGCGAACACCCCCTTTCCGGCAGCCGGACAGCCCCGCCGGACCGCCCGCCTCAGTCGCCGTCGAGCAACGTGTCCACCGGCAGGAGGCACGGGGGGTTCGTCCCGTCCTGTCCGGGGCATTCAGAAGGCGTCCGGACGACGAGGGGGATGCGGATGCGGCGCGGATCGGTGGTCGTGGCAGGGGTGTTGGGTGTGCTCGTGCTCGCCGGGTGCAGGGTGGACGGGGTGGCCGGGGCCGGCGTCTCCGGCGAGGCGAAGGCGCCCGGCTCCGTCGCGACGCCCGCTCCGGCCCGGTCTAGCCCCGCCCGGACGAGTCCCGCCCCCACGCGCCCGGCCCCGGTGAACCCCGCGCCCGCCCGTACGAGCCCCGCGCCCCGCGCCAGCGCCCCGCGCCCGAGCACCCCGCCGCGCTCGACCGCCCCCGCCCTCCCCCGCAAGGGACAGCGCACCTCCGACGTGCGCGCCCTGCAGGCCCGGCTCTGGTCGCTCGGGTTCTTCCGGCAGCAGCCGACCGGGTACTTCGGGGACGTCACCGCGCAGGCGCTCGCCGCGTTCCAGCGCGACCGGGGGCTCGCGGCGAGCGGCGTGCTCGACGCCGCGACGTGGGCGCGGCTCAGGGCCGCGGGACCCGCGCCGACGAAGGCCGCGCTGTATCCCGAGACGACGCTGCCGCCCACCAGGCCCGATCCCCGCTGCCTCACGGGACGCGCCCTGTGCGTCAGCAAGAAGAGCCGGACCCTCGCGTGGATGGTGGACGGGCGCGTCGTCTCCGTCATGGACGTCCGCTTCGGCTCCGCGTACACGCCGACCCGTGACGGCACCTTCAAGGTCTACTGGAAGTCCCGCGACCACGTCTCGACGATCTACCACACGCCCATGCCCTACGCGCTCTTCTTCAGCGGCGGCCAGGCCGTGCACTACTCCCCCGACTTCGCCGCGCGCGGCTACGCGGGCGCCTCGCACGGCTGCGTCAACGTACGGGACAAGGCGAAGGTCGCCGCGCTCTTCGACACGGTGCGCACGGGGGACAAGGTGATCGTGTACTGAACGTCCGCTCAGTATGTGCCGAGGCGCGGACGGGACCGGGGGAACGTGTCCCGCCCGCGCCGGTGGCAACGAGCCGGTGGTACGGGGGGAACCCCGGCTCGTGCGACAGCCGATGACCAGTCGGCTCACTTATCTCTGCGTCAAGGGCGCGAAAAGTGTCACACCCCGTTCGCGCGCGCCCCCGCGCGGCGGGATCAGGGCTGGTCCCGGAGGTCCCCGGTGGGCGGTGCGGAGGGCGCCGGGGAGTCGGCCGGGGCCGGGGCCTCCGGGGAGTCGGGGGGTGGTGACGGGGCGTCCGTCGGCGGGGCGGGGCTCGTCTCGTGGGGTCCCCACGTCGGCGTCCCGCTGCCGTCCGGCTCCTCGGTGGCGGAGGGGGTCGGGCTCGGGCTCGGGCTGCCGGTGGGCTCCTCGAAACCGTAGGTGGGGTACGTGGTGGGGAGGCCCGGGAGCCCCGGGAGGGTCAGCGAGGGGGCCGCCGGGGCGGGGACCGGCAGGCTCGGGCCCGGGACGTGGGTCCCGCCGCGCAGGAGCGAGGCGCAGTACGCCTCGATCCGCCCCGTCCCGCCCGCGAGCGCCGCGAGCCGCCGCTCCGTCGCACGTACGACGTGCCCGCGCAGGTGCGCGCGGCAGGCGTTCGCGGTGCCGGAGGCGGCGGTGCCGGTGGCGGCGGGGCCGCTCCGGGTGCCGCTCGGGGAGGGGCTGGGGGACACCCCGGACGGTTGGCCGGAGGGGGCGAGCAGTTCCCGCGCCGGGTCGGGGGACGAGGTGGCTCCCGGGACCGCGCCCTCGGGGGTGCCGGAATCGTCGGGGGCGGGGCCGGGGTCGCGCGGCTGGACCGTCCTCGGGAAGCTCGGGAAGGAGGTGAGCGCGCCGGTGCCGCCAGCGACGGCGACGCCGCCGACCATGCCGAGGCTCAGCACCCCGGCGGCGAGCAGCCGCGCGCGCCGCGCCCCGAAGCGCGTCCCGGCGGGCGCCTCCGCCCCCCGCGCGTCACGCGCGGCGCCCGCGCGGAAGACCGCGAGCAGTTCGGCGGGCGGCTCCGGGGGGCCGGACGGCCCTCCGGGGCGCGTCAGGGTGCCGAGCGCCGCCTCGACCCGGCGGGCCTCGGTCCGCGCCCGGGGGTCGAGCGACTCGTACGGGCGCTCCGCGAGCAGCGCGGCCCGCGCCGTACGGGCGAGGGCGCGCTCGGTGCGCGCGGGACGGCCGCCGGGCGGCGCGGCGCCCGTGCGGCGCGTGCCGGACTCCTGTGCCATCACGCCTCCTTCCGCACGACGCCGGGGCAGGGGCTCGCCCCGGCGGGCACCGACTGCCGCCCGCCCTGCCCCTCGCCCCGCCGCTGCGCGGGAACGGCGGCCCGCCGGGCGGGCGGGACGGGGGCGGGGTGACCGGAAGCGGGGGCGGGGTGACCGGGGGCCGGGTGGCCGGGGGTGGAGTGGCCGGAAGCCGGGGCCGGGTGGCCGCCGGTGGGATGGCCGGGGGACGCGGGGTGCGGGCGGGCGTGGGGGCGCTCGCCCTCGTACGGGGCGGCGTCTCCGTACGTCGCCGCCTCGCCGTACGTCGCCGCCTCGCCGTACGTCGCTACCTCTCCGTACGTACGCGCCCCGCCGCGCTCGTGCTCGTGCTCGCCCTCGCCGGACGGGCGGCCCGTGCCGTCGTGGACGCTGTCGCGGACCGCGCCCGTCGTGCCGCGCGGGCCGCCGGGCAGGCGCCCGCCCGCGCCGCGCACACCGCCGGGCACCCGGGCCCCGCCGGGGCCGCCCGCTCCGCCCGCTCCCCCGGCGCCGCCGGGTCCGGCCGGGCCGCCGGGGCCGGTGCCGCCCACGGAACCGGCGGGCCCCGGGCCCTCGCCCGCGTCGGCGATGCCCGTCCCGCCGCCGGTCGTCCCGCCGCGCCCGTCCGCCCCGTCCGCCTCGCGCCCGCCGAGGAGTTCGGCCAGTTTCTTCAGTCCCCGGTGGGCCGCCGTGCGTACCGCGCCCGGACGTTTGCCGAGGGTCGCTGCGGCGCTCTTCGCGTCGAGGCCCACGACGACGCGGAGGACGACGGCCTCGGCCTGGTCCTGCGGGAGGCGGGCGATGAGGGCGAGGGTCTCGCCGGTCGCGAGCGCCTCGATGGCCTCGCCCGCCGTGTCGGAGTTCCCCGGCCGCACGGTGAGTTCGGACTCGTCGCCGCCGACGGCGGGGCGGCGGCCCCGCATCCGGATGTGGTCGAGGGAGCGATTGCGCGCTATCCGCGCGGCCCAGCCCCGGAAGCGGTCCGCGTCGCCGTCGAAACGGCCCAGGTCACGGGCTATCTGGAGCCAGGACTCGGAGGCCACGTCCTCGGCGTCGGCCTCGCCGACGAGGGTCCGGATGTAGCCGAGCAGGCGCGGCTGCACCTCGCGGTACACCGTACGGAAAGCGGCCTCGTCCCCCCGCTGAGCCGCGAGTACCGCGGCGGTCAGCTCCGCGTCGTCCCCCAGCACCCCTCAGCCTGCCCCCACTCGCGTCCCCACCGGGCCCGTGTCCGGTCCGGCGCGAATCAGCACGCTACCGGTCACTTGGCCAGTACTCCACCCTTTCAGGCCGAGCCGGACCTTCGGCCCTGCCCCGCGCACCACGAAGCGTTACCGACACGTGACCGTCCGGGTGTGACGTCTCGGGAGACCATGGCGCTGTAGGAAGTACGGGCCCTCAAGCGGCCCGTGCCGTGCGACGGCCGGGTCTCTCCTGTGGGGGGTGGCGACCCGGCCGTTCGCCTGTCCCCACCCTCCGCGACCGGGCGGGACACGGGCGTGCGCGCGCGGGCGCGAGCTCCCGCGCGCGGCCGTGCGACAACGCGTCCGGATCTCGCCGGTCGGCGGCGGCCCTCAGGTGAGCAGCACAGCGGGGGGGGCGGGGCCGGGCCCGCTCCCGCGATCGTCGCGGCCACCGGGGCCGAGGACGAGACGACGTCCCGCACGAACTCCCGCCGCGTGACCCCGCAGCGGCGCAGGGCCGCCCCGTGGTCGGCCGCGACCACGCAGACCGCTCCCGCGAGCAGCGCGCGCCAGCCCGCCGTGACGAGGCGGCGCGCGGGGCCCGGGAGGTGCGCGAAGCCCTCGCGCAGGCGCGCGCAGTGGAAGGGGACGTGGCGCTCCTCGTCCGCCAGGACGCGCCCCGCGACCTCGGAGAGCAGGGGATCGACGCGGCCGTCCCGCAAGGTCCGGTAGTAGCGCAGGGCCACGACCTCGGCGACCATCAGGACGAGCAGTTCGAGCCGGAGCCCGAGCAGTCGGCGCAGGCGCACGAAGGCCGTGTCGCTCCAGTGCGCCTCCAGCGTCCCCGCCCCGCCCGCCGCGAGGAGTTCCGCGAGCAGCCGGGCGTGGTTCCGCTCCTCCGCGACGAACAGCCGGGCCGCGGCGGCGTAGGTGGGGTCGCCCGCCCGGTCCGCCTTGCCGATCAGCTCCGCGCCGTCCCCGTTCTCGCCGACCTGGAAGCGGCGCAGGCTGCGCACGAGCGCGGGCGGCAGCGCCGCGCCCCGCGCCCACTCCGGGTCCCCCTGTCGCGCCCTGCGCTCCCGCTCGGACTCGAAGTCCCTTGTCCAGGAGGCGTATCGGCCGCCCCCGCCACCGTCCCGCGTGTTTTTGAACATGCTCAAAAACTAGAGATTTTTGAGCGCGTTCAAAACCCTGCGGATGTCCCGACTCCGCAACAACCCGCTCAGCCCGCCGCCGGGGCCTCCTCAGCGTCCGCGCGCAGGGCGCGGGAGACCGCGCGGGCGGTGGCGCGGACGGCGGCGGCGTAATCGGTGGCGGGGAAGGAGTCGCTGGGCGCCACCACCGAGAGGGCCGCCACGACGCCCGAGGCGTCGCGGACCGGGGCCGCGACCGTGCTCATCGGCCACGGCGTGGTGAGCCGGCCCCGGGCGAAGCCGGTCCTGCGCACCTCGGCGAGGAGGCGGCGCAGGTCGGCGGGGGTGCGGACGTCGTCCAGGCCCGGTCCGGGCACGTACGAGGCGATCAGGCAGTCCTGGAGGGTGGGCGGCGCGAAGGCGAGCAGGACGAGACCGACGCCCGTGTGCGTGAGCGGCACCCGCCCGCCGACCCGGTACCGCACGGGGCTCGCCTCGCGCGCCGAGAGCCGTTCGACGAGCAGCGCCTCCGCCTCGTCACGCACCGCGAGAAGCGCGTGCTGGTGGGTGACGTGGACGAGGTCGTCCAGGTACGGCATCGCGACCGCCCGCAGCCCGTGGCCGCGCGGGGCGAGCGACGCCGTCTCCAGGAGGCGCAGGCCCACGACGAAGACGCCGTCCGCGCGGCGTTCGAGCGCCCCCACCCGGACGAGGGAACGCGCGAGGCGCAGCGCCGAGGAGCGCGGCATCCCGGCGCGCTGGGCCAGCTCGGCGGGGGTCAGCGCCCGGTGCCCGCTGTCGAAGGCGTTGAGCAGCGCGAAGGCCCGGTCGATGACGGGGCTGCCCGCCGCGGGCTTGCCCCCGCGCCGCCGCGGGGCGCCCTCGTCGCGGGCCGTGCCGTCCGCCCCGCCGGGTTCCCCGGCGCTTCCCTCGGATCGTGCGTTCACAGGTGTTCCATTCATTGGCACCGCTCCTGCGGCTCCCGCTCCGTCTTCCTAGATTCGCAGGCGAGCCACCACCGATGGAGGAGCGCCGCATGAGTCCGCACCGCACCCACGCCCCCGACGCCGGGGCCCCGACCGGCCTGGTCGACGTCCACGCCCACTTCGTCACGGACCGTTACGTCGCCGAGGCGCGCGCGGCGGGCGTCGCGCACCCGGACGGGATGCCGGGCTGGCCCGACTGGTCGCCCGAGTCGCACCTCGACCTCATGAGGCGCGGTGACATCACCAAGTCCTACCTGTCGATCTCCTCACCCGGCGTCCACTTCGGCGACGACACCGCGGCACGCGCCCTCGCACGCGACGTGAACGAGTACGGGGCGCGGGTGCGCGACGCGCACCCCGAGCGGTTCGGGCTCTTCGCCTCGCTGCCGCTGCCCGACGTCGAGGGCTCCCTCGCCGAGGCCGCGTACGCGCTCGACGTGCTCGGCGCGGACGGCGTCGCCGTCGAGAGCAACCACCACGGCGTCTACCTCGGCGACGCGCGCTTCGCGCCGCTGTGGGAGGAGCTGAACCGGCGCGGCGCCCTCGTCTTCGTCCACCCCACCTCTCCCCCGCACGCCGACGCGGTCGACCTCGGGCGCCCCCGTCCCATGCTGGAGTTCCTCTTCGACACGGC